>CAMCYK010000029.1 GCA_945883695.1 Akkermansia muciniphila | reverse complement strand
GATATACTGGACCGCGGACTTTAGTCCGCCCGAGATCTACGTGCGGACTAAAGTCCGCGGTCCAGTACACGCATCCATAGTCGCAACCCTTTCCTAACATGCATCCCTGCTCCGACCATTCCGGCGAAGGTCCCTCCGTGCTCGACCTGCCCTTGCCCGCCGCGCTGAAACGCCACTGGCTGGATCTGGCGACCCGCCGTCAGTTCCTCGGCCGCTCCGGCAAGGCGCTGGCGTGGGCCGGCCTGGCGAACCTGCTGGCCCGCGACCAGGCCTTCGCCTCCGGCTTGTTCGACGACACGCTGGTGGTCTGGGGCGGCGAGTTCGGCCGCACGGTCGATTCACAGGGCGGACTGACCAAGGAAACCTACGGCCGCGACCATCCTCCACCTGCTCGGCGTGGATCACGAGAAGCTCACCTTCAAGTTCCAGGTCCTCGACCAGCGCTTGACCGGGGTGGAGCCGGCGAAGGTGGTGAAGGAGATCATGGTGTGAGGAGGACCGCCGGCGCGCCGGCATGACAGGCTTGCCCGGAGACGGGGCGGCGCGCTTCACGTAAAGGATAGCCCAACCATGAAAACCCTCCGTCTCCTTCTCCTCCTGCCCGCCCTCGCTTCCGCCCAGGAAAGCATCGAACGCCTCGACCCCGCGCTGGACGCGATCCTCGATCCGCAGGCGAAAATCGAAACCCTGTGCACCGGCTTCGACTGGGCGGAAGGGCCGGTCTGGGACGAAAAGGAGCAGCGCCTGCTGTTTTCCGACGTGCCGCGCAACACGATCTACCAGTGGAAGGAGGGCGACACCGAGGTGTCGGTCTTCATGAAGCCGTCGGGCTTCACCGGGGTGGGGGCCTACGGCCGCGAGCCGGGCTCGAACGGGCTGGCGCTGGATGCCAAGGGGCAACTCCACTTCTGCGAGCACGGCGACCGGCGCGTCTCCTACCTGACCCCCGGCGGCGGCAAACGCACGCTGGCGGACAACTACAACGGCAAACGCTTCAATTCCCCCAACGACCTGGCGATCGCGGCGAACGGCGACGTCTATTTCACCGATCCGCCCTACGGGCTGGGCGGCGAGCAGTTCCGCGAACTGGATTTCCACGGGGTCTACCGCGTCACCCCGCAAGGCGTCGTCACGCTGCTCACCCGCGAGCTCGACCGGCCGAACGGCGTCGCGCTTTCTCCCGACGGGAAAACCCTCTACGTCGCCCAGTCCCACGGCCCGGCCCCGATCATCATGGCCTACCCGCTGAAGGCCGACGGCACGACCGACGGCGGCAAGGTGTTCTTCGACTGCAAGGACCTGAAGGGCCCCGGCGCGCCGGACGGGCTCAAGGTGGACGCCAAGGGCAACGTCTTCTCGACCGGCCCCGGCGGCTGCCTGATCTTCAATCCGCAGGGCAAGCTGTTAGGCCGGATCCTGTGCGGCCGCCCGACCGCCAACGTGGCCTTCGGCGCGAACGGCAAGCAACTCTACCTGACTTCCGACGACCGGATCCTGCGGGTCGCGCTGAAGCCGTGATCAGCGGGTCACCCCGCGCTGCGAGCCTTCGATGAAGGCGATCAGGTGCTTCACCGGACCGTGGTTCGCGGGGCGGTCGGCCTTGAGCGAGCTGAGCTGGCTGGCGAGGTTGTTCTCTTTCCGGAGGAACAGCTTCTTGTAGGCCGACTTCAGCGCCTTGATGTCGTCCTCGGCAAAGCCGCGCCGCTGGAGGCCGACCAGGTTGAGGCCGCGGGTGGTCGCGGGGTTGCCGTCGATGATCAGGTAGGGCGGGACGTCCTGGATCACCTTGGCGCAGCCGCCGATGATCGAATGGCAGCCGATCCGGCAGAACTGGTGCACCGCGGCCAGCCCGGAGACGATGGCGTGGTCCTCGACCACCACGTGGCCGCCGAGCGTGCCGTTGTTGGAAAGGATCACGTGATTGCCGACCTGGCAGTCGTGGGCAACGTGGGAATAGCACAGGAACAGGTTGTCGGAGCCGATGCGGGTCGGCGTGTGGTCGTGGGTGCCGCGGTGGATGGTGCAGTTCTCGCGGAACACGTTGCGGTCGCCGACCTCGAGGTAGGTCGGCTCGCCCTGGTACTTCAGGTCCTGGCTCTTGCCGCCGACCGCGGCGAAGGGGAAGAAGCGGTTCTCCCGGCCGAACTTCGACGGCCCGTCGAGGACGACATGGGAGTCCAGCACGCAGCCGTCGCCGAGCTCGACGCCGGCACCGATCACGCAGTAGGGACCGACGCGGACGTCCGCGCCGAGCCTGGCTTCCGGGGAAATGATCGCGGTGGGATGGATCACGGCGGGAATCACGAACGAGCCGGCCCCGGATGGCGAACGTTTTCTGCGCTGCCGGCGCGGGCGGGATGAGAGAATCCGCGAATCTTTCACCAATCGGCGCGGAGACCGCTGCCGGGATGGAGCCTAGCGTGCGAGCCTTGCCGTCATGCTCGCGAAAGACTTACCCGCCTTCCACCGCTGGTTCCTGACCGGGGCCGTCAGCTCCGCGCCCGGCATCGTCCTGCACGGTTTCCCGGAATTGAAAGTGGATCTCGCCGCCGCGGTGGCGAGCCACCTCAACGAGTTCGATGACGATGCGGCCGGCAACTGGACCGCCTTCACGCCCGGCTTGATCCAGACGATCGCGGAAACCCCGACGGAGCGCGGGTTGCTGGGTCTCGGCGAGACGTGCAAGAATTGTCCGCCGGCTAGCCCCTGCGGTCGCCGCAAGGTGCTCGCCGCGCTCGCCAACCGGGGTCACGCGGTGCTCGACGGCCCGCTGGCGGTCGAGGCCTGCGCGCCGCTCGGCAATATCTTCCGGGTGTCGCTCGGCCCGGCTCCGTTCGGCGGCCGGAGCTTCCACCTGGTGCTGAGCCCGGAATTGTTCTGCGAGCGCTCGCTGCCCGCGATCATCGGCGACACTTATCTCGAATGGGCGGCCACCCTCGAGATGGCCGACACGGTTTGAGAAGATCCGCGCATCCTCCGGCAATCCACGCGGCGACGCGCTGCCGGACATGCTCTCAACTCGCGCCAGTCCCATGGAAGTAATCGCCCTCACCATTCTCGTGAGCTCCTGCCTCGCCGGGATTTTCATCTGCTGCTTCGCCGGCGAATTCCGCCGCTCGCGCCGGTCCTCGCCCGAACGCGACTCCCTGCTTCCCCTCGACGACGACGACAAGCCTCTTCCGAAATGAACACCGCGACCGCCAGAACGACCACCATCACCTATGACGACCGCACCGTGCGGCAGTTCATGATCGCTTCCATCGTGTGGGGCATCGTGGGCATGCTCGTCGGCGTGATCTGCGCCACCCAGCTTTCCTGGTGGCAGATGAACGGCAAAGTCATCGAGGCCATCAGCTTCGGCCTCTTCAAGGGCGAGGGCTTGCAGTACATCACCTTCGGCCGCCTCCGCCCGCTGCACACCAACGCGGTGATCTTCGCCTTCGTCGGCAACATGATGTTCGCCGGCATCTACTACTCCACCCAGCGGTTGTGCAAATGCCGCACCGCCTCCGACCTGCTGTCAAAGGTCCACATGTGGGGCTGGCAGCTGATCATCGTGGCCGCCGCGGTCACCCTGCCCGCCGGCCTGACCCGCGGCAAGGAATACGCCGAGCTGATCTGGCCGATCAACATCGCCGTCGCCCTGATCTGGGTGGTCTTCGCCATCAACTTCTTCTGGACCCTCGCCAAGCGCAACGAGCCGAGCCTCTACGTCGCCCTGTGGTTCTATATCGCGACCCTCGTGACGATCGCGATGCTCTACATCGTCAACCACCTTTCCATCCCGACCTCGATCCTCCACTCCTACCCGCTCTTCGGCGGCTTCGCGGACGGCCTGGTGCAGTGGTGGTACGGGCACAACGCGGTGGCCTTCTTCCTGACGACCCCGATCCTCGGGATCATGTATTACTTCCTGCCCAAGGCGGCCAACCGGCCGGTCTACAGCTACCGGCTGTCGATCGTCCACTTCTGGTCGCTGGTCTTCCTCTACATCTGGGCCGGCCCGCACCATCTGCTCAACACCTCGCTGCCGCGCTGGCTGCAGATGCTCGGGATGCTGTTCTCGCTGATGCTCTGGGCCCCTTCCTGGGGAGGCATGCTGAACGGCCTGCTCACCCTGCGCGGGGCATGGGCGAAACTCCGCACCGATCCGGTGATCAAGTTCTTCGTCGCCGGCATCACCTTCTACGGCATGGCGACCTTCGAGGGCCCGCTGCTGTCGATCCGCGCCGTCAACGCGCTGTCGCACTACACCGACTGGGGCATCGGCCACGTCCACTCCGGCGCGCTCGGCTGGAACGGCTTCATGGCCGCCGGCCTGTTCTACTGGCTCGCCCCGCGGCTGTGGAAAACCAAGCTGTGGTCCGCCTCGCTGGCCAACATGCACTTCTGGATCGGGCTCGTCGGGATCCTGCTCTACGTGGTCGCGATGTGGACCGCCGGCATCATGCAGGGCCTGATGCTCGGCCAGGTCGCGGAAGGCGGCACCACCCTGAAATACGAGTTCGTGGAAACGCTCAAGGCGATCCAGCTCCCCTACATCCTCCGCTCGATCGGCGGCACGCTCTATCTCGTCGGCTTCGGGCTCTGCGCTTATAATATCTACAAGACCGCCCGCTCCGGCCAGCCGTACGACGACACGGTGGAAGTCACCATTCCGGAGAAGGACTACGACCGCATGCCGCTCGCCAGGGGCTTGTTCAACGACCCGGTCGCCTACAGCGTCGCCGGCCTCGCCGCGATGATCCTGTGGTTCTTCCTGCCGCCGCACGCCGACAAGGCCGCGCTGCTGGTCACCGCGCTGCTGGCCGTCCAGGCCGTCCGCACCTTCCGCCGCAAGGGCCACGCCTGGGACCAGTGGCACGAAAGCCTGCTCCGCAACTACCTGCCCTTCACCCTGCTGATCTTCATCGCGGTGGCGATCGGCGGCGGCGTCCAGATCGGTCCGGCGCTGCTGGTGAACCGCGCCAAGAACATCGAGGGCCGCTTGCAGGAACTCTACACCCCGCTCGAACTCGCCGGCCGCGACCTCTATGTCACCGAGGGTTGCTACAACTGCCACTCGCAGATGATCCGCACCCTGATGCCGGACGTGATGCGCTACGGCCGCGCCGGCGTCACGGATGACTTCTCGCACCTCGGTGAATCGCTCTACGACCATCCCTACCAGTGGGGCTCCAAGCGCACCGGCCCGGATCTCGCCCGCGAGGGCGGCCCGCTGGTCGCCGGCTCCACCCACGTCCGCTCCGGCAAGCGCGACAACAAGTGGCATTGGTTCCACTTCATGAACCCGCGCTGGGCCAACGAGGAGTCCAACATGCCGCCCTATCCCTGGCTCTACGAGAAGAAGACCGACTTCAAGTCGCTGCCCTCCAAGATCGCCGTCCAAAGCCGCCTCGGCGTGCCCTACCCGGCCTGGACCAAGGACGAGATCGACCAGCAGGCCCGCGAGCAGGGCATGGCGATCGCCCGCTCGTTGTTCGAAGGCGATTCGCCGGTCGGCTACGAGCCGATGAAGGGAGCCGCCACCGAGGAACTGGTGCGCCACTTCTCCGAAAGCCAGGTCGTCGCGCTGATCGCCTACATGCAGAAGCTCGGCAGCTACCAGGTCATCACCAAGGAGGGCCCGCCGGCCCCGACGCCGCTCGATCCCGACAGCTACCGCAAGGTGGCCGACAAGACCGATGCCTTCCGCAAGGGAGAAACCACGACCAACCCCTGAATCCCCACCGCCATGTTCAAACGAGTCATCCTTGAAGAATGGGCGAACCTCGTCCCGATGATCGCCTTCGGGGTGCTGTTCTCCGTGTTCGCCTTCGCCATGCTGTGGGCGCTCCGCCTGCGCCCCGAGGAGCGCAAGCGCATGGCGGAACTCCCCTTGCACGATTCCCCAGACAAATCCGATCCATGAACCCCGAGATCAAACGCGGCAACTACGCCAAGGAAGAAGGCGAGGTCGTGCTCCGCGAGCACGAATACGACGGCATTCAGGAGTTCGACCAGAAGCTGCCCAACTGGTGGTTGTTCACCTTTTACGGGGCGATCGTCTGGTTCGTCGTCTACTGGGCGCTCTACTACCACACCGGCATCTACAAGACCGACCAGGAGAGGATCATCGCCCAGGTCGGCGAGCTCCACCAGAAGAAGGAAGCCGAACTCGCCGCCATGATGGCCACGCTCGATGACGCGACCTTGATCGGCGAGCTGGCGACCGATCCGATGGTCGTCGCGTCGGGTGAGGCGATCTATTCGACCAACTGCGTCGCCTGCCATGCCGCGGACCTGAGTTCGACCATGGACGTGGCGGGAACCAAGGTGCCGCTGCCGGGCCGCTCGCTGGTCGACGGGGTCTGGGAGTATGGCAACAAGCCGATGGACATCTTCAAGATCATCAACGACGGCACTCCGGTCGACGCGCCCGGTCTCAACGGCGCGAAGATGGTGGCCTGGGGCCAGGTCCTCACGCCGAAGCAGGTCGCCGAGGTGACCGCCTACCTGATTTCGAAGAATCCGAAGGAGTTCGGCGGCTGACCGGCCGTCCCGCGCGCGACGACCCGGCCCTCTGCGAATGAGCGGCCGGAAGAAGGGGTGAATTTCGAATTCATCGTGAATAGGATGAGCGGCTTCGGCGTCTTTCCTTTTACGATGACACTTCTACGCAATCCCCTCGCCGGCCTCTGCGGGGTCGCCGCTTTTTCCGGAAACGCCCTCGCCGCGCCGGGCGCCGAGTCGCTGGTCACCGTGATGCTGACCGAGCAGTTCTCCGTCGCGGGCACGGTGGAGAAGGATTCCAACGGCCGCCCCCTGTACCCGACGGTCCCGGCCTATGAGAATGAGTGGTCGCGCTACGATTCCCGCGGCAACCTGATCGAGGACAACTACGAATCCCAGGAGCGGGTCGCCACCTACAAGCTCTCGAACCGGGAGTTCCTCGGCTTCCTGGTCAACGCCGGCGTCATTCCCAGCATCTACGGCTGGTCGCTCAAGGCGGTCTACAACGAGTCGAGCGCGATTCCGACCTACTACGTCACCAAGCCGGGCGAAGCGCCGGTTTACGTCGGTGACTACTTCAATCTCGCCACCTTCGGCGAGGCCACGACGGTGAGCGCGACCAGCACCGGCCGCTACAACTCCGCGGGCGACCTCATCTCCACGGTGGCCCGCGACGAGTCGACGACCAAGACCGACGTGCTCCTCACCTTCTCGACGCAGCCTTTCGCCGGGGAAGAGGGGACCACGATGAGCCTGGCGGGGATGTGGCGGCACACCTTGTCACTGCGTCCGGTGCGCGCGGGCGCGACGATCGAGAACCGCTACCTCAACGGCCCGGGATCGATCTACGCCATTTCGGGAACGATTGACGATACCGTTTCCGACGGCTCCGGCGGATACTTCGACTACCAATCCATCGTGGAGGGATCCTGGTTGTTCGGCACCGGATGGCCGGTCCATGACCTCTGGGACCTCTATCCCGAAGCCGAACCCTTCGAACCCTGATCGCGTCGCCATGAAATCCCGCACACTGCTGGCGGCCGGGGGCGCTCTTCTTCTGATGGGGGCGGGAGCCATCCTGCTGCCTCGTCCGAACGAGGCCCGGCCATCCCTTGAGAATCCCCGCACGGGCACGGCAACACCGCGGGTTGCGAAGAGCAGCGACCGTGGCCCGGTCACCCCACCGACGGCAGCGCCGGAGCCGGGCGCGAAAGACCCCGGTCTGCCGGACGAAGAGCGGGCCGCGATCCTCAACGCCATTGAACAAGCCTCGGTCACCTACGACTCGAAGGCGCTCCTGCTGATCGAGCCCTATCTGACTCATCCGGACCCCGAAGTGCGGCTGGCGGCGATGAACGGCATGGTCGTGCTGGGAGAAGCCGCCGCCGGACCGCTGCTGCGCAAGGCGGCGGAGTCGGCCCCGACCCCGAAGGAAGCGGTCGCCCTGGCCGAGGCGGCAAGCTTCGTGGAACTGCCATCCGGCACTTTCATTCCTGGCAACCGGACCTCGCCGGGAACCCGCAAGCCGCTTCAAGCAAAACCCGCGGAGCGGTCGAGACTCCGGCAGGTTCCGTCTGCCAATCAATAGGTGATATTAGTTCGGATCAAGCATCGGCCGCGTGGTTTTCATGGGGCGGGACTGTTCCTCAATCCGGAAATCTACCTGCCGCGCAACGGGTTGAATTCGATTCATGTTGTTGAAATCCCACCGCCTGGTATGTGAAGTCGCGAGAACTCGCTGTTTAACTCAACTTGATCTCGGTCGCATCGAAGACCACGAAGCGGGGTGCCGGCTGACGGACGCATAGAGGAGAGCTGAACCACTTGCGTTCCAAATCATGAAGGACACCTTTCCGTTCGGCGCGGGTGAGTCGCTTCCACTTCACCTCGCCCACCACCATCCGGGAGGGATCGACGGGATCGGGGGCGACCAGATCGATCTCGACGCTCTTGTCCCAATATCGCGACGCACCGGGGTGACGGCTGCGGCACCAGTCCTCGAACACGGACGCGGCGTGTCCGTGCACCAGAAGATGCTTTTTCTCTTCCGGGTAGCTCGTCCAGAGGCTCCGGTGCGGCGAAAAGACCCCGAACCAAAATCGAAGGGCCGGATCCTGGATGCGGTAGAGGGTTCTCTTGGTCGTGCGGCTGCTTTCGCCAAACGGTAGCTCGCGGGTCAGCACCGAGGCATCCATCAACTGCTGCAGCAACCGCGACAGATTGGTCGGCGCGATGCCAAGCCGCGCGGCAATCTCCGAGGTTCGCGACGCCCCGCGGCCGACCGCTTCGAGCACGGCAAGGGCGTTCGCTCCCCCCAGACCTTCATCGCTGAGGATCCGCCGCGGCTCCTGCTCCATGTAGGGTGCGAAGTCGAAAAACATGGTCTCCACCAGATCCAACACGCTCTTGCCCGCCTCGACAAACTCCCAATATTTCGGAATGCCACCGACACAGGAGAATTTTTCGAACGAGGTCTCCGCAGCCGGGTCCAGACGGCAGGCTTGGCAGAAGGGGCGGTAGTCCATCGGCCCGACCTGCAACAACTTTTGCGCCCGGCCATAAAGCGGTGCCGCCCGATGGAGGAAAAGGTCGTGCATCATCCGCATGCTCGAACCCGCGAGGATCAGCAGGCAGCCTTCCGGAATCCCCTCGTCCAGCCAGCGTTGCAAGCGGCTTGGAAGGCTCGCGTCCCGTGCCGTGAGATAGGGGAACTCGTCGAGGCAAAGAACCCACGGCTTCTTCTGCAGCCCGAGGATCTCCAGCAGATCTTCCCAGTCGCGCGGGGTGAGACGCGTCTCCAAGCTCTCGCGGATGTCGGCGAAAACCTGCCCGACCTGCATTTCCAACGGCCCTTCGATCGCCTGGCTGAACATCCCGCCCCGCCCCGCCATCCACTGCCGAAGCAAGCGCGTCTTGCCAACCCGGCGGCGGCCGAAGACCACCAGCAGCCCCCCGCGCCGGGCGGCGGCATCCAGTTCGAGAAGCTCCGCCTCCCGGTTGACGAATTCCAGTCTCATGCAGAAATTCATGCACGAGAACATTATGTTTTAAAAGCATAATATTATTCAGCCAGACGTTTCAGCCACCCGGAGCGTAAAAGCGAGCGCCGCTGCCGAGTCGCCGGGAGCGAGTGGTGGGATGGGCTGCTCCATTGAGCATCGACCACCGGCAGAAGGACGCCAGCGAGCAAACGGCGGGCGCGGCCATGGTCCGCCACGCCGGGACGATCCACCGGGCAACCAACGCCAAAAATTTTAATGCGCGAGACCTGAGCTTATGATCTGAAACCTTGATTTTCCTTGCTCACCACCGGGTAATTTTAGTTTTCCTTCATGTTTCGTTTGTCTGCCACATGCCGCAGAACGCTATTTGCAACCGGCCTCGTCGTTTGTTGCGGCTTGGCATGGTGGCTCGCGATATCGCTACGGCCGGCTGGCGATCTGCGGGCCATGCGTTCGGAGGCGGAGACCAGCGTCCCAAAAGAGGTAGCACCGCCTGCTGAAGCTGAGGAGCCACCGTCTCAAAACCTTACTCAAGCGGAGCCCGGTCCAGCGGAGGGCGCGCCCGTCGCGGCGAACGCCGCGGCGCCGCGGCATCCCTCGGATCCGCTGATTTCGGGATCGAGGGTGGTGCGCGAGCAATGGAGTGCTGCCGACGCGCTGGGCAACCGCGAGCGGGTCGCCATCTATCAAACTGATCTTTTCAAATACCCCCGCTTGCGTGTGGTGGAAACATGGTCCGGCAAGACCGGTGACGTGGTTTCCCGAATCGTCATGGTTGCCGATCACCTGCTGGTTGGACCCCGCGCCGGCATCGACGCCGTGGCGCTCGACAGGCGGCTTGCGGAACAAGGTTTCGCGGTTGTTGAAGCGGTTGGCGAATTTTCCATGCTTGTCTCCTTCGGCACGGATGCGGACGACCCGGCGGAACTCCCGCGCCGGATGGACGCGCTGGCAGCCTTGGAGGACGTGGTTGGGTTTTCGGAACCTGATTATCTCGTCTGGCACTGCGCGGAGCCGAACGATCCGGCCTTCGCCGCCAACCAGCTTTGGGGCCTTCACAACCGCAGCGGCGTGAACGGATACAACGCAGGAGCCGACATCGATGCCGTCGCCGCATGGAACGTCAGGAACGATGCCAGCGGCGTGGTGGTGGCCGTCACCGATACCGGCATCCGCTACGACCACCAGGACCTCGCGGCAAACATGTGGCGGAATCCGGCGGAAATCGCGGGCGACGGCATCGACAACGATGGCAACGGGGTGGTCGATGACGTGTTCGGCTACGATGCTTATGGCAACGATGGCGACCCGATGGATATCCAGGGTCACGGCACGCACTGCGCCGGCACCATCGGCGCGCGCGGCAACAACGGTCTAGGCATGACCGGAGTCGCGTGGAACGTCCAGCTGATGGCCGGCAGGTTTCTCGGTCCTGGCGGCGGCACCACTTCCGACGGAATCAAGGTGATCGATTATGCACGCCAGAAGGGCGCGCACGTCATCAGCGCCAGTTGGGGCGGGAGAGGCTTCAGCGTCGCGCTGAGGAACGCGATCGCCGCGTGCGCGAATGCCGGCATCCCGTTCGTGGCGGGGGCCGGCAACTCGGGCACCGACAACGATTCACTGCCGCATTACCCATCCAGTTTCGATCTGCCCAACATCGTTGCCGTGGCCGCGACCAATGCCAACGACTCGTTGACGGAATTCTCCTGTTTCGGCCGCAACTCGGTGGATATTGCCGCACCTGGCTGGCAGATCTGGTCGAGCTACAGCGATAGCGTCTCGGGCTACCGCTTTCTGCAGGGGACCTCGATGGCCACGCCGCACGTCAGCGGCGCGCTGGCGCTGGCCCGCGCGCAATTCCCCACGGCCCGTGTGGAGGAGCTGATCGAAGGTCTCTATCGATCGGCTGACAAGCTGGCAGCGCTCGATGGCAGGGTGGCAAGCGGCGGTAGGCTCAACCTTCACCGCCTGCTGGTGGTTGACTCCCTGTGGGCTCCCAATGATCCGTTCGACACCCCGTTCGTGCTGGCGGGCGACTTCACCACATGGAGCGGCAGCAACCGCAGCGCCACCCGCGAGGCGGACGAAGCCTCGTTTTCGCCGGCCTCCGGGTCGCGCACGCTGTGGTTCGCCTGGCAGGCGCCGTCCGACGGCTTCGCCGCGGTCAGCACGGCATCGCTCGGGACCGGCCAGCGGGTGGTGGTCTTCAGCGGCGACACCCGCGGATCGCTGAGCGTCGCCTACGATTCCGGCATGCCGGTGACCGGGGCGACGGAAACTGTCGCCCGCTTTCTGGCGGAATCCGGGAAACACTATTGGATCGTCACGGCGAGCGACAGCGGGTCGGGCGAACTTTTCAGCTTGAAATTGGAACTCACGGCGGCGAACGACCTGCTGAGCCGGGCCGTCGCTTTGGAAGGCGAGGCTTTCCAACTGGCGGGGTCCAACCGCGGTGCGACCGCACAGCCTTTCGAGAACTCTGCGCCTTTTGCCGGGGCGGTGGCCGGCCATAGCCTCTGGTTCCGCTGGACCGCTCCTGTCAGCGGGCCATTCAGCCTGAATACCGAGGGCAGCGATACCGATACGGTGGTTTCCGTTTACACCGGAGGCTCGGCCAATCCGGGGACCTTCTCGCTCGTCGGGGCGAACGACGACGTGAGCGTCACGCACCGGTGGAGCCGGGTGGATTTGAACGCGGTGGAAGGCGTGATCTATCACATCGCGGTGGATACCGCGATGGGCGGCTTGCCGGGGACCTTCGTCCTGCGCGGAGCCAGCCCCGCTCCTCCTATTATTGCCAGCGAGCCCGCGGATCTGAAGATCCCGCTCGGCGCGCGCGGTGTTTTGAGCGCGGGCGCGGAGGGCACCTCCTCCGCTGCGCTACCAGTGGTTCAAGAACGACGAGGCACTGCCCGGAGAATGGGAAAACTCGCTGATCATCGATCCGGTGACGGCGGATTCGCAGGGCACATATCAAGTGGTGGTAAGCAACAGCTTCGGTAGCGTCTCCAGCCGCGACGCGGAATTGACGGAAAAGCGCTTCGCTCCCGAGATCGTCTGGTCGACAGGAGATCTTGCGATCCTTCAGGGACAGGACGCGGCTCTCGGCGTGCGCGCCTCCGGCAGCGAACCGATGACCTACGGTTGGACGAAGAATGGCCTGCCGCTTGAGGGTCAAAACATGTCTTCCTTGCAGTTCGCCGATGGGGCCGCCGCCGACAAGGGAGCTTATACATGCACCGTCAGCAACGACCAGGGATCCGCGACCGCGACGATGGTAATGACGGTTGTCAATTCGCCCTTCGACTCGTTCACCGCGGTTCGTGAATCCGCACCGAACAGCGCTATCGCCAGCATCAGTGTGATCGATGGCAAGTGTCATGCGGTTGCCAGCGAGCGGATCATGGTGTCCGCCGACGGGCGAGCATGGACCCCATGGTATCTACCCGGCGGTTTCGATGGCTCTGCTTTGGCAAAACACGACAACAAGTGGTATTGTACCGGCTTCAGGTTGGACGGGAAATTCGCGATGGCCATTTCCAATGACGGTATTACATGGCAGGCACCCGTGGAAATCGCCGGGTTCACCCTGGCTCTGGGCGCTTCCCATACTCCAATCGCCCAGATGGTCTCGTTCAACGGGAGGTTGGTCGCCGCTGAAACACCACGCGGGAGCGGGCTATCGGGGCCTGCCGCGATTTACCATTCCAATGATGGCATCAACTGGATCCGCTCGAAAAGGCTCGGCATCGACAATTCCCTCGTCGATTTATCAACCAGGTGCCGCTTTGAAGTGTGGGGAGGTAGAATTTATGCCCCGGGTGACTCGACCTCCTCCAGCGTGCTGGTCACCTCCGACGGCATCACCTGGCAGGAGTCCGCCCTGCCGGTGAACGGAAGCGGGACCAGCTACGGGGAGGGCAAGGCCATCGGGACTTTCGGCAATAAACTCCAGTTGATCTGCAGAAACGGCTCCTATTCGACCACGGACGGCCTCAGCTGGATCATGGATGGCGGCTTCCCCGAAGTTAGCGGAACCTTCGGCCGGAAGGTGGTCTCCACCGGCGGTCAGGTCTACGCCTTTACGACTTGGTCCGGATATGAAACCTACCTCGTCGGTTGATCAACGGTGACCTGGAGGAATTTCGCGGCCAACCCGCCCGGGCAGAAATTCTCGGCGGCCGTCGAATTCGACGGATCCATTGTCTATGGAACATCCGCGGGTCTTTTGCGGAGGATCGATCGCCAGGAGGATTTCACCGGTACGCCCGAGACCATCCATTCTTTGTCACGCATTGAATTTCTGAACGATGAATTCATTGCCTATCGCGCGGGATCCGACACCAATCCTCCGGGTCCGGTCCTCATTTCCGGAGATGCGCGCCGGTGGCGGTCCGGGAAATCATTTTCCATCTTTAGCGATTACACGGAGACGAATCCATCGGCGAGGGTCTTCCTCGGCGGCCGCTATTTTGCCACGACGTCCGCCGGATGGATTCCCTCGTCCGTCTCGGCCGGCGGCTTGCCGGCCGGGGTGATCGGTGCCAGGGCCGCCGCCACCGACGGCACCCGCTGGCTGGTCGTCGGGTCCGGCCAGGCGGTGTATTCGGTTTCGATGGATGGTGCCGCGTGGACTCCCCATCAGGCCACCGGATTGAGCCTGACCCAGAATATCACGCTCGTTCACTTCAACGGAAAGTGGTTCCTGTGCAACAGGGAATCGTCCAACCCCGCGCTCTACAGCTCGGTGGACGGTATCACATGGTCGAAGGTCCCTGCTGTGTCCCCTGGAAGCATCACTGTTTTCAACGGCAAGCTCTGCGGACTCAGTCACTCGGGTTCCACCCTTCATGAGTCGGTGGACGGCACCACGTGGTCGTCTTTCGAAACCGGCATCTCGGTGGGAACGACCCGGAGCACCAGCTCCACGACGGTCACCGTCAAGCGCTTGCTCGTCTTCGATGACAAGCTGATCACCCTCGTGAGAGAAAGCTTGTCGGCAAGGGCGTCCGCTTTCTTTTCGGAAGACGCCCGCACCTGGTTCAGCGGCAGGGCGCCCGTCACGCTCCAGGACCTCGCGACCGGCAACAAGATGCTGGTGGGAATCGACTCCAACGGGAGCATTCTCGTCAGTGGCAGTACCGGAACCGGCGGTGCCGCCCCGCTCGTCAATATCAACTATCCCGCGCACAAATCGACCTACGTTTCCGGCACGATGGTCGAAGTGCGGGGCCGGGCGGTGGATCCCGAAGGCCAGCCAGTCACCACCGAATGCATCGTGGACGGCGTGAGGATCGGTAGCAGCACCGGCGGGGATTTCAGGTTCCTGTTCCGGGCGAGCAAACCATCCGGCCACGTTGTGAGCGTCCGCAGCCGCGATGGCGCCGGTATCGTGGGGTCGGATGAGATCAAGGTGTCCGCCTCTCCTCCCCAGTTGGCAAACGATTTGGAGTCGGAGGAAGGGAAAACCTACCTGACCGGAGTCGCGTGGACGAGCTTTGGCGGCCGGGCATACGTGGCCGGGGCGAATTCGCTTTATCGCACGCGCGACGACGGAGCATGGGAGTCCGTCCTGCTGCCCAGCTTGCCGGATTCGATTACTCATCTTGTGGCCGGCAACGGGTCGCTCATCCTGCAAACCTCCGGCGCGACCTTTGTCACCCGCGACGGTGTGGTCTGGACCCAACTCGACAAACCGGCTGGCGCTCCGATCGCATTCTCCGGCGGCTGGTTTGTTACCAGCCTTTACGACAGCGGGCTGTCCTATACCCAAACCGTGTTCTCGCGGGACGGACTATCCTGGACCTTCGGGTCAAGCCCCGGAGTCGGCACTTGGAATCCATCGGCACCGACCATTACTCCGGGAGGCAACCTCCTGGTGATTCCGCCCTATCGCTCGATTGATGGCGGTAGCAACTGGATCCCGATCCCCGAGTTTGGCAGCGCCAAAGTCGACACCCTTCAATTCGCAACCGCCTTCGGCGCGGTCTTCGCGGGCTTGGCCGATGGCAGGGTGTTTCGTTCCCTTGACGACGGGAGAAACTGGCAAGAGGTCGCGCGATTCGATCCGTTGCCTGCCGGTCACGAGGTGCGGCTTGCCTTGCATGCAGACCGGCTTTTTTGGGGCGGCGGCGGTTACTGGCTGGGCGGCAGCACCGACGGGACTTCCTGGCGCATGCTTGAGAACGAACCGCTGCAATCCTCGCACGTCACGCGCGTTGACGGACGCTTCGTTGGGTTCGGACGCGCGGGGATGTTGTGGAGTGCGAACGGCTATGTCTGGCAACCCGCCCAGGACGGTCCGCAAAACCCGCTGAGGGGCATGCTCGCCGAGGATGGCGACGGCTTGCTGGTAGGCGACAGCAACGGCGGCGTATGGCGCGGAACGGACGGAAGGACCTGGTCCCGGGTAATGCCGGGCATCCCTTTGCCACCGGCACCTGCAAGCGACCTTAACACAAATTCGGGAACCCTGCTCCGGATGGGCAACACCACAGTGATCGGCGGCAGCGCTGACAACCTGCATTTCAAGACTTACCTGTGGTTTTCTGAAAACGGCGGCCTTGATTGGAGATCTTGCAGCTTTCACGGGGGATCTTTCAGCGGGGTGACCATTTCAAAAATGTGGGTGAACGGAGGCATCGCGTTTGCCGCGACCTCCCGGATCTTACCGGAGAACAATGTGATCCAGGGACTCTGGCGCAGCACCGATGGCCGTGATTGGCAGCACCTGTGGAGCTGGCCCGGCGGCGGCGTGGCGGACATGCAGTTCCATGGCAATGAAGCGTGGTGTCTTGGTACCAACGGGGAACTGCGCCGCTCCATCGACAGCGGGAACACTTGGAGCGATGATTCGCGTCCTGGCGGACTGCTTTCCGGCCGCCTCCTCATCCGCTTCGACGGGGCATGGATCGTCGTCGGAACGGAAGGCCCGAAGCTTCAAGGTCCCAACGTGGTGCACGTGAGCGTCGACGGCCAGACGTGGACGAAACATGCGGCGCCGGGGGGGGAAACCACATCCTCGCGCCTCGCGTATGCCGCCACTTCCGACGCATTGGTGGTGACCAGTAGCAGCGGTAAAATTTACACAACGATCAACCGCCAGTTGAGTTGGACGAATACCGCGACTCTCAACCAAATCTCCAATGATGTTTACAGGGTGGTCGTGTTCGACGGCAAGTTTAGCATTCCCAACCGGTTGATCTCGGGCAACGGTTTTTCCTGGACGGCGCCCACCCGAATCGACTCATCCAGTTTAACACCGGTGATTCACTTCAAAGGCGTCTATGTAGGATTCCCGAATTCGAATTCGAAGGCATCCTATTGGAGTACGGACGGAATCGACTGGATCGCCTCCACGGGAGGCGCGTTGTTCAACTATCTTCCGGTGTTCGCGGTCGAACCGGACGTGCTTCGCGTCCGCGACATCCGTGGAGCGATCTGGGAAACCGGCGATGGGAAGGCATGGCTCCGCGTGAGCGATGGCGTGGCCGACATCTCGAACATCGGCTTCGCCCGCCGTATCCTGCCCTACGACGGGTTGTTTTTGGCGACGGGCACCGAGGGTCTTTTACAGTTTAGCGACGACGACGGGCGTTCGTGGCAGTCCGGTATGGTCAATGGACGGCAGCTCCCGATCGGCCTCAATGAGCGTGAAATCAAGACCAGTCCCACCGAGGTTCTTGCGATTTATGACGTCGACACGAACGTTGATCCACCCGTATGTCGTCACTTCCGCTCGGAAGACGGTCGAGTTTGGTCCGAGTTGCCGAATATGGCCGCCTTGAATGTGATGGACTACGCTTGGGCGGATGGTACCTGGCTCGCCATATGTCACGATGGCAGCCTGTTGCGATCGACCGATGGCGGCCTCACCTGGAGTGCTGCCGGGAGCGTTCCGAACCTCCGGGCGGGTCGGCGTTTGACCCGTTTCCAAGGTGTCTGGGTGGCGGCCGGAACGACCACCACCGGCATCAGTCCCCCGGTTAAGTTGCATTCCTCCCCGGATGGCATCACCTGGACGGATCAAGGTGACAGCGGCAGCCTGGACAGGGTAAACGCGACCACCCCGCCGCTTTTTTTCACCGGCCATGGCTTGCTGTTTTTCGGCCGGCAACCATCCGTCAATAGCACGGCGGAAGGTCCCGTGAAGTGCACGGTGGATGGGGTCAACTGGGTGCCGTTTGCGAAAGGAGGAAACGCCAGTTCGAATGGAGTCAATGCGGGCAATTTCATTCCACTCGCTGATGGATACCTTGCCTTCGCATATGGTTCCTCGACTTCATTTTACTGGAAGGCGCCCGCGATTGGCGGCTCGTGGGGTGCGGTTCCGGCCCTCCAGAACCAGATCCGATGGGTAGGGACGCCGGACGGCAAACGCCTGTTCCTGTTCGGCCGGGGCATCATCAAGGAGTGGACGACCGAGGATCTGGATCTCACGATCGCTGATCCTGAGTCCACAGTGATCGGTGTGGGTGACGAGGTCGCCGTTGCCACCACGCTGCGCAATTTGGGAACCGCCGCCATGACCGATCCGATCAAGGTCGATGCATGGCTCTCGACCGACCGGTTCTTCGGCGACGGCAACGACATCTACGTTGGCTGGAACACCTGGGCCGGTCCGGCCCCGGACGCGGGAAACGAAAGCACCCGCGAGCTTTCGTTTACCCTTCCGAACACGGTTCGGCCGGGCTCCCATTATCTCATATTGAAGATGCAGTTGCCCGATTCCTACCTGGAATCCAACCGGGCAAACAACGTCGCCATCACCGGCCGTACGGTGGTGATCATTCCCCAGCGGAAATTGAAAGTGACCGCCGAAGGCAACGGGACCGTGAGTTCCGACCAAACCTCCGAGGACTATCCGCATGGCGCGCGCATCGCCTTCGTGGCCTCGCCCGGCAAGGGCGCGCGTTTCGCAGGTTGGGGCGGCGACGCGGTCGGCTCGCTCAGCGAGACCCTCGTCATCATGGACGCCGACAAGAACGTGGAGGCTAACTTCGTCTCCACCGCCGCGCTCACGGTCTTCACCCGCGGCGGCGGCACCGTGCGGCAGTCGGCCGATGACGGAATTTACCTCACCGGCTCGACGGCGATTCTCACCGCGCATCCGCTGCCCGGTTGGACCTTCAGCGGATGGAGTGGTTCCCTCACCGGGAACCAGAATGAGGATTCCCTGCTGATGAACTCGAGCAAGATCGTCACCGCGCGATTCGCATTCGGCCTCGACGCATGGAAGACCCAGAAGTTCAGTGCCGCGGAACGGGTGAATCCCGATGTTTCAAGCGACGAGGCCGACGCTGATGGCGATGGTCTGGAAAACTGGCGCGAATGGCTGCGCGGCAGCAATCCGAAAGACCGGGGTGACCGAGGTCAAGGTTCGGTGCGCCGCGAGGGCAACTGGATCGTCATTAACTACACCCGGATGGAGAACCTGCCGGCAGGGCATGAGGTCCACGGAAACGCGTCGTTCGATTTGGTCAGTTGGGCGGTCCCGGTGGATGAGCGCGTCGTCGGTTCGGCCGACGGCGTGGAAACCATTGAGGCTCGCGTCGATGTGACCGGGATGCCGAGAGGCTTCTTGCGAATCAGCGAATCGCGTCCGGAACCGTAACGATTGGAGCCCTGTGCTTCCGGGCCGTTCCAGTGGCAAAGTTGCTACCAACGGGGACCGGCCTGTGGCCCCTGCCGAATCGCGTCTATGCCGGGGCGGGGCCGGTCGAAACTGCTTCCCGCTTTCGCCCCCGGGAGGGCAATGAAAGATGGTGCTCGAGGGGGGACTCGAACCCCCACGGATTACTCCACTAGATCCTTAGTCTAGCGCGTCTACCAATTCCGCCACCCGAGCACATGGTCATTGGTGGGCCGCGGATTTAGGGGGGAGGGAGCGGGTTGGCAAGAGAATCTTTGCCGATTGTAGATTTCCTTCCGGGCATGCTTCCCGCTTGCATCCGGGCGGGGGGCGGGAAGCATGGCTCCAAGTTTCATGGATGCGATACGTGCCGATTCCATCGTCAAGCAATTCGGCAGGGTGCGGGCCCTCGACGGGGTGAGCGTCGAGGTCGCGGCCGGCGAGCTGTTTTTCCTGCTCGGGGCCTCCGGCTGCGGCAAAACGACCCTGCTGCGCTGCATCGCCGGGCTGGAGACCCCCACTTCGGGGACCATCCACTTCGGGAAGCGCGACGTGACGCAGCTGCCGCCGCACAAGCGGGAGGCGGCGATGATGTTCCAGAGTTACGCGCTGTGGCCGCACCTGAATGTCGAACGCAACGTCGCTTTCGGCCTGGAGGAACGGAAGGTCGCCAAGCCGGAGATCCGCAAACGGGTCGGCGAGGCGCTGGAACTGGTCCACCTCGCCGGGATGGGTGAGCGCCAGATCGACCAGTTGTCCGGCGGCCAGCAGCAGCGGGTGGCGCTGGCGCGCGCGCTGGTGGTGCGGCCGAAATGCCTGCTGCTCGACGAACCGCTGTCGAACCTCGACGCCAAGCTCCGGATCGAGATGCGGCGGGAGATCCGGCGGATCGTCAAGGAGGGCGGGCTGACCGGGATCTACGTGACGCACGACCAGGAGGAGGCGCTTTCGATGGCCGACCGGATGGCGGTGCTCAACCGCGGCCGGATCGAGCAGCTCGGGACGGCCGAGCAGGTTTACCGGACACCGCACACCGCCTTTGTCTCCGGCTTCATCGGGGAGACCAATCTGATCAAGGGCCGGACGATCGAGGTGCGGGGGGAGTTCGTGATGGTCGACACCGCCGGCGGGCCGCTGGTCGGCCGGGTGTCGCGGCCGGATTGGACGCCGGGTGCCGGCGCGCAGGTGCTGCTGTCGGTCCGCCCGGAAGCCTGGCTGCTCGACACCGGGAGCGGTGAAAACGGCCTGACCGGAAAAATCATCGAACGCGGCTACCTCGGCCAGCGGGTCCAATATGTCGTGGCGACCGCCGCGGGCCGCCAGCAGGTGGTGGAGCTCAATCCCCACGTGGTGCGCGAACCGGGCGAAGCGGTCGTGAAGCTGTCCGCCCGGCACACCGATGTCGCCGTGCTCGAATCCTGAGCCGCCATGCGCCGATTCCTTCCCATCCTGCTCCTGCTGGCCGCGGTGATCGCCGCGCCGATCCTGCTGCGCCAGGATTCCGAGCTGGCGGCCGCCGGCGACGGCCAGGACCGGCTGGTGATCATCACCCCGCACAACGAGACGATCCGCTCGGAGTTCGGCGAGGGTTTCGCGCGGCATTGGAAGAAGACGACCGGCCGCACGCTCAACATCGACTGGCGGATCCCGGGCGGCACCTCCGACATCCGGCGGGTGCTCGACAGCTCGTTCACCGCGGCCGACGAATTGGGTCTTCCGGGGATCGGGATCGATCTCTTCTTCGGCGGTGGCGAGCCGGATTTCAAGCTCCAGGCGGAGAAGGGCCGCTTCGTCGAGCTGGACGTGTTCAGCGTGCGGCCGGAGTGGTTCCAGCCGGAGGTCATACCCGCCCGCTTCACCGGGGAATCCTACTACGATGAACATCGGAGATGGGTCGGCGTCTGCCTGTCGCAGATGGGAATCTGCTACAACGTGAACTCGGTCCGGCGGCTCGGCGTGGCGGTGCCGGAGCGCTGGAGCGACCTCGGCGACCCGGCCTATGCCGGCTATATCGCGCTGGCGGACCCGACCAAGAGTTCGTCGGTCGGGCGGGCCTTCGAGATGATGATCCAGGAGCAGATGCAGGCGGTGATCCGGGACCAGGGCGACTCGCCGGAAAGCCGCGAGGAAGGGTGGCGGAACGCGCTCAACCTGTTGCAGCGGCTGGCCGCGAACGCGCGCTATTTCACCGACTCCGCCAGCAAGGTGCCGCACGACGTCGCGCAGGGCAGCGCCGCGGCGGGGACTTGCATCGACTTTTACGGCCGGACCTACGAGGACAAGCTGAAGAAGGCGGACGGCACCAGCCGCCTCCGCTGGACGGCCCCGGCCGGCGGGACCTCGACCAGCGTCGATCCGATCGCGGTCTTCCGCGGCGCGCCGCGCGGCGACATCGCGCAGGAGTTCGTCATCTACTGCCTGAGCCGCGAGGGCCAGTTGTTGTGGAATGCCAAGGTCGGCGTGCCGGGCGGACCGAGCGATGCCTCGCCGCGGCGGCTGCCGGTGCGGCGCGACCTGTACACCACCGAGAACCTTTCGCTGTTCATCGATGCCAACGCGCTGCCCTACGAGCGCAGCGGGGGTTTCGAGTACCAGCGCGAGCTGACCGGCGGGGCATTCAGCGCCTTGGCACAGTTGTTCCGCGCGATGGGCATCGACCCCCACGCCGAGATGAAGGAAGGCTGGCGGGCGATGCGCGAGGGCACCGGTCCCGGCGTGGCGCTGGAGGACAGCGCGGCGGGCAAGGTGTTCTTCGACGTCTCGCATTTGAGCTACCGGCAGTTGATGGACGAGCTGGTGCCGCTGGTCGCCAGGAAGGACCCGCTGGCCACCATGCGGGAGATGTCGCGGCTGTCCGCGATCTTCCGGGCGAACTACGAAAAGGCGGCGCAGCTGGCCGGGAAAGGGGGCGCGCCGTGAACCGCAACGCCGCGATCGCGATCACCGCCATCGTCACCGCGCTGTTCGCGGTCTTTTTCCTCTATCCGGCATTCTCGGTGATCGGCGAGGCGTTCCAGACGCCGGACGGCTCGTTCACCTTCGCTTTTATCGGCGATGTCTTCCGCAACCCGGTTTACCGCGAAGGCCTGTGGAACGCGCTGGCGCTCGGGGTGACCAGCACCCTCGCGACCTTCCTCATCGCGTTTCCGCTGGCCCTGCTGGCGCACCGCTACGACTTCGTCGGGCGCGGCATCCTGGGCGTGTTGATCCTGATCCCGCTGGTGCTGCCGCCCTTCGTCGGGGCGATCGGGGTCAAGCACATGCTCGACGTCGACGGCTCGCTCAACGCGCTGTTGATCGAGGCCGGACTGATGGACGCGGCGCGACCGTACGACTGGCTGGCGAACGGGCGCTTCTGGGGGATCGTCGCGATGAACGCGCTGCACCTCTATCCGATCCTATACATGAACGTCACCGCGGCGCTGTCGAACCTCGACCCCGCGATGGAGCAGGCCGCCGAGAACCTCGGCTGCTCGCCGGCGCGGCGGCTGTGGCGGATCACCTTGCCGCTGGCGATGCCGGGAATTTTCGCGGGCTCGGCGATCGTGTTCGTGTGGGCCTTCACCGAGCTCGGGGTGCCGCTGGTCTTCGACTACACGCGGGTCGCGCCGGTGCAGGTGTTCGACGGGATCAAGGACCTGTCCGGCAATCCGGCGCCCTACGCGCTGGTGGCGGTGATCCTGGTGATCTCGTCGCTGGTGTTCGCGATCACCAAGGCGCTGTTCGGCCGCCAGACCGCCAGTTCCCAGCCGCGGCCGGCGGGCCGGGGCGGCGAGGTGAAGCTGCGCGGGCTGCGTTCGCTCGGCTGCGCGATGGTGTTCGGCGGCGTGTTCTTCATCGCGTCCGTGCCGCACCTCGGGGTGATCCTGCTTTCGTTGTCGGAGGATTGGTACCAGACGGTGCTGCCGGTCGCACTGACCTTCGATCATTTCGTCGAGGCGCTCGGCGATCCGCTGGTGGTGCCGTCGATCCAGAACAGCCTGTTCTACGCCTCCGGCGCGACGCTGATCAACCTGGTGCTGGGGGTCGCGATCGCCTGGGTGATCGTCCGCAGCACGATCAAGGGCCGGGCGCTGCTCGACGCGCTGGTGATGCTGCCGCTGGCGGTGCCCGGGCTGGTGCTGGCCTTCGGTTTCCTCGCCTTGTCGCAGGAGGGGCGGCCGCTGCGCTTCCTGATCGGGGAGAACGGCAATCCGGCGATGCTGCTGATCGTGGCGTATGCAGTACGACGTTTGCCGTATGTCGTGCGGGCGGCGGTCGCGGGCTTGCAGCAGAGCAACCCGGCCTTGGAGGAAGCCGCGCGCTCGCTGGGGGCCGGTTGGTTCAGCACCTTGCGGCGGATTTCGCTGCCCCTGATCGGCGCGAATCTGGCGGCCGGCGGCATCCTGGCCTTCGCCTTCGCGATGCTGGAGGTCAGCGACAGCCTGATCCTCGCCCAGCAGACCGAGCATTACCCGATCACCAAGGCGATCTACATGCTGCTTTCCTCGCTCGGCAACGGCCACGAACTGGCGGCCGCGCTGGGGGTGTGGGCGATGGTCTTCCTGGCGATCGCGATCACCGGCGCCGCGGCGCTGGGCGGCAAGCGCGGCGGGTTGTTCCGGATGTGATCGCTGGCTTTGGGGATTGAAAGGGCCGCGTCACCAAGGAGTATGCAGGCCATGACGCGCGCTTGTTTCCCTGTTTTCTTTTGCTTCGCCGGTGCTTTGGCCGCGGTGGAATTCGGTCATGGTCCGCTGGTCCAGTGGACCGGCGACCCGTCGACCACCGCGCAGGTCCGCTGGCTGGAGCGGGCGGCATCGAGCGTGGTGGAAGGGCGTTGGGCGAGCGGACCGGCGGGCTTCGGCTATGGCGACGGCGATGACGCCACGGTGCTGAGCGGCATGGCGAAGAACTACGATCGCGTGGCGATGCGCCGGATGATCGCGCCGCCGCCGGGGGTTCCGGGTGAGGCACGGCTTTTTCTGCGGGTGAATTACGACGATGGCTTCATCGCCTGGCTGGGCGGCAAGGAGGTCGCGCGCCGCAATGTCGAAGCCGGCGCGGACGGCGCGCTGAAGGTGCCGGAGGATCACGAGGCCGGGACCTGGGAGGAGATCGCGCTGGGTGAGGCGGGCGGGCTGTTAGGCAAGGACGGGGCGGTGCTCGCGCTGCAGGGATTCAACGCCAGCAAGGGAAGCAGCGACTTCACGCTGGACGCGCGGCTGGAGGCGAAATGGGGCGGCAAGACGGTCGTCCTGTTAGGCAAGGACGTGGCCTGGGAGTATCTCGCCGGGAAGGAGCCGGAAAAGGATTGGCAAAGCGCGGGCGGGGCGGTGGCGGAGAGCCTGCCCGGGACGGTTGAGGAGGATGGGGTCGCCGGTTTGAATTTCCGGGCCAAGGGGGAGGCGGCCTGGCGCAGCGCCGCGGTGGCGAACGAGCCCTTTGCCGCCAGCCGGCACCGGGTCCGCTCGGCGGCCTTGGAGGGGCTTCCGCCGGGGCAGGAGATCGAGCTGCAACTGGCCGGCAAGGATGGCTCGGTGTCGAAGATCGTCTCGTTCCGCAGCGCGCCGGCCGGGGACGGACCGGTCCGTTTCGTCACCGGCGGCGACCTGTATCATTCGCGGGCACCGATGGACGCGATGAACCGCCGCGCCGGACTCGAGGACCCGCTGTTCGCGCTGCTCGGGGGTGACCTGGCCTACACCAACAACGCGAATCCCGAGCGCTGGTTCGATTTCATCGACTCGTGGGTCGACAACGCCCGCACCCCGGATGGACGGCTGCTGCCGGTGGTGGTGGCGATCGGCAACCACGAGGTGACCAATGGCGCCTTCCGGCCGCTCGACGCGCCCGGGCCGACCGCGGCGACGGAATACATGAGCTTGTTCCATCTGCGGCGCGCGGGACTGGCGAACGACACCTTCGACTTCGGGAAGAACCTGTCCTTCGTGCTGCTCGACTCCGGGCACGCGGCGACGATCGCGAGCCAGACGGCGTGGCTGGAGTCGGTGCTGGAGGAGCGGCGCGGGGTTAAGCGGCTGTTCGTCTGTTATCATCGCCCGGCCTGGGGGGCGGGGGTCAAGGAGGACGCGGTCGATATCCAGCGCGAGTGGTGCCCTTTGTTCGAGCGCTTCACGGTGGACGCGGTGTTCGAGAACGACCACCACGTCTTTTCGCGCAGCCATCCCTTGATCGGCGGCAAGATCGACGAGGCGCGCGGGATTCCTTACCTGGGTTCCGGGTCGTGGAGCGTGGAAGTGCGTAAGATCGACCCGGCGCAGTTGAAGAAGCGGCCGTGGATCGCGAAGGCGCTCGGGGTGAACCACCTTTATGTGGTGGAGGTCGGCGACAAGGGTTGGAGCGCCGAAGCGAAGGCGGCGGACGGCAAGAGCATCGACCGGATCGAGCGCCGGTGGCGGCGGTGAGGGGGCGGTGAGGGGGCGGTGAGGACTTCCGGGTTGCCCTGCGGGCGGGGATTTGGCAGCGTGCGATTCTTATGAAGCGCTTCTTCCGACTTTTCCCCTTGCTGCCGGCCTTGGCCGTGGTGGCTTGCTCGGGCACGGGCGGTGAACCCACGTCGACGATCGTGCCGAGCGCCGATCCGGTCGCCGGTGGCCGGCTCAAGAGCGGCGACATGGGGGATGACGACTTCCACAAGATCGCGGCCAAGTATGGGGAAATGAACCCCAGCATGATCGAAGATGCCAAGGACGGGAAGGGCGGCAAGAAGGAGTATGCCGGCTTCCAACGCGACAATCCGGAATTCAAAGGCCGCTGGGACAAACAGGAATACGGGGGCGACTTCCGGAAGAAATCCCTGTGGGGTGACAAGGACTACGTGACGAAGGTTTACGGCGGCAACACCGACGCGAACGCGCTGCGCAAGGACTCCCGTTTCAACGGCCGCACGACCGGCGACCGGTCGGTGGTGGCACGCGATTCGGGAAAAACCTACGACACCGGTGGCTTTGAAACCGGCCGCGCGCGGGAAGACGGCGCCGGCCAGGCGATTTCCAGGACCTCCGACGCCGAAACCGACGAACGGCGGCGGGTCTTCACCGATCCGGACATCATTCCGTGGAAGGAACAGAACGGCGTGACGATCGAGCAGGCGAAGAGCGCGATGGGGCGATAGTCCGTTAGACCAGGATGTCCTTCACCACCTTGGCCGGTTCGACGCCGGTGAGGCGCTGGTCGAGGCCTTGGAACTTGAAGCTGAAGCGGTCGTGGCTGAGGCCGAGCTGGTGGAGGAGCGTCGCGTGGAGGTCGCGGACGTGGACCGGATTCTGCGTGATGTTGTAGCTCATCTCGTCGGTCTCGCCGTAAACCTGGCCGCCCTTGACGCCGCCGCCGGCCATCCACAGCGAGAAGCAGCGCGGATGGTGGTCGCGGCCGTAGTTGGACTCGCTGAGGGCGCCCTGGCTGTAAACCGTGCGGCCGAACTCGCCGCCGAAGATGACCAGCGTGTCGTCCAGCATGCCGCGCTGCTTGAGGTCCTGGATCAAGCCGTAGATGCCCTGGTCGACGTCCTTGCACTGGGAGGTCAGGTCGCGCGGCAGGTTGCCATGCTGGTCCCAGCCGCGGTGGAAAATCTGGACGAAGCGGGTGCCGCGCTCGAGCAGGCGGCGGGCCATCAGGGCGGAGCTGGCGAAGGTCCCGCCGACCTTGCTGTCCGCGCCGTAAAGTTCGTGGATGTGCTCCGGCTCGCCCGAGAGGTCGGCGAGTTCCGGCACCGAGGCCTGCATGCGGAAGGCCATCTCGTACTGCTGGATCCGGGTCTGGATCTCCGGGTCGCCGACGGCTTCGTAGGACCGCTGGTTCATCGCGTTGAGGCCGTCGAGCATCTTGCGCCGTAGGTCGCGGGAAATCCCGGGGGCGTTCTGGAGATAAAGGACGGGATCGCCCTTCGAGCGCAGCGCCACGCCGGCGTGCTTGCCGGGCAGGAAGCCGGAACCCCAGAGGCGGGCGGAGATCGCCTGGACGTTGGCGTGGGGCGAGGAGTGGGTGGCGTGGAGGACGACGAAGGTCGGCAGGTCCTGGTTCATGGTGCCGAGGCCGTAGGATAGCCACGAACCGATCGACGCCTTGCCGGACTGCATCGAGCCGGTGTAGATCAACTGGTTGGCGGGCTCGTGGTTGATCGCCTCGGTGTGCATCGACTTGATGATGCAAATGTCGTCCGCCATCTTCGCGGTCCACGGCAGCAGCTCGCTGATCCAAGCGCCGCCCTGGCCGTATTGGGCGAACTTGAAGATGGTGGGCGCGAGCGGGAAGGCGGCCTGGCCGGACGTCATGCCGGTGAGCCGCTGGCCTTCCTTGGCGAGCCAGTCCTTGAGGTCTTCCTTGAAGCGCTTCTGGAGGTCGGGCTTGTAGTCGAAGAGATCGAGCTGCGACGGCGCGCCGATCAGCGAGATGTAGATCGCGCGCTTGGCCTTCGGCGCGATGTGCGGCAGCGCCGCTTCCATCGCTTCGGGAAAGGCGCGGCCGCTGCCGAGCAGCGACGTGAGCGCGGCGACGCCGAGGCCGGTGCCGTTCTTGCGGAAGAACTGGCGGCGGGTGATGGCGGAGTTGTAGTCGGAAATCGAGTTCATGGCGGCGGACTACTTGTTGAGGGTTTCGTCGAGGTTGAAGAGTTGGCTGGCGACCAGCGTCCAGGCGGCGAGTTCGGCGGGATCGAGGGCGGCGTCGGCCTTGCTTTCGCCGTTGCCGACCATGGCTAGCGCGGCGGCGGGGTCGGCCTGGTAGGCGGCGAGCGCGGCGTCGTAGGTGTCGAGCGCGAGCTGGCGTTCCTCGGCCCCGAGGGTCCGCGACAGCAGGCGGGCGGTGATGAAATCGAGCCGTGCCGGGATCCCGCCGGAGGCCTTCATGGCGCCCTCCGAGAGGCGGCGGGCGGCCTCGATGAACTGGGGGTCGTTGAGCGTGACGAAGGCTTGCAGCGGGGTGTTGGTGCGGTCGCGGCGGACGCAGGCGACCTCGCGGCTGGGGGCGTTGAGAATTTCCATCGCCGGGTGCGGCGCGGTGCGTTTCCAGAAGGTGTAGATCGAGCGCCGGTAGAGCGCCTCGCCGGTGTCCGCGGTGTAGTTGCGGGTGTTGGATTCCTTCATCGCGACGGCTTCCCAGATGCCTTCCGGCTGGTAGGGCTTCACCGGCGGGCCGCCGATCTTCGGCGAGAGCAGGCCGGAGGCGGCCAGCGCGAAGTCGCGGATCTGTTCGGCATCCAGCCGGTAGCGCGGGCCGCGCGACATCAGGCGGTTGGCGGGGTCCTTCTCAAGCTTTTCGGGCGAGACGACGCCACTCTGGCGGTAGGTCGCGGAGCTGACGATGGTCTTGAGCATGTGGCGGTAGTTCCACTTCGATTCGATGAATTCGGCGGCGAGCCAATCGAGCAGCTTCGGATGGCTGGGGCGGGCGCCCATGATGCCGAAATCGTCGGCGGTCTCCACGATGCCGGTGCCGAAGAAGTAGTACCAGGTCCGGTTCATCGTGACGCGGGCCGGCAGCGGGTTGGCGGGATCGCTGAGCCAGCGGGCGAGGCCGAGGCGGTTTTTCGGCGCGTCGGCGGGCATCGGCGGCAGCACCGCCGGGGTGTCGGGGCCGACCTTCTCCCCCTTTTCGGAATAGACGCCGCGGATCAGGATGTGGGCGAAAGGTTCGGTCTTCTTTTCTTCCATCACCAGCGAGACCGAGCCGCGGGCGCGGAGGGCGGTCTGCTCGGCCTTGAGCGCCTCGACTTTGGCGCGCAGCTCGCGGGACGGGACATCGCGGACGGCGAGGAAGTGCTGGAACAGCGGCTCGACCTGTTCCTTGGTGCGCTCCGCGGGCGGCAGCGCGGCGATGTGGCGGACCAGGCTGTCCTGGGCCAGTGCGGCGATTTCTGCGGGCGTCAGCAGCCGGCGGTAAAAGCGGAAATCCTGCAGGGCGACCGGGGCGGTCAGCTTCGAATCGTCGCCGTGGCGCGAGCCGAGGCGCAGCGGGACGGTGGTCTCGATGGTCGCGCCGACGGTGTCGGGAGTGGTCTGGGTGGCGACCTTCTTGCCATCGATGTAAATCGCGCCGGTCTGGGCCGCGGCCGCGCTGCCGTCGAAGGTCACCATCACGTGCTGCCACTGGCCGGGCTTCAGGGGCTCCGGAGCGACGATCTTGTTGGCGGTGGTTTGCCAGGTATCGATGACGTGGGAGGCGGGCTGGCCGGCCATCAAATAGAGGTCCCAACCGCGGAACGACTCCGCGGGATTCATCCGGGCGATCACCGCGCCGGTCGGCTTGCCTTCGACGCGGATGAAGCCGCCATAGGTCACGCGGTCGCCGCGGGAGAAGCTGGCGAGGTCGCCGAGATCGATCGGGGCCTCGCTGATCACGGGGGCCTTGCCGAGCGGGGCGTCGATGCGGGTGGGGGTGGCCGGCCACTCGCGGGACTGGCCGTCGACCAAGCCGCGCAGCGGGCCATCGGACTCGGCGAGCGGCAGGTGGAGGGCCAGCGTCGGATCCGGTTCGGCGGCCGGCGCGACGGCGGTGCTGGTCAGCCAGCTTTCGAATTCAGGGCGGGCGGTGGTGACGCGGCCGGCCAGTTGTTGTTCGGCGGCGGTCAATTCGCCCGCCAGCGCGGCGAGGCGTTGGCGGTCCTCGGCGAGGGGGACGAACACGTTCGGCGGGTGGTCCGCCTTGTTGCCATCGAGCGACGACATCGGGGTGTTCCGGAAGAAGGCGGTCAGCGAGTAGAACTCCTTGGTCGAGATCGGGTCGAACTTGTGGTCGTGGCAGGACGCGCAGCCGGCGGTCAGGCCGAGCCAGACGGCGGCCACGGTATCGACCCGGTCCTTGGCATAGATGGCGTCGTATTCCTCGCCGATCGCGCCGCCCTCGCCGGTGGTCGCGAGGCAGCGCGAGAAGCCGGTGGCGACCTGCTGGTCGAGCGTCCGGTCCGGCAGCAGGTCGCCGGCGATTTGCTCGGTGGTGAACTGGTCCCAGGGCATGTTCGCCTGGAAGGCCCGGATCACCCAGTCGCGGTAGGGCCAGATCGCGCGATAGTTGTCGATGTGAATGCCGTGGGTGTCGGCGTAGCGGGCGGCATCCAGCCAGTGGCGGGCGAAATGTTCGGCGCTGGCCGGGGTGGCGAGCAATTGGTCGGCGGCGGCCTCGATCGCGGCTTGCGGATCGGTGGCGGCGGCTTTCACGAAGGCTTCGACGGCCGCGGGCTCGGGCGGCAGGCCGGTCAGGTCGAAATGGAGGCGGCGGTAGAAGCGGCTGAGCTCTTCGGGCGGATTCGGCGCGAGCCCGGCGGCCGCCAGCTTGTCGGCGACGAAGCGGTCGATCGGATTGGCGGCGAAGTCCTCGCCGGCCGCGGGCAACTCCGGGCGCTCCACCGGGAGGAAGGCCCAGTGGGCTTCGTAGGCAGCGCCCTGCTCGATCCATTTTTCGAGCACGGCGATCTCTTTCGCGCCGAGCGTCTTGTGGGAAGCCGGCGGCGGCATGATCAGGTCGGGGTCCTGCTGGTGGATCCGCTTCACCAGATCGGACTCGGCGGGCTTGCCCTTGATGATGACCGGCTTGCCGTTGTCGCGCGGGGCGAAGGCATCGGCTTCGATGTCGAGGCGGAGCGGGGCGTCCTTCGGCTCGCGGGTGCCGGAGTCCGGTCCGTGGCAGTGGTAGCAGTATTCGGAGAGGATCGGCTGGACGTGCTCGTTGAAGGAAATTGTTTCCGGCAGATGCTGGACCGGGACCGTTTCCGCGGCGACAGGCGCGGCGGCGGTTGTAGCGGAGGCAGCGGGCGCGGCCGGTGACGCCACCGATTCGCGGGCGGCCCGGTCGCAGGAGGCGACGAGCAGGGAGGCGGCGAGCACGCCGGCGCTGCGGCGGAGGGATTGGGACAAGTGATGCATTTTCAAACGCGTTTCGTGAGCGGAACGGACTTCGTTGAGACTGAAGGAGTAACGGAGGGAGGTGGGCGGAGCTTTCACCGGCAGGGATTTCGTCTTGTCGCCGGGTGGCCGGCGGGTGAACAAGAGCAGGGTGGCACAGGTTGATTCCCCGCGCGAGTTTTCAGGTTTGCCGGTTTTTATCGGGGATTCTTGTCCTCTGCTGCCGCCGATCGACCCCATGTCGGCCCTGCCCGCAGCAGGAGCCGGACCCGCCCGCAAGGATGCGCGGTTTTACCGGGCGTCGCTGGAGCTGGCCCAGCGGCGGTGGTGCGAGGGCAAGCCGGCGCAGGCGATCTTGCAGCTCAACAAGGCGTTGATGGCCGATTTGGGCGGGGACGAGGAGGTCCTCGCAACGTGGCCACCGCCCTATGGCGTGCTGGTTTGGATGCTGCGGCATCGGCCGGCGGGGGCGTTTCTGGGCAATCCGGTGAGGCATTTCCAACATCTGGCGACGCGGGTCAGCGGCGAGCGGAAGGAGATCCGCTCGTGGCGGGCCTGGGCGTGTTTTCATTTGGCGCGGCAGGTGCTGCCGGGCGGGGAGTTTCCGGTGGATGCCGAGCAGGTCGAGAAGGAGCGCTTGGAGATTCCCGGGTGGGAGGCGGTGCTTGGAGAAATCCGATGGGGAGGATGGAAGGGTGAGGCGGAGCTGCTCGGGGCGGTAGCGGCGGGTCTGTGACCGCCGGTCATTGTATCGAAGCACGGACCGGCAAATTCATTCCGGAAGGTGGAGCGGGCCGCCGGGGTGCCTTCTTATACAAAGTGCGGCGGTCATAGACGGCCGCTACAGGGGTTGCAGCGCCGTTTTGCGACCGCCCGTGACTCTCACGATGCGACGGGAGGATGGGTTTCTCCCGGGAGGGGAAGCAGCCGATGGCAAATGCGTCGTCGTGAGGCGGGGTGGAGCCCCTTTTCGAAGGGACAGGTAAAGGTTTCCGGGCCCCTTTTCGAAGGGACAGGTAAAGGTTTCCGGGCCGAAGGGACAGGTAAAGGTTTCCGGGCCGGGTATGTGGATCTGAATGCGCTGCGGACTCATCGTTTCGCCGGCCCGATCGTCCCGCCGGCGACGAACTCCGCCAGGGTGTGTGTCTCGCGCAGGTCGATTTTTCCGCGGGAGACGTTGTTGGCCCAGCCAAGGACACGCCGCATCACAGGCCGGTGGTCCCAGTGAATACACGCGATGGTGGGACGGCACCATTCAAAGGCCGCGTCCGACTCCATGCTGACCAGTGAAACATCCCCCGGAACGCTCATTTTTTTCATTGCGAGAAACTGCTGCGTCGCCACCAACATCTTCAACTCGTCCACGATCAAGGCCGTCGGCGGGTTCACCCGGAACAGGCTCTCGAGTCTCGTCTGGAAGCCCTTCATGCCATCCTCCCAGTCCGGCAGGTGATACGGTCCAGGCGGGATCCCATGGGCGGCGAGTTCGGCGAGGAACACCCGTTCCATGGTTCCCGGCACCGGCAGCCGGCGATCCGGGCGGCTGAGCATGACGATTCTCCTGTGCCCGAGGTCGATCAGCCGCCTCGCCGCCGCCACAATGGCCGGTCCCTTGTCCGGTCCCACACTGGCGATCGGCACGCCCCGGCGACGGCCAAACCATGAGAACGACGGTTTGGATAGTGAGGCAAACCATTCCGCTACCTGCCGCGGGGGCGCGCACGCGATCCACGCGTCGGCGTCGGTCTTCCCCACCAAACCGGCCACCCTCCTGACGTTCATTCCCAGATCCACCAGCGAGCTGCGGGTGAAAAACGCGTCATGCCCGGCTTCCCGGAGAACATGGACCGCCTGGGAGTCGATCGGGTCGCCGAGACCGGATCTCTCGTATGCCAATACCGCGATCCTGAGCCGCCGCTTATGCTGATGGATGCCCCGGGCGGAACCTGTGATCCGGCGCATCCGCCCCGCCCCTTGACTGGCGATCACCCCCTCCTTTTCGAGTTCCCGCAATGCCTCTTCCATGCTGGTGATGCCGACCTCGTAATGCATCGCCAGCTCTTTTCGACCCGGCATCATTCCGCTCCAGCGCCCGCGGGCGATCTCACCCCGCAGGTGGGCCGCGATCTGCTCGGGAATCGAAAGAATCCTCAGTGCGCTCATGGGGCCATGAGCCTGCATGAATTCCATGCCTGTGCAAATGAAGATTCATCTCGACGACCTCCGAGGGAGCTTGCAGGACTCCGGAAACGACCCAAGCGGCGTCATGCTTCCGTCTCAAGAATCCCCACAAAAAAAACCAAATCCGTCCAACCAAACCCGCAAGTATGAGAACACCACCGAATCTCCATCGAGCGCTATCCGCCCTGCAGCGCCTCGGCCTCGCCTGCGCGGCCGGCGTGGCTTCGCTCATCGGCACCGGAACCGCCCTGGCGGCTCCTGCCAACGACGACTTTGCCAACGCCATCAATCTGCCGGGCAACTCCGGCACTCAGACCGGCACCCACAATACCGGCGCCACCTTGGAAGTTGACGAACCCAATCCCGGGGCCACCAACACGGTCTGGTTCAAATGGACCTGCCCGGCTGATGGCAATTTCACCTACGGCACCTTGGGCTCCACGAATGGCGCAGCAACTGAGTGGGATGCAATTATCGGAATCTATACCGGGGCGGCGGTAAACGCTCTCAGCCCGCTTGGTGCAACACCGAAAAATACCGTTCTGGAAGAATCCATGACCATTCGGGTGACCGGGGGCACCACCTATTACATACAGTTGGCTGGATTTGGGGGTGAAGCGGCAGCCAACATTCTCCTCAATTGGAATTTTGTCGCGTTTAGGTGGAAGGGCGCGGACGGCGGCAACTGGACCAATGTGGCCAATTGGAACAACACGGTGCCCGGTGCCGCGGATATCGCAATCCTCTCGGACGGGGCTACTGCAGGCCAGACGCTTACCCTGGACGCAGACGCTGCTGTCGCCGGCCTGACATTCAACAACCTGGTGGCCAATCAGGTCATCGCCTCCCCCGCCGGCAAGACCCTGACCCTGGAGAGCGGCAGCCTTGTCACTGCGGATGACGGTTCGCACTCCATCAGCGCCAATGTCGATATCACCTTGGGCAAGAAGCTCGGTCCCGGCAGCGTGAACCTTTCCGGCGCCGTGGCAGTCCATGGGGCTGGCATCGCGATGTTTGTCAGTGCCGGGGTGCTGGGTATTTCCGGCACCACCACGTTTGACGCGACCAGGCGTTTTCGCATTGATGGCAGCGGCACGCTGGAAGTGACAGGCGTGCTAAACACCGCCGGAACGCTGTTCCCGGTGGGTTCCGGCGACTCGACCGCTACCGCCACGGTGATCTTGAAAGGCTCCGGCCAGTGGAACCAAACCCACTCCGGCGGCGGCGATGTTGCGATCGGCATCTCTGGTACGAACAATGGCAAATTGATCATCCAAGACACCGCCCAGCTTAACTCGGCGTTCATGGTCTTGGGATTTTTTGGCACCTGCGCCGGCACGGTCCAGCAGGATGGCGGAACGGTCACTCTTGTCACCACGCCTGCAAATTATACCGCTTTGGCGCGTCCAGCGCTTCGGATTGGCGGTACCGGGCCTGGCGACTACCACCTTAACGGCGGCACTTTGAAATGCGGCACTATTGGTGGCAGTGGCAAGCTCTACTTCAACGGCGGCACACTCGTGGCGAACATGGACGATCTCATTATTGTCGACCCTGGCGGGAACCTCTCCAACGCGGTAGGACTGACCAATTTCATGCAGGGGTTGAACCAAGTGGTAGTGCAGTCCGGGGCGGTCATTGACACTGCGGGCCACATCATCACGATCGATCAGAACCTTGAGCACGACTTCAGCGGACCAGCCCTCGACGGCGGTCTGACCAAGCAAGGTCTGGGAACTCTGACACTGCTCCGGGCTTCGTGCTATACCGGCCCGACCAAGGTTCAGGGTGGTACGCTCGCTTGCGCGACCGCCGCTTCCGTGGCACCGACGGCACTGGAAATCGACGCCGCAGCCAAGGTTGACCTCACCTACACCGGGAACCAGAACATCCCGAGCCTCAAGGTTGGCGGTGATGTGAAAGCCCCGGGCGTCTATGGCTCCTCCTCCTCACCAGCACCACTGGCGAATCAGGACGACGTCCACTTCGCCGGTGAGGGCACGGTGACGGTGGGTGGCTCCACCGGTTTCACCCGTTGGGCCGATGCCAACGCGCCCGGCCAAGCCGCGAATGAGGACCACGACAACGACGGCGTGGAAAACGGCTTGGAATACTTCATGGGCGAATTCGGTTCGTCATTCACGGCCATGGCCGGCCTGGACGGGACCAACATGGTCACCTGGGCGATGGATTCGTGCTACATCGGCACCTATGAGGTCCAAACCTCGACCGACCTCGCCACCTGGACGAACGTCGCCCCGCGGCCCGTGCCCTCGGGCGGCAGCCTGAGCTACACCCTGCCACCGGGTGCGCCAGGGGGCACGAGCTTCCTCCGCCTGCTCGTCACGCCGACGCCATAATGTGAACAACCTTGAAAGCCCGCCCCATTCCAACGCGGGAATGGGGCGGGTTGATCCTTTGGTGGGCCAAGCACAACCCATTCCAGACGATTCTCTGCTTTAAAAAGCAACACTCTTCCGCCCGTTCTGCTCTCGCCTCCCCGTCCACATCACGATCATGGAGCCACGACTCTATTGCCCGCAATCCAGAGGTTTTGCTCTGGTAGTCACGCTCTCGCTGATAATCCTGCTGACGATCATTGCAGTCGGGTTGTTGACGCTTTCGAGCATCTCGCTGCGCGCCTCAAGCCAAGGAAATGCGATGGCGGAGGCCCGTGCCAACGCGCGGCTGGCACTGGTGCTGGCGATCGGCGACTTGCAAAAGTACGCGGGGCCCGACCGGGCGATCACCGCCCCGTCGGAAATCCTTGCGAGATCATCGGCTCCCGTTGCCAAACCCAACACCACCGGAGTTTGGGAATCATGGTGGGACTTCAACCCGAACGCCGCGCCGGATTACACCGCCGAAAAAGCCAGCCGCTTCCGCCGCTGGCTCGTTTCGAGTGCCGACCAAGCGCCGCCGCGGTCCCCGGACTTCGCCACCACCGCATGGACGGGCAGAACCATCGCACTTGTGGACTCCGGATCGCTTGGTCCCGATGCCACTGACGCCGCAAAAGCGACCGCCGGCCTGGTGCCGGTGACAAGCAACGACAAGATCCAAGGCTCATACGGGTGGCATGTTTCGGATGAATCGGTGAAGGCTCGTGTCAATCTCTACCGCGATCCCGGCCAGAACACGACCCTGGCCCAAAGACGGGCCTTGCTTGGAGGCCACCGCCCTGACCCGTCGGTCATGAAAGAACCCGACGGTAGCCTCCTGACCTGCCTGCCCAACGATCGCAACCCGGCTTCATACACAAATGCCAAAAGCACCGCGGGCAAAATCATCGACCTGAACCAAGCCGAATTGCTCGACAACGCAAGAGCCAAGATCAAGCCGCTCCGCAACGATGTGACACCCTACTCGCTGGGGGTGATGGCCGATGTGCGCGGCGGCGGTCTCAAGCAGGACTTGTCCTCCATGTTCGAAATGGGCGGCGCCACCAGCAACACGCTGCCCGCTGAGTTCACTAACAGGAGACTGTATCAATCGACCCATGGAATCACCGGCGTGTCCGATCCGAACTGGAGCGCTCTCGCAGGATACTACAACGCATTCCTCAGTGTTACCAGTGCGGAGACGGCACCGACATACGCCACGAAATCCAACAACACCATTACGCAGCTCGTTCCGACAGGCTACAATCCGGCCCCGGTCATCGCCAAGGTCGATACCATCTTCAGCCTGGTATCCCGTCCTTTCGACGACTTCTCTTGGCTCTCCCTCGACACTTATGACTACTTTGTGAGTCTGATTTTCACGCCGGTGGTCACCCTGCACAATCCCTACAACGTCAACATTTCTTTCCATAGCATGAAGGTGAAGTTTCTCAACGTGCCGATCGCCTTTAACTTCATGCTCCAAAAAGGCGGGACCGGACCGTTTGAGTCCCAAAGCGTGGAGCCCGGAAAATTTGAAGCCCTCAACACCATGTTAGGCAGTAGTCCTGCCCACAGGCACGACAAAACGTTTGAAATAAGTATCGCCAATTGGGCCTCCACCAAACCCCTTGCGATGAGTGCCGCCATCTTGAGACCGATTGTCATGAAGCCGGGGCAAACCCTGGTGTGCGGACCTTCTTTTGACCCGGACGGATCATTCAAGATGGACACCGGCAACGGCAGCAATGGCGTGGGGTTTGATTGGGAAAATGATCTCACCGATTCCATCAAGTCGAAACCCTCATTCACCCCTGGCCTCGGATTCGAGACCGTCGCGGTCAACATCAAGAACCTGCGCACGATGGGGGGTCCGTCGAGTCTTTGCGCGTTGCGCGACAGTATTTCCCCGGTCAGCAGCGGCCACGTCACGGATAGGTTCTACATAGAATTCCAAGCGCAAAGGCCTAGCTGGTATACCAACGACACGCCGGGAAGCACAAGCAAGAATGAAGCGGCCGCCTCGTTTGAGGTGAGCGCCCAGCTCCAGGCCACCGCCTCCAGCACGCCCATCGACTATGCCAAACTCAAATTCGACTACCAAGACGACACCACTCTGAAGAAGTTTTTTGATAACCGGGTTTACCGTTATCCACCAACCGCCCCCACGGATTCCCTGACCGGGCATGGTAGTGCCGCCCCGGGTGGAATACTCTACAGCGCACAAGCACCCTACTTGCATCCGTTTGCCATCATGTCCGCGTATGCCCGCACCACCAACGGCGGCGTGTATGAAACCGGCAAACGCACGAAATCGGGTGTCGATATCCCTCAGGTCAACCTGCTGAAAGACGGACGTCTGGCGGGCAAACCTTTTCTGTTCCATAACCCGTCCCGGGCGAATATGACGATGAATCTGGCCAGCGAGAAGCCGGGAGCTCAGACTTACGAACTGAACTTGCAACCGTTTCTGAGCAAGGGTGACTATCAGGACTACATGGATGTGGATGCAACCCACCGCGTGCCATCGCTCAGCGGCAACAAAACGACCTCAGGCATCAAATCCGGCAGCTACCTCGAAGTGCCCTCCGGCCCGCTCATGACCATCGCGGATTTCCGGCGCTCGAACGCTCTCACCACCGCCTATCCGCCGCACTTCGTCCAGCCGGTGGCAAACTCCCGGCTGCACCCGCTGATGTCCCCGGACAAGGTCATCGAGACCAACACCAGCATCGCCACCGGCGCATTGCTCGATCATTCCTTCCTCGCCAACCATGCCCTGTATGATCGCTTTTATTTCTCCACCTTCGCAAGGCGCGGCACCACCCGCGCGGATACGGTCTTTGAGCAATTCATGAACGGCACCGCGCCTCTGGCATTGCAGGCCTTTG
>CAMCYK010000028.1 GCA_945883695.1 Akkermansia muciniphila | reverse complement strand
CGGGACCAAAGCGGACAAGTTGCTGGCGGTGCTGCGCGAGGTTTCCGATGAACCTTCGGCGGATCGCACCCTCATCGAGCGCTGGGCCGAGCTGATCGGCCTGAAAGGCTCCTTCCATTTTTCACCCCTGTCACTGATCTGATGTCCGAAGCCCCTCAAGAGGTCCAAATCGCTCTCGCGGAATTCGACCGCGACCAACTGCCGCCCTCCCAGCGTGATCTCAGCGGCGAGGCCTACCGCGAGGCGGTGCGCGATCACCTTGCCGGCCAGTTCGCCGGGGAGGGCGGTGCGGCGCAGATCGTAGTCACTGAGGACAGAATCATCCTCCGCTGGACCGATGCGACGGAAGGCCAGTCAATGGAAAGCCTGGGTGTGGACCAGCTCAAGGCGGGCAACTGGGAAAAGGGCGTGGCGACTTTGCGCATCGCCTTAGAGCGGGATCCCAGCAGTCATGAGGCGCTCTTCAATCTGGGCATGGCGCTCAGCGAACGCGGCGAGATGGAGGAAGCCTTGGACATGCTCGAAACGCTTCTCGCCCGCTATCCCGGCCACGCGCCCGGGTGGGTGGCGCTGGGAGTCGCGCAGGCAAGGGTGAAGCGGGAGGATGCCGCGACCGCTTCCCTTCTCAAGGCGGTAGAATTGGCTCCTGAAGACGGTCATGCCCGAAAGAACCTCGGCGCGCTGCTGGCCCGGACCGGTCAGCTTGCGGCCGCCATCAAGCATTTGAGGCACGCGGTGGTGATTTTGCCCGTCGACCCGCAGGCATGGCTCAATCTGGCCATGGCGCTGGAGGAAGCCGGTGACTCGTCCGAGGCCGACAAAGCCTATCGGCAGGTGATGAAAATCGACCCGACCGGCGAGATGGGCAAGCTGGCCGAGGAGGGGCGGACCCGGATTGCCGCCGCGAGCTTCCGCAAGCGGGGAGGGGGCTACCGGGCGGACGCCATGGCTTATTGCCTCGGGGCCTTGCAGCGCTTCCAAGGAATGCCGCGTGCCGAGGTGCAGAAAATCGCCTTCGAAATCGCGTTGCTTGGCAGCCGGGGCCTCGATGTGAACAGCCCTGCCGAGCATTACACGTTGCAATCGATCCCAGGGACTTTTTCCGGCCTGCACCTGCTGTGCATCCAATACGTCGGCTTTCAGATCCTCAATCCATCGCTCGATCTCGGCTTTGATCTTTCGGCCGAGTATCAGGCGGCCATGCAACTGCACCAGGGCTAGGGGCTGGCGTCCTCGTTTCGCCGACCGCACTTTCTTCCGTCGTCAGATCCGATCCTGATCGGCCCGGTCGGCGGGGCAGGGGAACTTAGATAGCTGTCACTGCTCCGCCCGATCATCACGGGATGAAAAGCCGGCTCACCCGATCCTCATCCGCTCGATCGCCGAGGCCACGTCGGCGGCCCGGAACCGCACGGCCTTCCCAAGCTTGAAATAGGGGACCAGGCCGGACATCCGCCAGTTGTAGAGCTGGCGTCGACAGATCTTGAGGTGGCGGGCGAGGTCCTGTTCGGTCCTCAGGTCGAGTTCGGTGCGCGGCGAAGTAGGGTGCGGATCCATACCCGTGAATGCGGTGTCAACGGGGGTGCCGATGCCTGCCAGAAGTTTCCATAAAGCGTTGAGGATGTGGGACAAATGGTGACAAATTACATTCCCGTTGTTTCCTTAACCTGCTTTCATTGCTGAAGCCGGGAATGCCATGAACTTGGAAAAACCGGGCAACCCCAAGCACTTAGTGGAATGTAACCGAATGAAGATCAACGAATTAGATACACTTTTAACCAATTGGTCCTGGGTTCGAGTCCCAGTCCTCGTGCTTCTTTTCAATCGATTCACCCTCAATGGGTTAGGAATCCTGAAAAGTGCCCCAATTGACACCAAACCCGCGGTATGAGTGCCGACGGCGTCCTGAATGGTAATGAATGGGGCGAGCTTCAGCGGCGGACCCGCAGACGGTAGAAGCGGCGGCCCGGCGGCGGGGACGGGTCGGTGATTTCCAGCCAGCCGTCCGCCGCGGGTAGGAGCGGGGAGGTGGACGAGTCGAAGAGGATCACCGGCGCGCTCCAGTCGCCGACGTCGTGGGTCGCCTCGACCTGATAGACGAGGTCGAACAGGGCGGGATCGTAGCGGAAGCGGAAGGTCGCGGCGGGGCCGGTCCTGGCGAACTCCGGCAGTGCGACTACTTCGCCGGCGGCGGCACCGAGGGCGTAGCGGAGCAGGTTCGGGATGCCGTCGCCGAAGGGGGCGGCATCGTCGCCGCAGATCGCGGGATTGGCGAGGTCGGCGGGCGGGAAGTTGGCGGCCTGCCAGGTGGCGAAGTCGGTGGCCACGCCATCCAGCCGGACTTCGAGGATCTCCGCGGCGACCGGGCCGTCGCCGAAATTGGCACTGGTCGGGACGCGGGTCAGGCGGGCGTTCGCGGCGGGCGACCAGCCGCGGCCGTCGAAGAGATGGCTGCCCGCGACATCGGGGACGAAGACCTGCGGCGCGGTGCCGAGCAGGACTTGCCGCCAATCGCTGCCGGGCGGCAGCAGGAAGCCGCCGCGGAAGCGAGAGGCGGGCTGCGGGGCCGGGGTGTCGAGGTAGATCACGAGGCCGGCCGGCGGGTCGCTGAGGTCGCCGGCCACCAGGGTGCCGTTGCCGCTGGCGGCGGGTTGCGAGAAGTCGGGGGAGCCGGTGGTGGAGAACACGAACTGGCAATGCAATCCGCCGAGCGAGTCGGCGCGCAGCACGCTGCGGTCGAGCCGCAGCGTGCCCTGGCCGCTGAGATCGCCGGCGCGGCCGTGGCCGGTCAGGGTGCCGGCGGTGGCGAGCGCGAGCGGACTACCGAGGCGGCCGTCGAGGTCGAGCGTGCCGTTTTCGACCGCAACCGGCGCGAGGTAGGCCGGGCTGTCGGCCAGCAGGCGGAGCAGGCCGCCGCCGGTCTTGGTCCAGCCGGCGTCGCCGGCAAGCGTGCCGGTGAGTTCGAGCTGGTTGCCGGCGCCATCGACATGGAGGCCGCTCGGGCCGGTGAAGGTGATGGGATTGGTGAGGATCGCGAGGTTCTCGCCGTTGCCGGGGTCGTAGCGCAGGGCCCCGAGCACGCCGAAGCCGGCGCCATCGCCGACGCCGCTGCGACCGGTGCTGTTGAGGAACAAGGGGCCGCCGAAGGTGTGGACGCGGGGATCGGCCGGCAGTCCGCCGGAGCTCAGGCGCAACTGGCCGCCCGGCGCGACGGTGACCGATGAGGTGGCGGACATGGTGGACGGCTGGGTGATCTGCAAGACGCCCTGGCTGATCAAGGTGGGTCCGCTGTAGAGCTTGCCCTCGCCGGTCAGGGAGGCGAGGCCGGGACCGGTTTTGGTCAGGCCGCCCGGGCCGCTCCAGATCGTCCGCAAGCGCAGGGCTCCGAAGTCCGGGTGGCCGGCGATGTTGTTGGTTTCGAGCGTCAGCGACGACGCGAGGACACAGCGCGACGCGAACTCGAACTCGGCCCAGCCGGTGCCGGTGCCATTGACGCGGACCAGGGCATTGCCCCCGGTGGCGAGGAAGGTGAGCGGGTTCTCGACGCTCTGGTCGCGGACCCGGTTGCGGAACAGCGTGCCGCCTTGCTCGAAGGTGATTTCGCCCACGGTCACCGGTTTCAGCAGGTCGATGTTGCGGTCGCCGGTGGCGGGTTCGAGGATCCGCGCGCGGGCACCGGCGGCGTCGGGGTAGGGCGGATTGGTCCAATGGAAACCGGTGGTCCAATTGGCGCTGCCGCCGGGCTTGAACTCGGAGATCGATCCCTGCTGCTGGAACTCCGCCTCGAGCAGGGCGCTCCAGGTGCCGTCGGCGAGCCGGGCGCGGGCCTTGACCGTGGTCGATCCGGCCAAAGTGAGGGGAGCGGTGTAGATCGCACTGGTCGCGGCCGCTTCGCCGCTCGCGGGGTCGCGCGGATCCAGCCCGTCGGTGGTGTAGTGGACGGTGCCGAGCGCCGTGCTGATCGCGAGCGTCTGGCCGGGCGGGAGGATGCCGCCGTGCTGGCTGAAAACCGGCGCGTCGAGCGCCGGATAAAGGCTATTGGCGCGCAATTCCTGGATCAACCCGCGGCTGTCGCTGGTGCTGTGGATGACCGGCAGGTGATAGTTCACGATGTGGTCGCGCTCGACCAGCCACGAGCTCTCGCGGGTGAAGTAGGCGCCGCCCGGGCCGCCGAAGTTCGGAGCCGGCGGATAGGCATCGGCTTCGACATTGTTCAGCGGGCTCGGCTGCTGGACCGCGCTGCCATAGGGGGTCGTGTCCGCGGTGTCGCCCCAGCGCGCGGACTCGGCGACGATCGCCTTGTCGATTTTCCCGGCGATCTCGAGATAGCGGCTGGCACTGCCTGCGAGGTTGATCGCGCCGCCGTCGAACAGGTGCTTTTTCACCCGGTCGGCGAACAACAGGCGGAACTCCGGGCTGAGCCGCAGGCGCTGGAACAAGGGGCCGGGGCCGGGGCCCGCGATGTTGGAGTTGTAGCGATTCCAGGAAAACTTATCCAAGGCGATCTCCTGATCCCACACCCAGAAGCGGAACCTGCCGTCGCCGCTGACCGGGTTGGCGGCCGCGTAGCCGTTGAAGCGCGGCCAGTCTTCGGAATCGGCGTAGAAGTGGAGCAGCATGTAGTCGGCGAAATTCGCGACGTCGAGATAGGGCAGGATCGCCTGGTAGCCGGCGGGCGTGGCGATGTCCGCGGAGTTGGCGATGGCCATCATTTCGGTCCAGCGCGGGGAGCCGGTGGCGAAGTCGGCGTTGACCTGCCAGTGCTCGGGTTCGCCGCCCAGGTGCTCGGCGAAGAAGTCGTCCTCGAGCCGCTCGGTGAGGTCGTGGAGCCCGAAGTAGAGCCCGTTCACGTAGAGGTGGACGTAACGCCCGTAGCTGCGGGAATGGCCCATGTCACCGAAGCTGCGCTTCATCCAGACGTCGCGGGTGTATTGGGAATCGTTCGGCCGGTAGCGGCCGGCGTCCCAGCTGACGAGGCCCCAGCTGTCGGTGAAGCAGGCGCGCAGGACCAGCTTGTTGAACTCGTCCACCGGCGAGTCCGGGAACAGGGGATAGTCGAGCTTGGGCGGGCCGACGGCCGAGCTGAAGGACAGCCGCAGCGAATGCTTCTGCATGCGGGCCGGGCGGCGGCTGGAGTTGCCGTGGACCTCGACCTTGCAGTCGGCCTGGAAGCCGGCCGTGCCATCGACCGGCAGGAACTCGACCGAGCATTCCTTCTCCACCCGGGCCAGCGGGCTGGCGTAGATGCCGCCGGGCGGGGTGATGAAATCATCCATCGGCAGGTTGACCGAGACGCTCGGGATATCCAGCAGGGCGGCGCGGATGCCATAGCCGGGCAGGGTGTTGTTCACCACCCGCGGATCCATCGCGTAGTCGGCGGGGACGATCGTGTTGACCTCGGAGTTATAGCCCCAGTTGGACGGCCAGCCGGGAGGGTTCGCCGGTTGCTGCGCGACGTGATCGACAAACACATAACTGTGGGTTTGCACCGCTTGCGACAGCCAGCCGTCGCGGAAGGCGATCGCACGGAGCTTGCTGGTGGTGGTGACCGTCAGCGGGGAGCCGGTGTAGAGCGTGCCGGCGGTGGACGATGGCTTGGAGCCGTCGATCGTGTAGCGGATCTGCGCCTGCGGGGTCGGGGTGACCAGGGTCAGGTCGAAGGGGGCGTCGTGAAAGCCGCGGCCGGTGGAGAACACGGGAGCTTCCACCACGCCGGTATAGCCGTTGCCGTTCGCCGTGCCGGGGGTCGCCGGGGAGAAAAAGCGCGGGATGCCGGTGCCCGGATGGCGGCCGTACGAGACGTCGGGAAACTGGCGGGGGAAGGCGGGCGCGAACTGGTCGTCGATCCCTCCGGTCGGCCGGATCAGAGCGAGGTATTCGCCGTCGGCGGACAGGCTGAAATTCAGGTGGAGATTCCCCGCCGGATCCGGCACGCCGCTGCCGGAGGCGTAAATCACGAGGTAGCCGTTCGAAGGCAGGGTGACGGACGGGAACGTCCACTTGGACGGGTCGAGCGAGCTGTCGGTCAGGCGATACCCCTGCAAGTTCACGGACTGCGGATTGGGGTTGAAGATCTCGATCCAATCGACCCGGTTGCCATTCCCGTCGTTGAGGCCGCTCCGGTTGTTGGCGACGAATTCGTTGATCCGCAAGGGCAGCAGGAAGGGCGGGTAGTCGGCGATGTCGTTCGGATCGGTGTTTTCCGCGACCTCCAGCGCGTCGTGGTAGCCGTCGCCGTCCGAATCGGCGAGCTTGGGGTTGGTGAAATGAACCAGCACCTCCTCATTGTCGGGCAAGCCGTCGTTGTCGCTGTCGGGGTCCAGCGGGTCGGTGAAATGGGTTTTCACCTCGTCGCCGTCGCTCAGACGGTCGTCGTCGGTATCGGGATCGAGTGGCAAGGTCCCGGCCGCCTGTTCCTCGAGGTGGGTCAGCCGGTCGGCGTCGGGATTGCCGCTGGCGATCTCGTCGAGGTCTTGGAAATGGAGCAGTTCCCAGCTGTCGTCGAGGCCGTCGCCATCGGAATCATTGACCACCCCGAGCGGGAAGACCTTTTCGGTCCAGCCGCCGGCGGCATCGGTGCTGCGGATCCGGATCGAGAGGGTCGCGCCGGTTTGCAGTTCCGCGAGCTGGCGGTCGACCACGAGTTGGTTGCCTTGGATCGCGAAGTCCGCGTTGTGATCGGAGCCGATCCCTCCGACCAAGGTGTAGGTGAAGGTGTCGCCGGGCGTCGGATCGGTGGTGGTGAGCAGGCCGACCACGGTCCCTTCGACGGCGGTGCGGGAGACGGTGGTGCTGGAGAACTGGAGGTCGGTCGGGGCGCTCGGCGGCGTGGTGGCGACGAGTTCGAGCCCGTTGACCACGAACAGGCGGAGGTGGGTGCCGGTGCTGGAGAGCGGGATGTAGCGGACCAGCAGGTCCTGTCCTTGGACGGTGACCAGATTGGTGTTGAAGGTCGACGGCAGCGTCGCGGGATCCTGGCTGCCGGCCCCGGTGTAGGTTTGCGCGGAGGCCGGGGTGCCGCCGGGGCTGCTGTCGGTGCCGGGAAAGGGGCCCTGGAAGGGGGCGTAGCTGGCGCCGCCATTGGTGGAGATTTCCACCCGGTAGGGCGTGTGGATGTTCTCGGTGTCGTGATGATAGGAGCGGTACGAATAGGTCCCCGCCGGGAGGCCGGCGAAGCGGAAAACCAGCCGGGTCGGCAGTCCGGTGACCCCGTTGAAATCGCCCCGGCCGTTCTCGGCGGTGCGGGTGTCGACACCGATCCAGTCGGTCAGCAGGTCAAGCTTCTGACCGGTCCAGTTGATGTCGTTGGCCGCCGGTCGGTCGAGCATCTGCTGGACCCGGTTGCTGGTGGTGTCCGGCCAGGTGACCTGGAGCGAGACCGTGGTGCCGAAGGCGCTGTAGCTGCGCGCGGCGAGGAAGTCCGCGGCGACCTCGTGGCCGGCATTGTACGGCTGGTAGCCGCTCTGGAGACGCGGGCCGTTGTCCTGGTTGGTCGAATTGAAATCGACCAGCAGGTCGGCCGCCATCCCGGGGTGGAGCGAGGTGGCCGTCAGAAAGGCCCACAGCGAGGCACGGCGCCGGATAGCGGAAACGATCAAGGGAATCGGGTGGGTTGGGTTTTCGGGACGCGCTTGGGGATACGTCCGCGGCAGCAGCAACCTTCATCAAAACCGCTTCCCGTCAAACGACAAGGAGGAATCTGTCCGACAGCCTAGGGCCCCAAAAAGAGGCCCCGGACACTGGAGGGGGGAACCGTTCCAGTGTCCGGGGACTGTGTGCGCGGGGGAGTGCAAAGGCCCCTTACGAGGATGAAGATGTCACGGATCCGTGACGGACGCCACTACGTGATCACGGCGCTCCGGATGAGGGCGGGATCCAGCGGGTGCCAGTGCCACCGCGCAGGCCTTGTAGTTCGGCTGCCCCGAGTGCGGATCGAAGGACGGGTGGGTCGCGCAAGTTCGTCACGGGTTGCTTGAGCCCGGGTCATGAGGGTGCAAGCGCGGGTTCCGCGACGGGGGCGCCGTGGCAGGAAGGCGCCGAGGTTTTTGATTGGAGCCGTGCGCGGGATGTCGAGACTCGCGGGAAATGGCGGTCCGCCCGAACCTGTTCCTTTTGAAACCGCTCCACGACCGCTCGATCGCATCCCGTCCCGAAAGCCATGGCCCTTGAAATCGAGCGCAAGTTTCTGGTCATCTCCGACGCCTGGCGCGACGGAGGTCCGCCCGGCGTGCGGATCTGCCAGGGCTACCTGACCCGCGATCCGGCGCGGACCGTCCGGGTGCGGTTGGCGGGGGAGACCGGCTTCCTCACCATCAAGGGGGCTACGGACGGCATCTCCCGGCAGGAATTCGAATACCCGGTCCCCGCTGCTACAACGCCCGGTTGGCGGTGGAGCAGCCGTGGAGCGGGTGGCGGGACGAATGACCGGCCGCGGGATGGACGCGAGCCGATTCCGGCGGTAGGGATCTCCCACCATGAAACTATTCCAAACCGCTTTCGCCGCCTGTGCCGCGCTTGTTTTGTCCGCCACCGCCGAACCCGAGGAGGGCTTCGTTTCCCTCTTCGACGGCAAGACCCTCGACGGCTGGAAGGTCGGCGGCAACGCCGCCGCCTTCAAGGTGGTGGATGGCGCGATCGTCGCCAACGGGGATTGTTCCCACCTGTTCTACATGGGCAAGGGCGAGGCACCCAAGTACGAGGACTTCGAGCTGAGGCTCGATGTCATGACCAAGCCGAACTCGAACGGCGGCGTCTACATCTCCACCGTCTATCAGGACAGCGGTTGGCCGTCCAACGGCTACGAGGTGCAGGTGAACAACACCCAGTCCGACTGGAGGAAGTCGGGTGGCCTCTACGCCATTGTCGACAACAAGGAGCCCTTCACGGACAACGAGTGGATGAAGTACGTGATCCGCGTCGAGAAGGGCAAGGTGAACGTGACGGTCAACGACAAGGCCCTGGTCAAGGATTACGTGGCTGAAGAAGGCAAGAGCAAGCTGCAGAAGGGCGGCGGCACTTTCGCCTTCCAGGCGCATGATCCGGGGAGCACGACGATGTACAAGAACGTCCGCGTCAAGGCTCTGAAGTGACCGGCAAGGCGGGGTCGAGCGCTTCGACCAGCCGGCAGGTTTGTTCCATCCATCCCGCCGGGTCGAAGCGCTTCGAGACCTCGAGCGCCCGCGCTTTCAACGCCGGGTCGCCGAGCAGGCGGTCGAGCATCGGTGCGATCCGTTGCGCCTTGAAATGACGGGGATGGAGGCCGTCGCCGACGCCGAGGTCGCGGACCCGGCTGAGGGTGTCGAGCTGGTCATGGGCCATCGGCTGGACCAGGTGGGGGATCCCCGCCCGCAGCGCTTGCGCGCAGGTTCCGACGCCGCCGTGATAGACCAGCGCCGCGGCGCGGGGCAGGACCTGGCTGAAGGGGATGTAGCTGAAGTGCCGCACGCCCTCCGGCAACTCGGCCGGGATGGTGTCGGTGAAGCGGCTGAGCAGGATGCCGCGCCTGCCTGATAACTTGAGAGCGTCGACCGCCGCGCGGAAGAATTCACGTCCCTGCGACATCGCGCTGCCCGGCGTGAAGACCACCGGCGGCTCGCCGTTCGCGAGAAAATCCTCAAGATCGGGCGGTAGCTCGCGCAGGCCCGTTTCGTCGAACAGCGGGAAGCCGGTGACCCGCGTCTGCGCCGGCCAGTCGGGCTGCGGCGGGCCGAACCAGTCGGGGAACAGCGCGATCACCCGGTCGGGCGAGTGCCAGTGGCGGAGCATCCCGCGGGCCGGCGGCAGGCCCTGCGCCCGGCGGAAGCGGTTGAGGTTTGGCAGCACGTGGGAGTCGACCACCTTGCCGGCGGCCCACCATTGCAGCGACTTCATCCAGCGCGGGGCCGCCTGCGGGACCGGCGCGCCGTGGAGCACCGGCTGGCGATGCGCGCTGATGAACAGGGAGGGCGCCAGGTGGACCGTCGCGACCGGAATCCCGAGCAGCTCGCGGACCGCCAGCGCGCCCCAGCCGAGCGAGCTGGCGAGGATCAAGGTCCGGCCCGGCTGGTGAAGCTCGCGGGCGTGGCCGAGGATCAGCTCGTAGGACGGGTCGACCGCGTTGCGGATGATCGAGGGCAGCGCCTTGGTCGGATGCCAGAGGTGAGGGTCGGCCTGGACCCGCTCGAAGTCGGCGATCGTCCCCATCGGCCGGAATCCCAGCCCGGCGCGGCGCACCACGTCCTCGAAGTAGCCGCTGGTGATCACGAACACCTCGTGCCCGCGGGCTTGCAGGGCGCGGCCGATCCCGGCGAAGGGATGGACGTCGCCGGCGCTGCCCATGGCGTAGATCAGGATTCGCATCGGTGGGGAGATTGACGAATGCTGAATGACGATTGTCGATTGATGATTGTCGATTTGTGATTGGAAGGACATGGATCCGCCGATCAGGCGCTTCAAAAATCAAAAATCCAAAATCCACAATCGGCACCCCTCAATCCATTCGTCTTGGATCGTGGAGGGGACCGGGCTATCGCTGGCGCCATGCTACCCACCGCCCGATTCGCCGCGTTTTCGTTTTTCGCCCTTTCGCTGGCCGGCCTGGCCGAGCAGCCGTGGGTGTCCCTGTTCAACGGCAAGGACCTCGACGGCTGGACCGCGAAGGTCGCCGGCCATCCGCTCGGGGAGAATCCCTTCAACACCTTCCGCGTCGAGGACGGCATCCTGAAGGTCTCCTATGACGGCTACGACAAGTTCGGCACGCAGTTCGGCCACCTCTACAGCAACCTCGCCTACTCCCGCTACATCCTGCGGATGGAATACCGCTTCGAAGGCGCGCGGATGGCCGATGCTCCCGGCTACGTGAACCTCAACAGCGGCGTGATGTATCACTCGCAGCCGCCGCAAAGCATGAGCCTCGACCAGGGCTTTCCGGTCAGCATGGAGTTCCAGTTCCTCGCCGACGAGGGCAAGGGCAAGCGCCCGACCGGCAACGTCTGCACCCCGGGCACCCATCTTGAAATGGATGGCAAGAAGGTGGTGCAGCACATCGTCGAATCCAGCTCCCCGACCTTCGCCCCGGGCGAGTGGGTGAAAATCGAACTGGAAGTCCGCGGCAACGACGAGGTGATCCACCGCGTCAACGGCCGGGAAGTCCTGCGCTACCAGAAGCCGCAGCTCGATCCCGCCTGCAAGATCGTCTCCGCCGCGCCGCTGGTGAAAGCCGGCGCGCCGCTGATGCTGGGTTCCGGCCATATCGCGCTCCAGGCCGAAGGGCAGGGGGTGTGGTTCCGCAACATCGAATTGAAAGCGCTGGAAGAATGATCATCCCGGTGGAAAGCTCCTTTTCAGAACGATCGCCATCATGAAAACCACTCCCGCGTTTCTCCCCGGTCTCGGCAAGCGCCTCGGCGCGGCCGTCCTCGGTCTCTTCATCTCCCTCGCTCCGGCCCATGCGCAGGATGAGGCCAGGCATCCGCTCAAGCCCTTGCTGTGGAAGGTCGAGGGCAAGGGTCTTGAAAAGCCAAGTTACCTGTTCGGCACCATCCATCTCAGCCAGGAGGTCGTCACCACGCTCCACCCGGCCGCGCTGAAGGCCTTCGACGAGGCGGGGGCGCTGCATGTCGAGATCGCGATGGACCCCGCGAGCCTGCAAAAGGCGATTCCCGTGGTCATGCGCAAGGATGGCAAGACTCTCGGCGATTCGATCGGCAAGGAATTGTCCGCACGCGTCGACGAGGAGCTGAAGCTCGTCAACCCGGCGCTCGACGCCACCCCGTTCCAGCCGATGAAGACCTGGTATCTCGCGGCGACGCTGCCGGTCTTGAAGGATCAGCTCGGCGGCGGCAAGCCGCTGGATCTGGTGCTCTGGGAGCGGGCGGAGAAGGCGGGCAAGAAGACCGCGGGCATGGAGACGATCGAGGGCCAGACCAAGGGCTTCGACGAACTGCCCGAAGCGGAGCAGGTGATCCTGCTGGAGGAAACCCTGAAGCAGCTCGGGGAAAGCCGGACGGAGGGCAAGGACATGATGAAGGATCTGCTGGCGGCCTATGTGACCGGCGAGCCGGCGAAAGTGGTGGAAGAGTTCGACAAGGGACTGCAGGAGATGGCCAAGGGCCCGCACAAGGAACGCGGCGAACGGCTGATGAAGCGCATTCTCACCGACCGCGACAAGATCATGGCCGACTACATCGCGGCGACCCTCGAGAAGGATGCCGGCACCACCCATTTCTTCGCCGCGGGGGCGGCTCACTTCTGTCCCGAGAAAAGCATCCGCTCGCACCTTGAGTCCGCCGGCTACAAGGTGACGCGGATCGAGAAGTAAATCTGCATCGACTTGCCTCCGTCGCCACGGCCCGTCACGGGGTCGTGTGATGCGGGTGTCACCGGCTTCTTCATTGTGATCCTGTCAGCGATCGGGGCTCCGCTGAGGCGGCCGTCGTCGCGCAAAGCATCAGCACGAAGGCGAGGAGAGTGGATCTGATGGAATCTCGCATGGTGCGGCGGGATTGGGATTGGACTTGAGGTCCGCGTGTGACGAAAGTAAGCGGAGCAGGCTTGAAGGGCACCCTGGAACACCGTTGGAGCGTCGGACACAATTATCTGGCAGGAATCACCGCCGGAGACTGGTGGAAACTTCTCCACGAAAACCGCTTCCGGATCTCTCCCGCCTACGCCCACCGAGCCGCGTTCATCACCGTTCTGAGTCTCTTCAACTCATGGCACCGCCGGATCGAGCAAAACCGCTTCAACGATCAGATAGAAGCCACCGAGATCACCCGGTCGCCCTTGTTCATCCTCGGCCATTGGCGCAGCGGCACCACACATCTTCACAATCTGCTCGCCCAGGACGACGAACTCTTCGCCTACGCGAACACCTATCAGGTCATCAATCCCCACACCTTCCTCACCACCGAGGAAACCAACACCCGCCGCTTCTCTTGGATGCTGCCCTCCAAACGTCCCATGGACAACATGGCGCTCAGCTTCCAATCCCCCCAGGAAGACGAGTTCGCCCCGCTCCTCACCTGCCGGCTATCGTCCTATCTCGGCATGTCATTTCCCGAGCGCGAGGAATTCTACAGCAGCTACCTCACTTTCGCGGAGGCCTCGCCAGAGGAAATTGCCCGATGGAAGTCCGCTTTCACCTGGTTTCTTAAAAAACTCACCTTCAAATACGACCGCGCGCTGCTCTTGAAATCACCGCCTCACACCGCGCGGATCCGCATCCTGCTGGAGCTATTCCCCGACGCCCGCTTCATTCACATCCACCGCCATCCCGAGCAGGTCTTCCAATCATTCCGCCACTACTACGACACCGCGATGTGGCACACCTATCTCCAACGCCCGGATCGTGAAGTCATCGACGGGGAAATCATCGCACGCTACCGCCGTCTCTACGGCGCCTTCCTCGCGGACCGCGATCTCATCCCCACCGGAAATTTCCATGAACTGGGCTTCGACCAGTTGGAGAGCGATCCACTCGGCAGCGTGAAACACATCTATCAAACTTTATCACTTCCCGGAATTGATCGGGCACTGCCCAAAATCTCATCTTACGTCGCCACCCTGGAAACTTACCAAAAAAACCGCCTCACCCCCCTCGACGAGATCACCCGTCAACGCCTCCGCGACGCCTGGTCACCCGTCTACACCCGCTGGGGATACGAAATCCGATGAAACACCGCCTCGCTCCCAGCCCGCCCGGCTCCCTCTTCACCGGTCACCTCTACCGCATCCGCGGAGACGTCCTCGGACTGCTGAGGGAAAGCACCCGCGACTATGGCGATGTCGTCCGCTTCAGGATCGGCCCGTTCGTCATGCATCTCGTCAATCACCCAGACCATGTCTCCCATGTCATGATCCGGAACCGGGCGAACTATGACAAAGCCTCGCGCAGCTCCGAATGCCTCGGCCTCATCTGCGGCGAAAGTTTGCTCACCTCCAACGGCGCGGTCTGGCAGCAGCAACGCCGAACGATCCAACCCATGTTCCACCGTGCGGCCGTCGCGGGATTCGTCGACTCCATCGCCGCCTGCACCCGCGCCATGCTCGTCTCATGGGAAACAAGGGCCCGCCATGCCGAGCCTGTCGATGCCGCCTCGGAAATGATGAAACTCACCTTCCGCATCGTCGGCCGCTGCCTCTTCGGCACCGAGCTCGAACAGGAAGCGCGCGCCGTCGAGGGAGCCATGCACATCCTCGTCACCCACACCTACAATCGCTGGAGAAGCATACTCAACCCGCCCGCCCATTGGCGCACGCCAGCCAATCTCCGCTTCCGAAAAGCCCTTGCCGAAGTCGATGAAATCATCGCCAGGCTCATCGACCGCCACCGCCGGAACCCGCCGGAGATTCCGAATCTCCTCACCATGCTCATCGGTGGCCGCGACGCGGAAACGGGAGCTTCCCTCAGTGATGCCGAGATCCGCAACGAGGTCATCACCTTCCTCCTCGCCGGCCACGAAACCACCGCAAACGCCCTCTCCTGGGCGCTCTATTTCCTTTGCGAACACCCGCATCACGCGGCAGCCATTCGCGAGGAAACCCACCAGATCTGTGGCGATCGGCATCCTGAAATGAGCGATCTCCCGCAGCTCGCGAAAACTCTCCATTTTTTCGAGGAAACCCTCCGTCTCTGTCCGCCAATCTGGGCGATGGAACGCCATGTCATCGCGGACGATCAGATTGCCGGGTATCACATACCAAAGAATTCCGGCGTCATCATCAGCCCCTACGTCCTCCACCGCCACCCCGACTTCTGGGAGCGCCCCGACTCCTTTGATCCGGATCGCTTCATCAAGCGCGATCACCCAGGCTACTATCCCTTCGGCGCAGGTCCCCGTTTCTGCATTGGCAGCGAATTCGCTCTCGCCGAAGCCCGTGTGATCCTGCCCATGATCTTGGCAACATGGGACCTATCGGCGGTCCCCGGCCAGGGCGTGGAAGCCGACCCTGCGCTCACCCTGCGTCAGAAACACGGCTTCCAACTCATGCTCCGGCCGCGAAGCTGATCCTTCATCGCCGCGCTTCAAGCAGCCGTCGCAACTCCGGATAATCGATCTTCGCCTGATGCCTCCGGTCCAGCGGAAGCTTGTCGATCATGATCACCTTTTCCATCCCGAGTTCCGCCGCCGCCTCCTGAACGCTTTGCTTGTTTCCCTCCACCACCAGCGTCCGCGCGCCATCACAATCCAGAGCCGCCATGCGAACTTCGGGAAAGCGCTCCCGCATCGCGCTCTCCACCGCAAAGGGATAGCGCAATGCCTCGCCTGGCAGGCCCTCTTTTGACGGGAAATGCTTCATTTTCTCCGCGCAGCGACCTAGCAACCATAGCCGTCCCAGTTCATCCACCCAACCCGCATCCCCCGTTCGATGCCATATCCTCCCGTCCACCCGGATCTTCGTTTCATTATCTCCCGCCCCTCCCAGATAACCTGGCAACACATGATCTCCGCTCACAACGATCTCACCCGCCTGCCCGCCCGGAATCGTTAGTTGATCCAGCCCCTCCCGATCCATCGGCCCGAGCGGCACGCCCCAGTGATCTTCCAGAATCCGCAATTCAATTTCGTCCACGGGAAGTCCCGCGCAAAGCCCCCCGCCATCGCGGGTCAGCCCCGCGTCCGCCTCATCGTATCGATGATGCGCGATGGGTTCCGCCTCCGTGGAGCCGAATACCGAATGAATCTCCGCCGCAGGCAGCGCCGCCTCCAAACGCCTCAACAGATCCGGAAAGACCGGCGCGCCCCCCGTATAAACTTTCCGCAAGTCCGGCAGCGCGCCCTCCCTCAAGAGCCCCTCGAAAAACGCCGGAGAAGCCGCGCAGCGCGTCACTCCCTGCCGCCCGCACTGCGCCCGCACCGCCGCCACGTCCGGCGACCCCGGCCTCGCCAGATCCGTCGCCGCCAGCACGCTCGTCAACCCGCTTGCCAGATTCGCCAGCACAAACACCGGCAGCGTGATCAAATCCACCTCGCCCTCCTGGAAATCCAGCGATTTCGCCAGCGCCCGATGCTGCGCGAGCAGGAACCCATGAGTCCGCACCGCCGCCTTCGGCACGCCCGTGCTGCCGCTCGTAAATGTGATCAACGCGGGTTCGTCCTCGCCCGCATCATGAATGGAAATCCCGCGCTCCGCCGTGCTCCATGCCGTGGAGCCCGGAAACCAAGCCCCGCGCCGGAAGCACCGCTTCACCCCCCGCAGCTCCGGCACCAGCACCCGCAGCCATTGCGCCTTGCACGATCCAAGAAACGCATCCGGCATCAGACGACCACAGCACAGCGAAATGAAGCCCCTTCCGGCCGATGGATCCGCCAGCATCACCCGCAAGCCAAAATGAAACGAAGCTAATAGAGATTCATACAACTCAATCGACACCGGATGGAAAACCAAAACCGTCTGCCCCCGCTTCATCCCGGACCTTTCCAAAAACGCGGCTCCCGCCGAAACACGCCGCATCAGGTCACCATAACTCGCCACCCGGTCCCTCCCATCCACGCAATCCACCAATGCCGGTCGATCCGGATGCTCCGCCGCGCGCTTTTCCAACAGGCTGACAAGATTCATAGCGGATGAGAAAATACCACATATTTTCGAAACACCCGGCCCTCATGCCGCCCCGTGATCTTCAGGGACGTGTTGTTCTCATGTTGCAGCGCGTGAATCGCCTCCTCATAGCCCTTGTCCCGCCCGATCCGGTGCAGTTCATCCACCAACAAACTTCCCAAACCCGCGCAGCGCGCGTCGGGGTCCACCGCCAGAGTCTTCACGATCATGGCCGGCTTCCCACCGCCCGCTGCCGCTTCCAGATCCGGAATCCCGAACACAAAACCACAGGGAATCCCGTCTCTCTCTGCAATCCGCACGAGGTCCGGATCCAAACGGGACTTCACCTTCTGGTACGACTTCAGGAACGACTCCTCGTCCAGCGGCGTGTAGAGAAAATTGTTGGAAAAGCTCCTCAAACTCAGTCGGTGTATCACCTGGAGCTCATCGTCATATCGCTCCGAATCCATCCGGCGGATCACCAACCCGGACCGGAGCAAGCGCGCCTTCAGCGGTCCCGAAACCACCTCCGTTCCATCCAGAGGCATCGCCGATGACGAATAAGCCGCCAGCTCGGAAAACCCCGCCTCCCGCCACCAAGCCGGGTACTCCGCCGGATTCCGCGGCTCCAACAAAAACGGCTTGCGACCTTCCGGGCTCTCGGCAAACCGATAACTCCGCCAGGTATTGCCATTCATCGGGCCGACCGCCCGCGTGCAGCCGTGAAGTCGCAGTTCATCCATCGCCGCGTCCAACACCCGGACGGCCGCCCCACGGTCCTCCGCGGAGAACCCCCCGATGGTCCCTATTCCCTCGCCCGGAGTTTCCCGCCACCACAGGGCCACCCGCGCAACACAGCGGCCATCATCAGCTGATAGATAAATACGCGCATCTGGATCCGCGGCGGCGGAGGCTTGCCCATCCGACACGAAGCCATCCGGAATCTCCGGGCCATGGCTTACATCAATTTTCATGGTTGATAGAGTAACGCCGGACTCGAACCGATCAAGGCAAGAAGCCCCTGGATCGTCCACAAACAGGTCGCATGGCCTTCGCACTTCCGCGAAATACCCTTGATGAGGTTCGCAAGCACCAGCGTGAAGATCAACGTCGCCGCGAACGGCAGAAGCAGTTTTGAAATGTCCGCCGCCAACCAGACCAGTCCCGGAACTCCTGCGATCAACCCGCCTTTCAAAGTCGAGCGCAGCGCCTTGGGCGCGAGGTGAGGGACCGCATCCCGCGTCGCGACATCGAGGAGCGCCAACTGGACCACCATCGCGAACGAGATGCCGGCCAGCCCGGTCCCGAACGAAAGCCCGCCAAGCCCGTAACCGATCACCCACGGCAAACAGGCGATGGCATGGGAAAGCACGGCGTCCAGCCGATGATCAAACGCCTTGGTGAGTCGATGCTTTCTCGTGATCACCACATGACAGATAAACACCGCACAAGGAGGAAGCGCATATCGCCAGTCGGCAATAATCGCGCAGCCGTAGCCTAACAACGCGCTGCCAAGAAGCGCGGCACCGCTCAGCGTGGACCACCGCGCGCCGGTGAGAACCAACGCAAGCACCAACACCAACACCGCAAAGCGCCCGGCCAAGGCGGCGTCCGCCAACGGCAACAGCCTTTCCAATACCAGCACGCTGCCCAGAGGAAGCACGAGATTGTCAAACCCGCGATCCGAAAACCCCTCCGCGATCATCGCCAGCGTAGACAGAATCGCCGCAATCCAAAGTGCGGTCGCCAGCCCCGTCGTCCCACCCAGCGCCAAAGGCACAAACACACAAAGAAACGCGGTGAACAAGAACACAGCCGAACCTTCGATCGACTTGAATCCCTCGCCGCAACCATAATGGCGTTTTCCCCAGCGCGTCCCCGCCAAGGCCCCCGCCGCATCGGCCAGGGTGAGGATTCCAATCGGAATTCCATACGGAATCGGATCGCCGCCCGAGAGATGGAAAACCGCCGCCACTGCGGGAGCGAAAAGAACTTCGCCATACGACGGCCGTTTGATTCCATGCAGCGCCGAACCCACCCCGCTCCGCAACAGCGGCACCGTTCTAACCGCCAATAGCGAGAAAGTCGCAACCGCCGCCAACAGCCACACCGGCTGCGGCCGCTCGAATACCCACGGGAACGAGATGCAGATCAGCCCCATCAGAACATGCACCGCCTTGCGCGCGAACTCCGGCGAACTCCCGAAGCGGAACGCGCACGCCTTGATCGCCGGCAGCCCGACGAGCAATCCCGCCAGAACACCAAGGATCGAAAGCCATTCCCTCGGTGTCATCCGATGACTTCCTCCACAATAAATTTGCTATAGAAGAAAGCCCGGTCACGCAGGAACCACTCCTCTGCCAGCTCGGAAAGCGGCCGCAGCCGACCCGCCATCGATTCCGGCCGCGACCTGGGCGCGAGCATGTTCCAATACGCCAGGCGCGCTCCGATGCTCGACGCGTCAGCGATCCGGTCCAACAGAACGCCGGTGTTTTCGCCACTCATGTATTCGAAAATGTCGGATAGATTGAACGCGTCATAGCGCCGGTCCGGCTCGGATTCCAGCAGCGCCTCGATGGGCGAGGAAACAATCCGAAACCGCCCCTCCGCCAGCGCATTGCGGATCACCGGAAAATTCCTTTCTTCCAAAGCCGCCGGCAGCATCTCCCCGTGCGTACCGGTTAGAATCCAGTGTAGATAGGGATTGGCGGAGGGATCGAGCACCGCCAGCGCATGCCGGGTCCGGTCGAGAATTCGCTCCGCCACCGATCCCTCGACATACTTGAAAAATTCCGGATCCCGCCCCAGCGCCCCCATCACCGTGCGCGAGAAGAACACTTTGAAAATCCAGCGCCAGCGCCTGTTGTTCCACGCATCCCGATAGAACCGCGACCGCGCCGCTTCCGACCGGGCTTCGAGCAAGGCCAGCACCCGTCGCCGCGGATGGGCGAGCGGCAGGACTTTCTCACGGAATGTTTTGAAATAGCGCTCGAATTTCCCCGCCCCACCGATTCCCCCGGCAATCGCGGCGCCATTCGCATCCCAGAACCGCCTCGCCTCCTCCGGCAAAAGCTCGCGAGAGGCCGCATAAAACTCCGCCCGCCGCTCGCACGCCCGTGATCCCATCAGTTCGAGGAACTCATGATGCTCCAGCCGCAAGTAGGCCGCGCGCCGTAGCTCGATGCACGCGATCTGTGCCGCGTTCATTTCCACGGCGGTCACCGATTCCGCACCGGCCGCGAGCAAGGCGAAACTGTTGTCTCCCGCCGAGCCGATGCTCAGGCAATTCCGCCCGCGCGGTTCCAGCGCACCTGCCAACAAGTCGGAATCCTCCCAACATTGTGCATAACGGATCGCGGAGAAATCGGCACGGTGTTGGATCTCGGAAGTGCTCATGGTTCAACAATCCGGATAAGGCCCGTGGTGCCGTTCATCTCCACCCAGTCGCCGGTTTTCAATCGCGTGGTGATCCCCGGCAGCGATACAATGCATGGGAGCCGCAACTCGCGCGAAACGATCGCCGAGTGCGAGAGCAGGCTGCCGCGCTCCACCAGCAGGCCCGCCGCCGAAGGAAACAACACGACCCAACCCGGATCGGTCTGCCGCGCGACCAGGATTTCCCCCGCCTCCAGCCGCGCGCCCCGCGGATCGAGGACGACGCGAACCCTTCCCCTGACAACTCCCGGACACGCGCCGGTGCCCTTGATCAGGTCGGGTGAAATCTCCGTAACCCCGTCAACCGCCGAGGTGCATTCCCAACTCGCGCTCCGGTGTGCCGGTCCCCGTGTCTGGAAGCGGTCAGGCGGAGCCTCGGTCGCCTGGTAGTCCTCGAACTCCGCCCGGCGTTGGCGCGCTATGGCAGTTAGATCCTGCGTCGTCGCGGTGCCCTCCCACACGTCGAGGACTTCCCCCAACTCCAAATAAAACACATCTTCGGGGCTGGCCAAACGGTCATCCGCATACAGACGTTTTCCAAGCTCCCGCAAAATCGCCCGCACCCTGCCGAACAAGCGCGTCCGCTCGAAGCGGAGATTCTCACGACAGCGGATGCGCTCCCGCGTTTGATCCAACACACGATGAAAAATCCAGCGCTTCAGCGGATTGGAGATCTCCGGCGGCTTCGTCCGCACCGGGGAGTTGTCCGCCCGATGAATTGCATCCGATCCCGCCAAGGCGCCGATCGATGACAACAAACTCGTGGCATCATCCCGCACGGTCGGGCTTTCCAGTTTCAGCTCCTCCAGACAGCGGTCGCCGAAGCGCGAAAGGTAGTTCTCAAACGCCTCCGCCAGTGCCGGATGTTTCCCAACCTCCGCAAGCCGATCCCGCTCCGTCCGATCGTGATCCGCCAGCAGGGCCGGAAGGCCCGGCACCGCGGCAGCCAGCCGGGCCATTTCCAAGATCCGCTTCGGCGGCTCCGCACTGATGATCCCGCCGGTGTCCGCCAGAAGTTCGTTCTGCAAAGTTCCATCGGGATCGGCCGCCCACTTTCCGCACAATCCGCGCAGCACTCCATAGAAGATCATGGCAAAAAAATCATTCACCAGGGGCGCGTCCCATTTCTTCAACAAGCGCCGCTCCAGGTCCCGATAATGCGCCACCAACGCGTCGCCACCCAGCGATTCCAACGACATCGGCGCCAGTGCCAGATCGAGCCGTTGCTGGAACTCCGCCACCTGCCGCCGCAGACCTGAGAGTTGCCGCAGCAATCCCATGCAAGTGCGCAGTAGCGCGAAGGAATCCGCCAGCCTCCCGGTCCGCGACTCCGCCAGAATTGTCCGCACCAGCGGGTCGGGCAGCGGTTCGCGCACGCCCATCATTTGTTCCATGAAAGCCCGGTTCACCTGAAAACCCGGCAACAATGCCAGCACCCGATACCAACTCGCGAGGTTATAGTAAGTCCGCCCGCGGATCAGCCCCAGCATTTGCGGAAAGACGGCATCCGCCCGCTCGATCCGCGCCGAAGGCACCGACATCAACGTGCAGAACTCCCGATAGACATGTTCATAAATCCGGCGAGCAAAGGAAAATGTCAGCGGCGTCGTCACGCCGCCGTAGCTCTCCGCGATGTTGCTGTTATCCCAAACCCGCAGCGGATCATCAGGATCAGGAATCTTGCCAAGCGTCGTGATCGGCCGCGATTGCAATAGCCATAGCTTCCCCGCTTCGTCGATCGCCCACTCGATGTCCTGCGGCCTCGCGGATTGTGATTCGCAGCGCCGTGCCAGTTCGGCAACCGCCATTGCTTCCGCTTCACTCAAAATGGCATCCTCCTCCCGGGAAATCACGTTTTCGCCGATCCGCCACGTTTCTCCGTCCACCTCGCCCGAAACCAACTTCTCGCCCGTCCCCGCGACCGCCGATACCACCGCCACCGCGCGCTCGCCGGAAACCGGATCCGCGCTGAAAGCCACTCCCGCACAGCGAGGCGCGATCATTCTCTGCACCAACACCGTCGGCACTCCCGGCGGCGGCACGCCCCTTTCGCGGCAATACGTGAGAATGGCATCGTTTCCCGCCGCCGTCCGCACTTCGGCGATCTTCTCCGCCACTTCCTCAGTCCTCACATCAAGAAAGGTCGCGAATTGCCCGGCGAACGAATTTCCCGCTCCATCCTCCGCCGCGCCTGACGATCTCACCGCGAACCGATCTCCACCCAGCTCCGCCACCGCCTCGGCGAGTTCCGCGTCGTTTAATTCCGTCCCCGGCAGTACCGCGAACCATTCCGGAATCTCGAACCCCAGCTCGTGCAAGCGAAGCAAGGCCGCACCTTTCCCGCCCAACCGGGAGCGCGAATCAGCCTGGCAATTATTGGCGTTTGGAAAATTCATTGGAGATCAATTTCGCAGCCACAATGGCACCAGCCCGAGCAGTAAATAAAGTGCCAGTGTCCATATCCCGCTCAGCGCCTCGATGCGCTTTCCCGGCAGTGAACTCTTGATAAAGACAAGCGCCATGCCCACCGCGGGGATCAGGACGACGCCCAAACCGATTACGACCGGAACCATGAAGTCAATTCTCCACGCGGCCATTCCCGCACAAGCCAACGTCGCCAACATCGACAACAACCAGACGCCCGCGCCGCCGCGCTTTCCCCACAGCTTGCTATAGGTTTCCACGCCCTCCTCCTCGGCATCCGGTTGGCGCAGCTTTCTACCTGTTTCGATCACCAGCCCGTTGAAAAAACTCGCCGCAAGGAACCAACCCAGACCGATCGGCATCGCCGCGCCGCGCGCTTGCCACTCGCAGGCCGTCGCGAAAAAGTCCACCAGCGGCATGATTCCCATGTGACTCAGGAGATAGACAAATGGCCGCCGCTTCAACCAGTCCCGACAAAAGAACTCCACGCTCATCAGTCCGAGATAAGTCCAGGCAATCGCCAGCGGAACCAGCAACCGCAGGTCCAGCGCCAGCGCCATCGTCGCTTGCAAGACCGCGGCTCCGATGAAAACAAGCCGCAGCTCCGGCAGCGTCACCAGGCCCCGCGGCACCGCGCGGTAAGGCCGCCACCGCGCGTCCTCCTGCGCATCCTTGAATTCGTCCGCGATCCGCAGTTGTAGAAACATCAGCAGACACACCCCGAAGGCCACTCCGTAAGCGGCTGGAGACGGGGCAGGGCTTCCTCTCAGCAGGCTGGAAAACGACACCGCACAGGCGCTGAACGCGAGGATCAGCGGACCGTGCGCGATCAGCGGGAAGCGCTCTTTCTGGTAGATCCACCACCGTTTCATGTTTCCGGCGCGGTTCGTGTCCGGGCCAGTTTCCGGTGCGCCCTTGAGAAATGTCCCGCACTCAGCGCGGCGATGATTGATAGCTCGCCCGCTAACAGAAGTCCGGCGCAAACCTCCGCCAGCGCCCGCGCCCTGCCGGTTCCCGCGAGGCCCATCAGCTCCAGGCATGCCCGCTGTGTCGGCAAGCCCGTGCCGCCTCCCACCGTCCCCACCATGACTCCCGGCAGCGTTACGGTGGCATACAAGCCACCGTCCGCCGTCACCTCGAACCTCGTCACACCCGTTGCGGATTCCGCGACACAGGCCACATCCTGGCCGGTCGCCAGGTAGAACGCCGCCAGCCCGTTGGCAAAATGCCCGTGGATTCCCAAGGTCCCGCTCAAGACCCCGCCGATCGCGGACATCCGCCAGTATTCGGCCATCGCTTCCGGCGTGGTATGCAAATGTTTTTGAATCAACTCCGCCGACAGCTTCGCCTCCGCCGTCACCTTTTTCCCCCGCGCCGATACAAAGGATTTCGCGCTCGCCTTCTTGTCGCCCGACATGTTGGATTCCACATAATAGCGCACCGGTTTGAGCGGCGCGCGTTCCATGATCTCGTCACAAATCGCCTGGGTCGCCAGTGTCACCATGTTCTGACCGGAGGCATCGCCGGTGGTGAATTCAAAGTTCATATACACATGATTCCCTTCGACCGTGCAGCCGACATCCACCAGCTCTCCGTGCGAGGTGGTTTTCGCCACCGTTCTCTGGAAATCCTCGAAGCATGAGATCGCCCAGATCACAAACCGGCAGGCGTCCGCTCCCGTTTCGAATGCAAATCCCGGCGCGCGGCTCAGGCTTTCGTAAAGCACCATGGCCGAGCAACCGCCCGCAGCGGTCAGCAGGCGGCACCCGCGGTGATAACTCGCCACCAGCGCCGCCTCGGTGGTCACCAGCGGAATCAGAAAATCCCCCTTGGCCGCGAGGCCGTTTACCCGCAGCGGGCCGGCCACGCCGAGCGGCATCCGGATGAGTCCAAGCCCGTTTTCGATGTTGCCTTGATACGCGGAAAGATCATCCGTCACCTCATCCAGCAAGATTTTCCGCAGGGCCGGATCCCCGCCGATTTCCTGCCACAGCGCCTCCGCCCGTTCGCGCGAGAACTTCGCGCTGCCGGCCGGTACTTTGGGAAGCTCCGTCAGATCCGGGCGCAGGCGTTTGGCGACCTCCTCGGGATCCTCGCCCCGCAACATGTTGGCCGCATGGCGCTCCGTCAGACCGCACTTTCCTCTCATCGTCCCGCAGGCTGGCAGTTCCGGCGGCCCTGTCAAACGGTTTGAAACGCCCGAACCGTTCGGGTGGAATCCCAACAGCGACCTCACCGGCATGCTCGACTCCGGTGACCCCATGGGCCTGCGCGAGCTCGCCAGCCTCGCGGCAGGGCGAATCGTTCTTGCAACCCCAGGTCAACCCGGGAGTTCGCGAAAAGTTACTCCAGACTGTTCAGTTATCACTGAATGTGAAGGCGGCGGTGTTCGCCACCTATCTTAGGATGTCAGCGGGTTTTCGGGCTGATGAGCCTTGCTTCGCGGAGGGCGTGGTGGAAGCGGGAGAGGAGATGAAGCGACCATCTCCGCGCTCGTTCCGGTCGGCCCTACCAGTCGAGGTGCCCAACTTGAGGCGGGCCGTCAGGGACCGCTCCGGTCGGCCGAGGGCGTCCGACCCTACCTTCGCGGCCTGTGGCCGCGGGGATGGAGCGACCTCCGGTCGCGAAAGGTAGGGACGACGCGCCCTCGCTCGTCCGCGAAGCTACGGGAGGATGGCGAGTTCCCCTCGGGTTGAAGCGGGCCGTCAGGGACCGCTCCGGTCGGCCGATGGCGTCCGACCCTAACTTCGCGGCCTCCGGCCGCGGGGATGAAGCGACCTCCGGTCGCGAAAGGTAGGGACGACGCGCCCTCGCTCGTCCGCGAAGCCACGGGAGGATCGCGAGTTAGCCTCGGGTTGAAGCGGGCCGTCAGGGACCGCTCCCGCCTTCGCCGAGCCTGCGGAGGGCAGGCCGGTCGGCCGAGGGCGTCCGACCCTACCGCCTGCGGCGCTTACCCAGCCGCCTGCGGCGACCCGTTCAGGCGAGGATCGGGGCGATGACCTTGGCGGCTTCGACGCCGGTGAGCTTCTGGTCGAGGCCGCGGTAGGGATAGACCAGGCGGTTGTGGTCGATGCCCATCTGCTGGAGGATGGTGGCGTGGAGGTGGCGCAGGTGGACGGGGTCCTTGGTGATGTTCCAGCAGAAATCGTCGGTCTCGCCGTGGACATGGCCGGGTTTGACGCCGGCGCCGGCCATCCAGATCGAGAAGCAGCGGCCGTGGTGGTCGCGGCCGGCGGAGGCGCTTTTCGGGTCGCCTTGGGAGAAGACGGTGCGGCCGAACTCGCCGCCCCAGATGACGAGGGTGTCCTCTAACAGGCCGCGGCGCTTCAGGTCGAGGATCAGCGCGGCGGAGGGCTGGTCGGTGTCCCGGCACTGGTTCGGGAGCTGCTTGGTGATGGCGATGTGCTGGTCCCAGCCGCGGTGGAAGAGCTGGATGAAGCGCACGCCGCTCTCGGCGAGGCGGCGGGCGAGCAGGCAGTTGGCGGCGTAGGTGCCGGGCTTGCGCGACTCGGGGCCGTAAAGGTCGAAGGTTTCGGCGGACTCGTTGGAGAGGTCGGTGAGTTCGGGGACGGAGGCCTGCATGCGGAAGGCCATCTCGTAGGCGTGGATGCGGGCGACGGTCTCGGGGTCGCCGGTGGCGTCGGCGAAGCTGCCGGTGAGGGTGGCGAGGTCGTCGAGCAGCTCGCGGCGCTGCGGGCGGGTGACGCCGGCCGGGTTGTCGAGGTAGAGGACGGGGTCCTTGCCCGCCTGGAGCAGCACGCCCTGGTGGCGGGACGGCAGGAAGCCGCTGCCCCAGAGGCGGGAGAAGATCGGCTGGTCGGGGTTCTTGCCGGTGCCCTGGGAAAGCAGCACCATGAAGGCGGGCATGTTCTGGTTGTCGCTGCCAAGGCCGTAGCTGACCCAGGAACCCATCGAGGCGTTGCCGAGTTGCATCGAGCCGGTGTTGGCCAGCGTGATGCCGGGGTCGTGGTTGATCGCCTCGGTATGCATCGAGCGGATCACGCAGATGTCGCCGGCGATTTTCTGGGTCCAGGGCAGCAGGTCGCTGATCCACACGCCGGCCGGACCGCAGGGCTTGCCGGGGGCGATCGGTTTGACGACGGGGAAGCTGCTTTGGCCGGAGGTCATGCCGGTGACCCGTTGGCCGCCGCGGACGGAGTCGGGCAGGCCGGTCCCGTGGAGCCGGTCGAGGGCGGGCTTGCCGTCGAAGAGATCGACGTGGGAGGGGCCGCCGGATTGGAACAGGAAGATCACCCGCTTGGCCCTGGGGGCGAAGCGGCGGAAGGCGTCGGGCTCGACGGTTTCGCCGCGGGCTGCCTTGGCCATCGAGCTCATGATCAGCGAGCTGAGCGCGGCATGGCCGAGGCCGTTGGCGGAGCGGCCGAGGAAGGCGCGGCGGTTGAGGGTAAGAGGATCGAACATGGTCGGAGTAGGAAGGGATCGAACCGCGGAGGCGCGGAGGTCGCGGAGGGATCGCAAAGGATTTGGAGTCGGGGCTGGGCGGGAGGGGAACCGCCAAGACGCCAAGGACGCCAAGCGGGCATGGTGGGTTTTGAGAGTCCGGTCTTGTGTCTTGAGTCTTGGAGTCTTGGGTCTCTCTTCAATGCTTCGTCACGGTTTCGGAGAGGTTGAGGACGAGGCTGGCGATCTGGGTCCAGGCGGCGTGCTCGGGGGCGGGGAAGGCGGGGTCGCGGGGGGATTCGCCGATGGCGAGGAGGGCTTCGGCGGCGGCGGGGTCGGCTTGGTAGCGCTGGCGTTCGCGGACGAGGACTTTTTTCAGGGCGGCGGCTTCGGTGGCGGTGGCGGGGCGGCCGGTCATGCGGGAGAAGGCGGCGGCGAGGCGGGCGGGGTCGTCGGGGTACGGGGATTGCAGTAGTTTCTGGGCGAAGGCGCGGGCGGCTTCGACGAATTGCGGGTCGTTGAGCAGGACGAGCGCTTGCAGCGGGGTGTTGGTGGCGGCACGGCCGATCGCGCAGACCTCGCGGTTGGGGGCGTCGAAGATGGCGAGGTTGACCGGGGGCAGCGTGCGCTTCCAGTAGGTGTAGAGGGTCCGGCGGTAGAGCTTATCGCCGTGGTCCTGGATGAAGGTCTGGGAGGTGGCGGGGCTGGACCCGAAGTGGCTGATCTGGCGCCACAGGTCGCCGGGCTGGTAGGGGCGGACGCTGGGTCCGCCGAGGCGCTCGACCAGCAGGCCGGAAGCCGCGAGCGCCTGGTCGCGGATCTGCTCGGCGGACAGCCGCAGCCGCGGTCCGCGGGCGAGCAGGTCGTTGCGGGGATCGCGTTCGAGCAGGTCGGCGGTGGTGTTCGACGACTGGCGGTAGGTGCGGGAGGTGACGATCCCGCGGATCATCCGCTTCACGTCCCAGCCGGTCTCGACGAAGTGGACCGCGAGCCAGTCGAGCAGTTCCGGATGGCTCGGCCACTCGGCTTGGGTGCCGAAGTCGGCGGAGGAGGCGGCGATGCCTTTACCGAAAAGCGATTCCCAGAGGGTGTTGACGGCGACGCGGGCGGTCAGCGGGTGGTCCGGGCGGGTCATCCAGTGGGCGAGATCGAGACGGTTGAGCGGGCGGTCGGCGGGCTCGGCCAACGGGGGCAGGGCGACGGGGGTGCCGGGGGTGACGGCTTCTTTCGGCGAGGAGTAGAGGCCGCGGTCGAGGATGTGGGTGACGCGCGGCTGGGGCGAGGTGTCCATGACGAGCACGGAATGCTTGCGGGTCAGGACGGCGTGGCGTTCCTCGAGGTTGGCGATCTGGTGGCGGATGAGGGCTTTTTCCGGCGCGTGGGCCTGGAAGTGAGCCTTTAGACGTGCCTGCTGTTCGGGCGTGAGCGTGGCGGGATCGGCGAGGAGGATGGCGGTGACGTCATCGGGATGGGGCGAGCCGTCATCGCTGCCGCTGAAGGCCTGGATCTGGAAGCGGGCGGGCGAGCTGCTTGCGCCGAAGTTAAACATCAGTTCACTCGTGAGATAGGGCGTCGCGGCGGGATCGATCGGCTCGGCGAAAGTCACCGTGACGTGCTGCGGGGTGGTCGCGCCGGTGGCCGGGGCCCAGCCGCCGTCGGTGGCGGTGCCGGCGATCTCTTCCGGCCAGTGGCCCGGCTGGGAGCTGCTGGCGGTGAAGCGGACCATCGGGAGTTGCGCATTGAGATCAACGTTGCCGGCCGGGAAGGAGCTGGTGGAGGTGGTCAGCGTGTTGAGCACGAAGTTCCCCTCCAGCCCGCCGGCCCCGCCGAAGCCGAGCTTGCCTTTGGCCGCATCGGTCGGGTGGAAGACGACGCGCAAGCCGTGCAGTGGACCCTGGGCGGCGGGCAGGCGGCAGAGGACATTGTAGGCGGCATAGTCGCCGCCGGCGATGGAAACCGACTGGTCGGGCTCGATGCGGATGCGGTCGGGGTTGCCGTTCGGCGAGGTGGCGGCGACGACTTCGAGCGGGAAGGTTTTGAAATCGCGGCCGCGGGTGGCGAGGTCGGCGCGCCAGGCGGCTTCGTGGCGGGCCTGGGCTTCGGACATCGGGACTTCCAAGTCCTGGCGCAGGCGGGCGATCTGGTCGTGGATCGCGGCGGCGTCGGCGGGGTCGGCGAAGCAGGACATCGCGTCGAGCGTCGGTGCGGCGTTCCTGCCGCCGTCGCCGGCGTGGGCGGCATCGCCAAGGGTGTTGAAGAAGGCGTAGAAGCGGTAGTAGTCGCGCTGGGAAATCGGGTCGTATTTGTGATCGTGGCACTGGGCGCAGGCCATGGTCAGGCCGAGGATGGCCTCCGAGGTGGTCTTCACGCGGTCGGCCACGTAGTTGACGAGGTTCTCCTCGGCGATGGTGCCGCCTTCGTGGGTGATCGCGTGGTTGCGGTTGAAGCCGGTGGCGACGATCTGCTGTTCGGTGGCACCGGGCAGGAGGTCGCCGGCAAGCTGCTCGGTGATGAAGGTGTGGTAGGGCTTGTTGTCGTTGTAGGACTTGATCACCCAGTCGCGCCACAGCCACTGGTGGCGGCCGCCGTCGATCGAGTAGCCGTTGGTGTCGGCGTAGCGGGAGGCATCGAGCCAGCGCGCGGCCATTTGTTCGCCGAAGCGCGGCGAGGCGAGCAGGCGGTCGACCAGTTCGTCGAAGGCGGTGGCCGGGCGTTCGGCGAGCGCTTGCTGGAAGGCGGCGATTTCTTCCGGCGCGGGCGGCAGGCCGGTGAGGTCGAACGTGAGGCGGCGGATCAGGACGAGCGGGTCGGCCTCGGGGGAAAAGGAGAGTTTTTCGCGGGCGAGGCGGGCGGCGATGAAGCGGTCGATCGGGTGGTCGCCGGCGGCGGGGATTTCCGGGAGCGGCGCTTTTTCCGGCGGCTGGAAGGCCCAGTGGCCTTCGTATTCGGCGCCTTCCTCGATCCACTGGCGGAGGACGGCGCGGTCGGAGTCGTCGAGTTCGAGGTGCGACTCCGGCGGCGGCATCAGGACTTCGGGATCCTTGCTGAGGACGCGCGCGATCAGCGGGGATTCGCCCGGCTTGCCCGGGACGATGGCCGGCTTGCCGGATTCGCCGCCCTTGAGGGCTTCTTCGCGGAGATCGAGCCGGAGTTCGGCTTCCCGGCTGTGGGGATCAGGGCCGTGGCAGTTGAAGCAATTCTTGGACAGGATCGGTTGGACGTCGCGATTGTAGCCCACGGGATCCCCGAAGGCGGCGGCGTTGAGGCAAAGGAATCCAGTGGTAAGAAGTCGCACGGTGGTAGCGGATGAATCGGTTCCTGATACGGGAGACGCAAGCACGATCTGTAGACGAAATCCGGCGGAAAGAAAGGCCGGGATCAGGCAGGACAAGATCGTCCATGTCCCGGCCGCGTCCCGGCGAGCTCAGGTGGATCGGGAATAGGCGGTGGAGGATGCAAAATCGCCGCCGATTCCGTAGAACGACGGGCGGCATGGCCTTGCCGCCGCCGCTATTTGCAGTTGCCCGGTCATTTTCGGCAACATGCGCTTCCTCTCGCACGTCTTTGAATGCTATCCCCAAACCCATGAAATTCCCGATCCGCGGTCTTCTTTTCCTATCCCTGACCTGCGGCCTGTCCGCGGCGGAGGCGAAGCGCATCCTGTTCCTGTCCGGGGCCAACAGCCACAACTGGGGCGCGCACAAGCATCTGGCGGGGAGCACCCTGCTCTGCGAATCGATCAACGAAAGCCCGGGGATCGAGGCGGAACTGACCACCGAATGGCCGGACGCGGCGGCGCTGGCGAAGGCGGACGCGCTGGTGATTTACGCCGACGGCTGGCACGCCCACCCGGCGAACGGCAAGCTGGCGGAGCTGGAGGCCTTCATGAACTCCGGCAAAGGGCTGGTGGCGATCCATTGGGCGACCGGGATCCAGGCGGCGGACCCGGAAAGCAAGGATCAGGCGGCCGACCCGCAGCGGGTGAAGTGGCGCGAGCTGATGGGCGCGGACTTCGAGGCCTACTATTCGATCAGCACCTTCTGGGAGGCGAAATTCGACAAGCCGTCCGACCACCCGATCATGAAGGGGGTGAAGCCGTTCTCGCTCTATGACGAGTGTTATTTCCACCTGCGCGAATGCGGCCACGACCATGGCAAGGTGCAGCCGCTGTTCCCGGTGGTGCCCGCCAAGGAGCTGGTCGAGCCCGGCTTGACGCCCTACCGCGGCAACGACCACGCCCGCAAGACGATGGCCGAGGGCAAGGAGCCGCAGTATGTCGCCTGGGCTTTCCCGCGGCCCAAGGGCGGGCGGGCCTTCGGCTTCACCGGCGGACATTTCCACTGGACCTGGGCCCGCGACGAGGTGCGCAAGATGGTGCTCAACGGCATCCTGTGGAGCGCCGGCGGCGAGGTGCCGGCGCAGGGGCTGGAATCGAAGACGCCCGATGCCAGGCGGATGCTCGCCGGCTTGCCCGACAAGAACCCCGGGTGGACCGAGCCGGCCTTGCAGCACGCGCTGAACCAGGCGGCCGGGGGCGATTCGGTCCGATGGCTGGAATTCGGCGACAAACCGCTGCCCGCGCCACCGGTCTCGATCTTCGACGGCAAGACGCTGGACGGCTGGGAGATCCGGCCGGGCGAGGAGAAATGGTGGAGGGTCCAGGACGGGATGATCACCGGCGGCTCGCTCGAAGAGAACGTGGCGCACAACACCTTCCTCGCGAGCAAGAAGCGCTACGCGAACTTCGACCTGCGCTTCAAGGTGCGGCTGGTGAAGGGCGGCGGCTTCATGAACTCCGGGATCCAGGTCCGCAGCATCCGGGTCAAGGACAACCACGAGATGTCCGGCTACCAGGTCGATGCCGGGACCGGCTGGTGGGGGAAATTGTACGATGAATCCCGTAGGAACAAGGTGGTCGGCGAGCCGGTGGATCCGGCGGCGATCGCGGCGACCGCGAAGGACTGGGATTGGAACGACTATCGAATCCTGTGCGAAGGCCCGCGGATCCGCTCGTGGATCAACGGTGTGCCGGCGCTGGACTACACCGAGGCCGATCCGGCGATCCCGCTGGAGGGCTTGATCGGGATGCAGGCGCACGGCGGCGGCAAGATGCTGGCACAATTCAAGGAGATCACGATCCAGGAGCTGCCGCCGACGCCCGGTGCCCCGGAATGGGAGGAGGCCTCGGTCCGCACGCCGGCGCGGGAGATGGCGGCGATGACGCTGGCGGAAGGATTCGAGATCGAGCTGGTGGCTTCCGAAAAGGAAGGTGTCGGCAAGCCGATCACCATGGCCTGGGACCACGCCGGGCGGATGTGGACGATGACCGCGCTGGAGTATCCGGTCGATGCCAACGAGAACGCGCCGCAGGCCGAGGCCTTGTACGCGCGCGGCGGCAAGGACCAGGTGCTGGTCTTCGACGAGCCGTGGAAGCCCGGGCCGCAGGTGCCGCGGGTCTTTGCCGAGGGGCTGGCGATCCCGCTGGGCGTGCTTCCGTACAAGGACGGCGTGCTGGTCCAGTACGGGCACGAGATCCGCTACTACGCGGATCGTAACAAGGACGGCAAGGCGGACGGGCACGAGGTTCTGTTAGGCGGCTTCGGGATCCAGGATTCCCACTTGTTTCCCCACCAGTTCGAGCGCACGCCGGGCGGCTGGTTCTACCTGGCGCAGGGACTTTTCAACTACTCGAAGGTGACGCGGCCGGACGGCGCGGCCTTTGCCAGCGGGCCGAAGGAGATCGCCTTCAACCAGTGCAAGCTGGGCCGGGCGAAGCTCGACGGCTCGGACTTCGAGCTGCTGACCGCGGGGCCGAACAACATCTGGGGCTTCACGACCGGCAAGGACGGACGCGAGTTCCTGCAGGAGGCGAACGACCTCGGCCACCCGGTGTCGGAATACATCACCGGCACGCACTACCCGACGGGATCGAGCGAGAAGCTGCGGCCGTACGCGCCGCAGTTGCCGGCCTCGACGCCCGGGCAGCCGATGGGCGGGACCGGCTTGAGCGGGCTGGTGCTGGCGGACGACGAGGGCAGCGCGTTCGCGGCGAAGTGGCCGGACCGGAAGGTTTTCTACCTCGCGAACCCGATCACCAACCGGATCCAGATCGTCACGCTCAAGGACGGGGTCTATGAAAAGCAGGAGGATTTCCTCGTTTCGAAGGACCCGTGGTTCCGCCCGGTGTCGATCCAGTTCGGGCCGGACGGCTGCCTCTACATCGCCGACTGGTGCAACAAGATCATCTCGCACAACGAGGTGCCACGGACCCATCCGGACCGCGACAAGACGCGCGGCCGGATCTGGCGGATCAGGGCGAAGGGCGTGCCGCCGGTGCGCCCGCCGGACTTGGCGAAGATGGGATCGAAGGAGCTGTTAGACCAGCTCGGCGCGGGCAACGCGCGGGTTTCGCGGATGGCCTGGGCGGAGCTGGGGGATCGCAAGGATCCGGCGATGACGGACGATTTGAAGAAGCTGGCGGCGGACGCCGCGCAGCCGGTACCGAAGCGGCTGGGAGCTTTGTGGGCGCTGTTGGAGGCCGGGATTGTCGACGACGCGCTGGTGGCCGGGCTGGCGGCGGATCCCGATCCGGATCTCCGGCGCGAGGCGGCGGAGGCCTGGGGCGCGATGTCGTCGGGCGATCCGGCGAAGAGCCCGGAGCTGGCGCGGGTCGTCGGCAAGGAAGCCGATTTCGCGACGCTGGCCGCGTGGGCGAACTCGATCCGCACCCGCCGCGAGGTGGCTCCGCCGATGCTGGCGGCGCTGGCCTGGGCCGTGCCGGCGCCGCGCGAGGGCAAGGGTCGCGAGGACTATGAAAGCGCGTTCCTCCGCTACGTCATCCGCTGGGCGCTGGAGGCGCATCCGGAGGGCACTGCGATGATTCTCGCGAAGTATCCCGAACTGCCGCAGGAAGGCCGCTTGCTGGCGACGCAGTCCTTGTCGCCGGAAAAGGGCGTGTCGCTTTTGTTAGAGTCGCTGGCGGGCATGGAGCGCCGCTTGACCGCGGAGGAAGCGGCCTTGCTGGGATCGCAGCTTTCCAATCCGGTGGTCGCGAGAACCTTCGGCGCGCTGTTGGCGGACCGCACCCGCCGCGCCGATCTGCTGAAGGCGTTGCTCCAGCTCGATCCCGCCGCGGCTTCCGATCCGGCGCTGCGCGAGGCGGTGGGCAGGGCGACGGCGGCGATGGTCAAGGAGGACCCGCGGGCGATGCCGCTGGTGCTCGAACTGGCGCGGCGCTTCCGGCTCAAGGAGCTGGCTTCCGTGCTGTTGGAGAAAGCCAAGGCACCGGCCGGCGCGGAGGAGCTGGCGATCTTGCTGCGGACCTTGAACGAGATCCAGGCACCCGATGCGGCGCTCGCGAAGTCGCACCTCGACCACGCCGACGCGGCGGTGGCGCGGGAGGCGATGGCGGGTTTCGCCACGGCCGGCGGGCCGGCGGCGGTCACCGAACTCGCCGGGCGCTGGCCTGAGCTGGCCGGGGCGATGCGCCAGTTCGCGGTGAGCGGGATGCTTTCCAACAAGGATTCCGCAACCGCCTTTGCGAATGCTGCCGCCAACGGGGGTTTCGCGGGTTTCGAACCCTCGGTGGTCGAGCGGTTGTCGGCGGTGCTGGGCGCGGATCATCCGGCCTTCCGCGAGATCCTGGAGAAGGTCGATGGCCTGCTGGTCCGCGCGATCCGGCTGCCGGGCAAGCCGGACGCGGTGGTGGCGACCGGGTTTTCGCTGGAAGGTCCCTTCACCGTGGAGACCTGGATCAAGCTCGACCCGGGCATCGACAACCGCGACGGGTTGTTAGGGACGCGCGGCGGCGGACCGGACATCAATTTCTTCGACGCCAGGCTCCGCTTGTGGAACGGCGCGGGCGACGTGGTGGTGGCGGATCGTCCGATGGAGCCCGGCAAGTGGACCCACTGCGCGGTGACGCGGGACGGGGCCGGCAAGGTGGCGCTCTATCTCGATGGCGAGGCGGCCGGGGTGTCGCAAGGCGCCTTTGCCGGATCGATGAAAATGCTCGATCTCGGCCGGGCGAACCAGCCGGCCGGCACCGCGGCGAGTTTCCTGGAATACCGCGTGTGGAACGTGGCGCGCGGCGGGGACGAGATCCTCGCGGATTTCCGCACGAGCTTGCCGCTTGGCGAGGCGCCGGCCGGATTGGTGCACCAGTTCGGCGCCGAGACGCCGGGGTTGAAGCTGCAAGGCGGCGCGACGATCGAGTGGACCTCCGACTTTCCCGAGCGGGTCACCCCGGCGGCGGCGAAATTGATGGCGGAGAAGTTCGAGCGCTTCCGCGGACTGGCGACCAAGCCCGGTGACCCCGCGGCGGGGAAGGCCTTGTTCCAGGCGAGCTGCCTGATCTGCCATCAGGTCCGTGGCGAAGGGATCGCGATCGGGCCGGAGCTGGGCGGAGCGGGGGCGATGGGGGTGGAGAGCCTGCTGCGAAACATCCTGACGCCGAACGCCCAGCTTGAGAGCGGCTACTACCGGCACGACGTCACCTTGAAGGACGGGACGCTGGCGAGCGGCTTCCTGGCATCGGACAAAGGTGGCACGCTGGTGCTGAAGCAGATCGGCGCGGACGCGCGGGCGATTCCCAAGGACCAGGTGAAGGATCACACGGTGTCGAAGCGTTCGCTGATGCCGGAGGGCCTGATCGACGGGTTCACGGAGAAGCAGGTGGCGGATCTGTTCGCCTACCTGATGACGCTCAAATAAGTCCCCCCGTCACGCGCTCCGATCGGGAATGACGCCGCCCTCCTTTACAAAGCGGGGGGGCTCTGGCAACCATCCGCGGCCATGTCCGATTTGCCCAAAGCCTACGAACCCCAAGCGGTGGAAGCCAAGTGGTATGCCGCCTGGATCGAGGGGAAATGTTTCGAAGCCGACCCCTCGTCGGAGAAGCCCGCCTACTCGATCGTCATCCCGCCGCCGAACGTCACCGGCATCCTGCACCTCGGACATGTCCTCAACAACACGATCCAGGACGTGCTGGCCCGCCGCGCCCGCCAGAACGGGATGGAAGTGCTGTGGCTGCCCGGCACCGACCACGCCGGCATCGCCACCCAGGCGAAGGTCGAGCGCGAGCTGCGCGAGAACGAAAAGCTGACCCGCCGCGACCTCGGCCGCGATGAGTTCCTCAAGCGCGTCTGGGCCTTCAAGGACAAGCACGGCGACATCATCATCAACCAGCTCAAGCGCCTCGGCTGCTCCTGCGACTGGTCGCGCGAGCGCTTCACGATGGACGCGGAATACACGAAGTGGGTCAGCCACGTCTTCGTCGAGCTGTTCAAGGAAGGCCTGATCTACCGCGGCAAGCGGATCGTCAACTGGTGCCCGGTTTCACTCACCGCGCTGTCCGACGAGGAGGTCGTGATGACCCCGCAGCGCTCGAAGCTCTACTTCATGAAGTATGAGCTGACCGACGCGCCCGGCGAGTTCCTGGAAATCTCCACCACCCGTCCGGAAACGCTGATGGGCGACGTGGCGGTGGCGGTGAACCCGAAGGACCCGCGTTTCGCGAAATACGTCGGCCGCTCGGTGTTCCGGCCCTTCCCGCACGCCGCGATCCCGGTGATCGCCGACGACCATGTCGACATGGAATTCGGCACCGGCGCGCTGAAGATCACCCCGGCCCACGACAAGGCCGACTTCGAGATCGGGATGAAGCACGGGTTGGAGATCATCGATGTCCTGACGCCCGACGCGCACATCGATTGCCCGGAGCTGCCGGAGTTCCACGGGCTTGACCGCTTCGTCGCCCGCAAGCGCGCCGCCGCGAAGCTCGAGGAGATGGGCCTGCTGCTCAAGGTGGAGGAATACGAGAACAACGTCGGCTTCTCCGAGCGCGCCCACGTGCCGATCGAGCCGCGGATTTCGATGCAGTGGTTCCTCAAGTATCCCTGCGTGAAAGAAGCCGCCGACGCGGTGGCCACCGGCGAGATCCAGTTCCGCCCGGAGCGCTGGGCCAAGACCTACGCCCACTGGATGGAGAACCTCCAGGACTGGTGCATTTCCCGCCAGCTCTGGTGGGGCCACCAGATCCCGGTGTGGTACCGCAAGAACAAGCTCGACGCGCTCAAGGCGGCCGAGTCGCTCGATACGTCCCATTTGTCCCATGGCGACCTGTTCGTCGGCGTGGAGCCGCCCGCCGACGCCGACAACTGGGTCCGCGACGAAGACGTGATGGACACCTGGTTCAGCTCCTGGCTGTGGCCCTTCGCGACCATGGCGGGCGTCGGCGAGGAAAGCGCCACGCTGAAGAAATTCTACCCGACCACCGACCTCGTCACCGGTCCCGACATCATCTTCTTCTGGGTCGCCCGGATGATCATGGCCGGCTTCCGCTTCGAAGGGGAACTGCCGTTCAAGAACGTCTATTTCACCTCGATCATCCGCGACCTGCAGGGCCGCAAGATGAGCAAGTCGCTGGGCAACTCGCCGGACCCGATCGACCTGATGGAGAAATATGGTGCCGACGGCCTGCGCTTCGGCCTGATGCGGATCGCGCCGGTCGGCAGCGACGTCCGCTTCGACGAGTCGTCGGTCGAGGAAGGCCGCAACTTCGCCAACAAGCTCTACAACGCCTGCCGCTTCCGCCAGATGGCGGACGAGATCGAGGTGCCCGCCGCGGAGGTCGGGGATGACGACGTGGTCGGGATGGCGAACTGCTTCCACATCGACATCTTCGCCAAGCTCGACCAGCTCGCGGTCGACCTCGAGCGGATCTACGGCGAATACCGTTTCGGCGAGATCGCCCAGCGGCTCTACGATTTCCTGTGGGGCGAGTTCTGCGACAAGTTCCTCGAAGCGGTGAAGGGCGACCTGCGCGAAAGCGCGACGCCGGAAGCCCGCGCCGTGACGCTGTCGGTCTTCGACACCGTGATGAGCCGTTTCCTGCAACTGCTGCATCCCTACATGCCGCACGTGACCGAGGAGTTGTCGGTGCGGATGGGCTATCTCGACGAGGGCGAGTTCCTGATGCAGGCGCCGCTGCCCGACGAGCCGGTGCTCGCCGGGCTGGCCGCCGAAGAGATCGCCGCCGAGCAATCGAAGGCCGCCGCGATCTACGAGACCGCCAGCCGGGTGCGCAACCTGAAGGCCGAATACCATGTCGGCAGCCGCCGCGATGTGAAGCTGGTGGTGAAGGGCGCGGTCGGGTGGCTCGATGGCGAGAAGCAGGTGCTCGCCTTGCTCGCCGGGGCAGGGGAGATCCTGCTCGATTCCGCCTACGACGCGCCGAAGGGCACGCCGGTGTCGCTGACCCCGGTCGGCGAGATTTACCTGCCGCTGGAAGGGCTGATCGATGTCGAGGCGGAGAAGATCCGCCTGTCGAAAGAGATCGCCCGCATCGAGCAGGAAGTCGTCCGCTGCGAGACCAAGCTCGGCAACGAAAGCTTCGTCGCCCGCGCCCCGGCCGCGGTGGTCGAGCAGGAAAAGGCGCGCATCGTCGAGTGGCAGGGCAAGCTGGTGCAGCTCCGTGAGATGTTGGCGGGCTTGGGGTGAGTCTCAGGGTTCCTGAACCCAGAGATGAACCCGGCGCTTTGGTGAACCGGCTTTTCGCGGTGGAAAGCAGGTGAGTTCAACGAAACGGGTTGATGATCGTGATTCCCCGGATCATCTGACCACCGGCGAGATCTTCGGAAATGAGTTCGGTGCATTTGGCCGTGGAGGCGCTGGCGACGATCAGGCCATCCCAGAAGGAGATCGTGTGGAGGATGGAGCAATTGACTCCTTCCTCGATGATCCCCGGCGTGACTTGCACGATGTCAAAAACGAGGAAGTCCCGCAGGTGTTGACGAGCCTGGTGCGGCGGGATTCCGAGTTTCCGTGTGGCCGCGGAGAAGTATTCCTGAAGAACCTGGGTGGAGATGACGCCCGTCCGCTCCTTGGCGTGTCGGACGATCAATCCGAGGGCCATTTCCTGTTTGGCCGGATCCGCACGGTCCACCGCATAGATGAGGACGTTGGTATCGAGAAAACTCTGGCGGGCCATGGGTTAGTAGCGGTGGAGTTCTTCCCGCGTGAATTTGACGCCTTTGGAGTCGCCCGAAGATTGCCTGAGGCGCTCGATCATCGAATCGACCAAAGCATCGGGATTTGAAACCGCATCAACCAGCAGCTTACGAACCAACGAGTTCAAACTGGTTCCCCGCGCCCGGGCGTAGCTGCGTCCGCGTTTGAGGAGCTCATCATCGATGGAAAGGGTGATGTTTGCCATGGACACAGGCTATGTGCGCACGGGTTGTTTGTCAAATCGTTGAAAGAGGCGTTCTCCCATCAGGGG
>CAMCYK010000027.1 GCA_945883695.1 Akkermansia muciniphila | reverse complement strand
CCACCGGGCCGAGGTTCTTCCAGTCGAGGTGCCGCTCGGCAAGGGTGCGGACCATCGCGAGGTAGCGCTCGCGCAGGGCGGGCACGGCGAGCAGCTTGGAGCGGAGCGGCTTCGAGGGGTCGTCGAGCCCGATCAGCGGGTCGAGCTTCACGCCGCCACCCGCGGCGTCCGGAGGCGCGCCCGGCCGCGGACGCCCGCCCGGCTGCAGGCCACGGGGGAAACGACCGCCGGGTCCACCGGGTCCTTCCGGACCTCCAAGTCCACCCGGACCACCCGGACCACCCGGACCACCCGGACCACCCGGACCACCCGGACCACCCGGACCACCCGGACCGCCCGGACCACCCGGACCGCCGGCGGGGCGGAAGGCCTCGTTCATGTCGTGCGGGATGACATGGAAGCGGCCGTCCTTGTCGCGATACAGGTTGTAGTCGCTGGCGCGGGTCCAGTAGCCGTCGCTGTTGATCAGGGCGCAGTCGAGGGCGAGGAACCAGAGGGTGGATTCGAGGTCGAGCATCGGTTCCAACGTGGCGATCAACTGGTCCGGCGGGGTTTCGGCGAGGGTCTTGCACAGCTTGATGAGCGCCTGCCAGTCCTCGTCGGTGCCCGACTTCATCTCGTAGCGGGCCTTGTAGTCTTCCACCTTGTCGCCGATGTAGTCGAGCCCGCCGCGGCCGTTGGGGGAGCCGGGAACCTTCCAGCGCGCGCCCTTCGAGGTGCGGAAGTTCTCCTGGAGGCCGACGCCGGGGTAGCTCTTGCCGTCGACGGTGAGCGTCGCGGGCACCCCGACGTCGGTGCCGTAAAAGGCCTCGAGCTCGGCCTCCCAGTCGTCGTTCTCGAACTCGACGAAGAGGGTGCGCAGGGTGTTCGCGGCGTAGAGGTCCTTCGACGCGGACGGCTTCACGTCGTCGGGCGAAATGCGGATGCCGGGCTTGGCGGGCCCGGCGTCCTCGCGGGGGCCGAGACCGCGCGGTCCCCGGCCGCCGGGTCCGCCGCCGGGCGGCCCGGGACGTTGCGGGGCGGGGTTGGCCTTGAGGAACTCGCGGGCGGCGGCGCGCTCGGCGCGGTCGAGCCGCTGGTCGTCGTTCTTGTCGAACTGCGCGACGATCTTGCGTTCCTCGCTCACCGCCGGCCCGCCCGGGCCCCGGCCGCCGCCCGGGGGAAAGGGCGGTTCCTGTTGGCCCTGGGCGGGCAGGACGAGCAGCGCGGCGGCGAGTCGGAGGATTTTCATGATGGCGTGCCGGAACGGACTGGTTCTCTGCCTTCGAACCCCCGCGGACGCCGGTGGTTTCACCCGGAACTGTGAAGATTGTGTAGTGCTCGGCCGGACTCAGCGGGGAGCGGCCGGCGAACCCGCTCCCGCGAAGGCCTTCCGGCGATCCCGCATCTGGAGGAAGATCAGCGCGAAGAACGAGATCATCAGCAGGAAGAAGGAAAGAATGAAGCCTTCCAGCAGGGTGGTGGCGTAGACCGGCAGGAAGCCGGAGGTCGCCGCGGCGGGGTCGGGGCTGAAGAAGGGCCCGGCCATGCCAAGGTGGCGGGCGGCACTGTTCAGCAGGCCGATGGCCAGCATGCCGCACCAGTAGTCCGGAGTGAACACCATGAAGACGCCGGTGGGCAGGACCAGCAGGGAAAGACCGGTGATCCAGGCGCGGATCCGGGTGCCGAGATGGAGCGCGCGCGCCAGGATGTGCCCGGGATCGGTCAGCGGACCGCGCAGCGAGGTGAGGGCGGCGTAGAGCAGGATGAAGGTGGCGATCGCCGTGAACATCGCGACCACGGCCGGCGTGCTCCGCCACAGTCCGAGCCAGCCGAGCGCGATGCCGAGGCTCGGTGCGGCGTTCAGCAGGCAGTGGAGCGTCCAGAAGCGGAGCTGGCGCGGGAAGACGGCGGGGTCGAAGGTCATGGCGGTGGTCGCGGATGAGAGATCATTGGGAACAACGAAAGGGACGAAATGGGCGAAAATAAAGAGGGGGAAGACGCGGAGGCGGCGGACCTTCTCCGTTCCCGGATTCTCGGGAAGGTGCGCTGCTTTCATCGTCGCCCTTCTTCTTGCCAATAGGAAGCGCTGTCCGGTGAAGGAATGATGAAGGGTCCGGGAAAAAGCGGCGGTCAATCGCCCCCGTAGCGCCCGGTGAAGTCGGCGGCTTCAGACGGTGGCAAGGCGTCCCGCCATGCCCGCGCGGCCTCGCCGGTCCGCTTGTCTTTGAAGAGCCGCTTCACTTGTCCGGCAATCTCCTCGTCCGGGAATCGATGACTCAGCCAGTCGATCCACTTTCCGGTTTCCCGAGGATCGATCCGCGAGCCGATGTCGAAACTCGCCGAGTGGGTGAAGAATCCGAGTTCGTCGTTGGTCAGCCGGGCTCGGTCGATCCACGCGATGACCTCGTCGAAGCGATTGGTCTCATCATGTTTCGTCGGAAGTGTCTGGCGCTGGATATGGACCAGCATTTTCTCGCGCTTCCCGGCATCGTCGCGGCTCCAGGTTCGCAGCGCGGATAAGGTCGCGAGCTTTTGTTCGGGCGTCGAGCCGTAGGTGCCCAGGAAGGAGATATCATCCAGACCCGTTTCACCGGCCCTCCGCAATGCCAATGCGGGATCGACCTGGCTGATTCCGGCCAGCAGGGTCGGCAAAGTGCTTTTGATGCGGTGCTCTTCCCAGCCTTGGCGTTCCCGGACAAACCAGGTCCATGCCGCCTCCGGATCCTTCTTTGCCAGACGAGCGGCGAGGGATGAAATCACGAGGTCGATCCGGTATTGGACATGGTGATCGGGACGGCGGTTTTCCATCTCGGCTGCAAGCTGCAGCGCTTCCTCCGGCCGGTCCGTTCCCAAGCGGCGGAGGAGGTGGAACAGAAGGTGGAAGCGCGCGGCGGGCGGCATGTCCCCGGCGTCGAGGACGATGCGGATCATTTCCTCCAACGGGGAAGGTTTGAGTGCCTGAAGTCGCTCCACCAACGAGATCTGCGCCACCCAATCGCTGTGATCGCGGTCCTCGCTTCCGGCACGGAGGATCAAAGTGTCGGCCAAATCGCGGGCCTCGGCCAGCGGGTCCGGGCGGGACCGGTCCGACTTGCGGGAGGGCAGCGCGTTGCCGGCGGGATCGATCCCCCGCGCCGCGGCCTTGGCGAGGAGGGCGGCGTGATCCGCCCGCAGCCGGTCGAGCTCCCGCTCTTGCCAGACGATGCCCGCCAACAGCGGGAGCCCGATCAGGGCGAAGCGGAAGGCGGAAAACCACGTTGAAGCCGGGTCCTTCATTTGAGCCGGTGGGCCTGCTCCTCCCGATGTTTTTCCCGGAGCGCCGGGTCGGACAGACGGTCGATGAGACTGCGTAGTAGCGCGGGTTCCGTCCGGTCGTCGGCAGCTTCGAGGACTTCTGTTAGAAAAGCGTCGTCCGCACTTTCTTCGTGGAATTGAATCGCCAGGTTCCCCGCTTCATCGAAGCTCCCGCGATTCGCCATTTCCCGCAGGCCGGCCAGCGTCGCGGGCTCCAGCATTCCGGGATCCTGTCGCTGGACCCATGACCTCATCCGATCAAAGTCGGTGATCTCTCCTTCTCCCTCCACGGCGGAAAGTTCCCAGGTGCGCAACTGCCGTGCGACGGTCATGATGCAGGCCTTCCGCTCTTCGTCGGTCACGTGGATCCGCTCCATGTAGACATCGACCTCGGCGAGCGTCATCGGAGCCCCGTCGCCGTCGCTCCAGTTCATCAGTGGCCACGCGATGGCTTCCGGCGCATCTCCTGCGGGAAGTTCCGCGCGCATGACCTTCGCCCATTCCTCCTGGCCGCTCTGTTTCAGCTCGCGCATGGCGAGCGATCGCAGCGATTCCAGCCTCATCGCAGGTGGCCGGGTGGCGAGAATCGCCGCGGAGGTGTCCGGATCTGAGCGGAGGAGATCGAAGAAGGGCCGCTGGATCATTCGCGACGAGACGAAGCCGCCCGCGGCGCAGTGGCGCCGGAGCCACTCCACAGCCGCATCCTTGTCGCGTTGGACCCACTTGCTGAACTCGTCGCCGAGGAAGAAACTCCAGTCGTTCCGCGCACGCCCGGCGAAGCGGGAAAAGCCCATCTCCGGCGCTTGGAGGAGGATCGCCATGGCCAGTTGCTGCTCCAGTCTTTCCAGGTCCGCCTTCGACAATCCGGCGTCCTTCAGTTGCTCCATGGCGGCGAGCAGGTCTTCCACGGACATCGCTTCGATCGCCGCCCGCAGGCGGGCGTTGGTCTCGAGGAGTCCGCCGAGGTAACTACCGCTTGCCAGTTCCTCCGCCACGGCCTGCCAGTCCACCGGATCGCGCTCGACGGCGGAGCGGCGGGCCGGAGGTGTCGGCGGTGCCGGGCGCGCGGGCGGACGATCCAATCGCGTGCCGAGATTTCCGATCCGGTCCGTCAAATCGCGCCGCTCGCCTTCCCCGCGCCAGAGCCATGCCGCGCCGGCGAGGACGAGGGTGAGCGGGATGAGGAGTCGTCGGTGACGCATGGTCGCGATGCGGTTCACTTACGTTGCCCGAACAACCACTCGTGCATCGCCTTGTCGCCATAAACCCGGCCGGAGATGCCGTGGTCGCCGTCGGGATATTCGGTGTATTTCACCTCGCCGCGCGCCTCCTTGAGCGCGTCGACCATCCGCTGGCTGTTCTCGGGTTTCACCACGTCGTCCTTCGCGCCGTGGAAGACCCAGACCGGGACCTTCTTGAATTTCTCCGCGTCGTTCGGATTGCCACCGCCGGCGATCGGCACCGCCGCGGCGAACAGTTTCGGCTCGCGGCCTAACAGGCCGAAGGTGCCGTAGCCGCCCATCGAGTAGCCGGTCAGGTAGATGCGGTCCTTGTCGACCGACAGGTTCTTCACGAGGTCGCCGATGATCTCGACCACCGCCTCCGCGTTGTTGCCGTCCCAGCCTTGTTCTTTCGGGCACTGCGGCGCGATGACGATGCAGGGGTTCTTGCGGTAGTTGTCTTCGTCGGAAAACGAGCGCGCGTCCCAGGGCTGGTCCGGCGTCATCACGTCGCCGCCGCGGCCGTGGAGGTAGATGACCAGCGGATGGCCGGTCTCGTCGGCGCCGCGGAGCTTCTTCGCACCGTAGATCCGGTAGGAAATCCCGTGGCCTTCGCTTCGTTCCCATTCGCCGGTCAGCAGCTTGGCGAAGGGGCCGGCCTTGTCGGACTTCGCCGCGTCTTCATCCGCGGTGGCTTGTTGTTCGGCGACCCATTTCCGGTCGTCTTCCGACAGCGTGTCGAGGGCGATGGTGAAGGTCTTGCGGTCGGAGTTGCGGCGGATGGTCACCTTGCCATCCTTCGCGCTGACGAACTCGGCCTCGATGGTCTTGCTGCCGTCGGAGGTTTTCCAGCTCCGGCTTTCGGCCGCGGGGAGTGGGGTGGCGAGCAGGCTGGCCGCGAGGAGGAAGAGGAGCGCTTTCATCGTCTGGCATGCTGCCCTTTTGATTTCGTCCGGCAATCTCGGAGTGGGGAGGGTCCGTTCATTCCTTCGAGGTGAAGCGGGCTGCCGGGGACCGTTCCGGCCGCCGAGGGCGGCCGACTCTACCGACCTGCCGCCGCCGGGGATGGAGCGAGCTCCGGTCGCGCTTCGGGAGCGGGGGGTGTTTCCCGTGCTCGTGGAGAACTCCTTTCCGCCTCGGCTTCGATCCTCTCCATTTCGGCGGCTGGCCTCATGGTTTGGGCGGTTTGAATGGCCGTGGCCCGGTAAGCGACAATCAAAGCCGCGGGGACCAGACCCAGCAGAAGCCCGCCGAGTAGCAGCACCGTGCAGCCGATCCCGGCTGCCTTGCTGCCGCTCGATTGGCCGGACCGGGCGAGCCCGACAATGATCACGATTCCGCCAATCAGCAGGAGCAGGACGACGATGCCTGCCACGATGAGAAAAACCGGGTTAGAGCGTGGTTCCGCCAGCGGGTGCCCACCCGCTCCGGGGACTGAACCGCCGCTGAGGGTTTGCGGGATCTCGAAGTCGAATTTCGCCCGGCCGATCAGGGTTTTGCCACTGTCGGAGGACGGAGTCACTGGAGCGAGCCAGGATTTCCCGAGGACCACGAGGATGACCATGGCCACTTGGGAAACCAGGATCCACCTCTTGCTTGATTTGGACGCGGGGTCGTATGCCCCACCCGGGCGACGGCTTTGGAAAAACATCACGCCCAGGGCGGCCAGCGGCGACAGCATCATTCCGATCAGGGCCAGGTTCCGGGCCAGGTTCTGGGATCCATCGATGTTCGGCAGGAAGTGGCTCAACAGCCAGCCCACGCCCGCGCCGAGCAGGCCCACGGGGAATGCGATCGTGGAAAAGAGCAGCAAGAAGCGTGCAACGGGGCCGGGTTTTGAGGCGGCAGCCGGTCCCGCCCCGCCTTGTGAGCGCCCCAGCTTGAAGATCAAGAGCAACGCCAGGAGCGGGGAGAGCAGGAAGCCGGCGGCCGCCGAGATCGCCAGGACCAGCGGAGCATTCGGCGACACCGGACTTGTCGGGACGGTGGCTTCCTCGTGAACGATGAAGCCTTTCCGGCTGACCTTTCGCGCGGTGGCGCGGGCCTGGTCGACGAGGATCAGCTCATTGGCAATGGCGGCCGCCTCGGTGGGATCGGTGTGGCGGACACTCAACTCAAGAAGATCGGTGCCGCGAATCCGGCTGACGCCGAAGAGCTTGCGCAGCTTCTGTGCCGCCTGCCCGTGCGGGACCATCCAGCTTCGATCAAGATCCAGTCGCTCGCTGACCTGCTGGAGCGATTCGTTGGAGCGCATCGAATCGGCCCAGTTCATCCATTCCTCCGGCTGGCTGAATTCGCCGGACCGGGCATACTGGACGACCGTCCTGGCCTCGTAAACCTTCGGCGCGAAGGTCGCCCAGAGGAAACCGAGGCCGAGACCTAACAGCATGCACACCGGCGGCATCACGAGCAACAGCCACCAGAAGCGGCGGAAGGGACCGGGTGCTTCGGTGGTGGCGACGGGCAAGGGTGGAACGACCGCGGGAGCTGGCTCGTCCGGTGTTTGCAAGGTCTCCACCACGGTCCGGAATTCCCCGGCGGTCTGGTAGCGGCGCTCGGGTTCCTTTTCGAGGGCGCGCAGCACCATCTCGTCGAGGCGGACGTCGATCTGCACCTTGCGGGAGGGCGCGATGAGGTCCTTGCCGGGGCGCTCGCCGGTGAGCATTTCGTAGAGCACCACGCCGAGCGCGTAGAGGTCGGCGCGGTGGTCGATGCCGCCGCGGTCGCCGCCTTGCTCGGGAGCCATGTAGGGCGGGGTGCCGGCGTTCTCGCCCTCGGCGCCCATCAGCGCGGCGATGCCGAAGTCGGCGATCTTGATCCGGCCTTCGCGGTCTAACAGGAGGTTCTCCGGTTTGATGTCGCGGTGGACGATGCCCTTGTCGTGGGCGTATTGCAGCGCCTCGCAGATCGGCGGGACGATGGCGAGCGCCTGCTTCGACTCGAGCTTCCCGTCGCGCAGCAGGTCGCGCAGGTTCACGCCGTCGACGAATTCCATCACGAGGTAGAACAGCCCGCCGGTCTCGCCGAAGTCGTGGATGGTGACGATGTGCGGGTGGTTGAGCCGGGCGAGCAACTCGGCCTCGCGGGCGAAGCGTTCGGCGAAGCGCGGTTCGTGCTCGCGGTCGGGGGCGAGGATCTTGATCGCGACCAGGCGGTTGAGGGATTTCTGGCGGGCCTTGTAAACGACGCCCATGCCGCCGCGGCCGAGGCATTCGAGGATTTCGAACTGCGGGAATTTGCCGGCGATTTCCTCCGGCGTCGGCGGCGGTGCGGAACTCCGGGCGTCGCCGTTCACCAACGTCCGCGAGGCCAGCGCCTGGCGCAGCAGGCAGGCGGGGCAGAGCGACTGCGGGGAATCGGCGGGCAGCGCGGTGCCGCAGTCGGGGCAGGTGGGAGCGGTCATGATCGGGTGGTCTGCCTTCCTCAAAAACGTGACCGGAGAATTGTTACCAACATTCTTTGATCCGGCGAGAGCGGTTTGACATCAGGCCCGTAAGCCTGTATCTACGGCTCCATGAAAACAACCATCGAACTACCCGAAGAGGTCGTGAGGCGGGCGAAGATGCTGGCAGCAGAGCGTCGCACCACCTTGCGCGAATTGGTGCTGCAAGGACTGGAGCACGTCCTCACAGAGAAGCGGCTGACGGCCCGGGAGCGGGCCAAGAGCTTGTTCGCGGAAATGGACAAGCTGCCGGAATTCAGCGCCGGAGACCGCCTGAGCCGATCGGACGCCCATGCACGCTGATTCGTTTTTGGATACGAACATCCTCCTGTATGCCGCTTCGAAGAAGACGGAGGAGATGGAGAAGCGGAAAGTGGCGCGCGAGCTTTTGGCCCGCGATGGGGTCGGGCTTTCGATTCAGGTGCTGGCGGAGTTTTACGTCAATGCGATTTCGAAGCTGAAGCTGCCGGAGGAGCAGGTGCTACAGGTGCTTGAGAAAATGCGGCGCTATCCGGTCTTGCCGGTGGACGAAGCCGTCTTCTGGTCGGCGCTGGAGATTCGAAAGCGGTATGGGATTTCCTACTGGGACAGCGCGATCCTGGCGGCTGCGATCGAGCTCGGTTGTGGAACGGTGTTTTCCGAAGATCTGAACGACGGGCAGAGTTATGCCGGGGTGAAAGTGGTGAATCCTTTCGTCTGAGGATCACCCGGCAAGGGCGGCGAAGAGCGACTGCATTTCGTCTTCGACCGCGTCGGGCGAGGACAGGGTGCGGGCGATCTCATCGGTGAGCAGGTGGCGGTAGCGCTTGCGCAGGCGGTGGACGGCGACGCGCAGGGCACCTTCGCTCAGGCCGAGTTCGGTGGCGATGGCGGCGTAGCCGATGCGGCCGGAGTCGGCGGTGAGGCAGGGCTTGAGCCGCTCGAATTGCTCGGCTCCGCCTTCCTCGCGGGCGAGCGCTGCGAGGTCTTGCAGGACCTTGTCGAGCAAGGCGACGGCCCATTCGCGGTCGTAGATCCGGTCGGGGCTGCGCTCGTCGGCGACCTCCAGCTTGAGCCCGCTTTCGGCGCTTTCCCAGTCGAAGGACAACGGGGCGATCCCGCCGCCGCGCTTGTCGCGGGAGGCGTGCTTCCAGTCGTTGATCATCCAGTGCTGGAAGGAGGCGAGCAGGAAGGAGCGGAAGCGGCCCTTGGCGCGGTCGATGTCGCGCAGGGCGTCGGCGGTTAGAAGATGAACGAGGAAGCCCTGCACCAGGTCCTCGGCGTCTTCCTTCGATTTCCCCTTCCGCCGGGCATAGCGGTAAAGCGGCTGCCAGTAGGTGGCGAACAGCGCGCCGAGCGCCGCGACGGCCCCGTGGTCGCCGCCACGGGCCGCGTCCTGGACGAGGGTCCAACGGGTGGTGGCGAAGAGGGTGGGCGGGGAATCGAGCGCGGGCATGGTCCGCCCGGCTTCTACCACGGCGCGGCGGGAATGTTACATGGATTTCCCGGCGACTCAGTCCAACTTGGCAAGTTGCTCGCGGCAGGCTCGGAGGTGGGGGCCGAGTTGGTCGATGATGCGTCCGATCACCGGGTGCTTGATCCCGCTCTGGTCAAGCGAATGCGCCGCGCGGGTCGCGGCATCGGGGAGGAGCTCGGCCATGGCGGCGACCTGTTCGAGCAGTCGTGGCGCAGGGATTCCAAGGTCGCGCGCGCAGCTTTCCCAATGGCGGCGGGCGATGTCCTTGATCTTGTATTTGCTGCCGATCTTCATCGCGAGCTTCGCCTTGTGCGGACTGATCAGGGCGGGGTAGGGCAGGGAACTGGTGAGGTCGTAGAGCGGGGCCAGCCGGACCTGCGAGCCGCCCGCGATGAGCAGCGAGTAGTTCTTGGCATGGGCGTCGGGACCGGAGATCAGCCAGTTGAACGCGAGGGCCGCGGCGAAGCGGTTGAGGTCGCCGTTGGCATCCGACGAGTTGTCGCGGAGCAAGGCGGCCGCGGTTTTGACGGAAGGCCCGCCGTCGTTCTGGTATTTGAGATCGGGCGGGATCGACAGGGCCTGGCAGAAGTCTTCCTGGTGGATGCGGAGGAAGCGGCCGTCGCGCAGGAGGCGGTCGTAGCGCCCCACGACAATGACGGTTTGTCCTCCAGGATGGATCACGCTTGAGCTGGCGGCGCGCAGTCCCAACTCCCTCGCCAGGGACAGGCAGAAGTGCTCGTTCTCCGCGTAGCCGTCGTAGTGTCCGGAGGTCGGCTTGAGGATATGGGTCGTGGGGAGGCGGCCGGATGGAACCCCCCAGCGACCGGTCGCGGGGTCGAGGTGGAGGGCGGTTTTCGGTTGGGCTCCCGCGAGACTGAACTGGCCGGTGTCTGTGCCGGTCCGGGTCGTTCCGGGATTCTCTAACAGCATTCTGATCCGTCGGGCGAGTTCGTCTTCGGAAAGCCACCCGATGCTTTCCCGTCCGGTAACCCCGAGCAACTCGTCTTCCCGCGACCGGGGGATGAACTGAAGCGCGCCCGCACAGTCTTCACCGACGTGGCCGATCAGTTTGAAAGGGTTCTTCGCCGAAACGTGGAAGCGCTTGCCCCATTGGTCGAGCACCTGCGGGTTGTCGGGCAGGAGACCGCGAAGGAAGCAGTCAACGGCCTTGTGCGTGTGCTCCTCGACCACCAGCGGCATCGAGAGCGAGAGCGGAAAGGCGTCGCGCGATTCCGTCCACGAGGACTCGTAGCGGAACTTGAGGCGGTTCGTGGCGGAGGTGATCCGGCCGACCAGTTTGCCCTCGGAGATGACGGACAGTTCGTCGTTCATCGGTCTCTCGGGTTACCGTGATCTCCTAGCAGCTCGTTGAGGTCGATCACGGCGTGGGGGGGATGTTCGGGGAGAGGATCGGCGGACAACGCAAGACCGAGCGCTTTGATCGTCCTCAGCACCAGGCCGAACTCGACGGTGGATCTGCCTTTTTCCAAGCCGATGATCCAATCGCGGCTCACGCCGGCGAGAGCCGCGAGCTGCGTTTGGCTCAAGCGCCGCAGCTTGCGCCGCGAGCGGATCAAGGCCGCGAGTTCGCGCGGGGTTTGGAATTGCATGGAGCCTACCTATCAAAGTCGGCGTTCGCCGACAATTGAAAATGTCGAAGTTCGGCGACATCTGCGAATGTAGGTGAACGCTTACATTGCGCGACGTGGAAGCGAACGAATGCATCCGCAACCGGAAGCGAGGGGGGGGGGTAAGCAACGGCCTTGGCGAGGCGAGCCGTCCCCAGCACGCAACTTGCAAAGTCGCGCTACTTCGTGCTGGCGCGCGGTCCCGCGAAGCGGACGGAGCACAACTTTGCAAGTTGTGACGGTGCGCGGCGGACCGCACTCCTGAGCTTCGCGGCCACCGCGCCGTGGCGTCCCGCCCCTCCGCGCAGATGGCGCACCGCATGCAGCGTGCCCTCCAGGCGCGCCAGCGGCAGTTCCGGCCACTCTTTCGGGCGGCCGCCTCCTTCTAAGACGGCTTCAGGTCAGATCCTTCCTCACCCCCTCGCTTGCCAGCGGGAAGTCATGCGTCGCCGGCGCCGTGTCGATGCATGCTCAACCCCGGGCGGGAAGGCACCCGATCGCAGGCACCACCTTCGCAGCGATCGGCCTCAGAGAGTTGATGCTGCGGAAAATGCCAAGCCTTGGGAGAAGAGAAGCCTTTTCAACCCTCCCGTCGTTGGCTAGTCGTAAGCCGTGCAAGGGATTCAGCCATGCAAACTCTTTGGCCGTGCAAGACAGCCTGGAATTCCGGCAAGGGCGTAAAGCCGTCGGGGTGAAATCGCTGGGCCGTTTAGGTTTTAAGGGAATCCGGGAGTGACGATGAGCGAAGAAAGTTCGAGCAATCAAGATGCGGTTCTCACGGAGTGTAGTCTCGGTGAGAATTGGTTAATGACGGATTTGCTGGCCTATGAAAAAGGAGAGAAGGTTCGGAGTGAAATACTCGCGAACTTGAATCATTGCGGGAAAAAATATATTTTTGTTGCTTTGGATTTGCTCAATCCAAGTGATGTGATGCCTATTGAGGCGAGTGAATTAGTCTATTCATTTTGTTCTTCTTGGGGTGCGGGCGAGATTCAGAGAGTTTATGTTGTGCCGCGAAGCGATCTGCCTTCGGTGCTGGAGGTCTTCCAGGTTGCGGATAATTATCACTGGGAAAGCTTGTTTTCTGACGTTCAGGGATTTCGTCAGGTGCTTGCCAAAATGATCCGGGATATCCAGGATTCGATAGAATTGGAAATTGTCAATATCACGGAGTCGGATGTGATTATTGAATTTCGTCCCGACATCAGTTTCAAAGACGCGGAAATGATTGAGGCGATCTGTTCGGGTCGATCGGATGGTCTCGATACCACGTTTGGCCTTGAACTCTATTTCGAAGGCGATTCGATATCAAGCCGAGTTTTTCGGGAGAAAAGGTTGCATCTTTGGTGGGACTAGCAAGTGTCGACCCCCTTTGGAACAGGGAGGCACCCGTCCACAACCTCTTCGAGGTAGCATTTTCTGCCCGGTGCACCCGGGGTAGCTCGTCTCTCGCAACCCCGGGCTTTGTGATTGGAGTCCCCTTGGGACACACCGCACCCATTTCAAAGTCGCGCTACTTCGGCACGTGCGGTTCGAAGGTCATCGCGCGTTCCTGTTCGCGCGCCTTGGCGGTGCGGCGCGCTTCCTTGAAGAAGTGCTCCTGGGCGCGGAATTTCTTTTCGCCGGCGGCAGGACGCAGGCGCTCGGAGGTGCCGTCGGGCAGGATCCTGGAGGCCTGGGTGTTGTCCTGGAAGAAGGCCTCTAACAGGCGGAGGATCCGGCGGCGGGCGCGGCTGTCCTCGACCGGGATCATCAGCTCGACGCGGCGCTCGAGGTTGCGGCCCATCCAGTCGGCGGAGGCGACGAAGATGCCGGGGTCGCCGCCCTGGTGGAAGTAGAAGACGCGGGCGTGTTCGAGATAGCGGTCGATCACCGAGATCACGCGGATGTTCTTCGAGTGCTTCGGGTCGCCGGTTTTCAGGCAGCAGATGCCGCGGATGTTGAGCTGGATTTCAACGCCGGCCTTGGAGGCCTGGTAGAGCGCGGCGATGATGTCGGGATCCTGCAGCGAGTTGACCTTGGCGATGATCCGGGCGGGTTCGCCCTGGCGCGCGCGCTCGGCTTCGGAGGCGATGAGGTCGAGCAGCCGCGGCTTCATCGCGGTGGGCGCGGGGACGAGGCGCTGGAAGCGGAGCAGCTTCGAGCGGCCGGTGACGGCGTTGAAGAACAAGGACGCGTCGGAGCCGTATTCGGGGCGGCAGGTGAGCAGCGAGATGTCGGTGTAGAGGCGGGCGGTGGCCTCGTTGTAGTTGCCGGTGCCGAGGTGGACGTAGCGGCGCAGGCGGCCTTCCTCGCGGCGGACCACCAGGCAGATCTTGGCGTGGGTCTTGAGGCCCTTCACGCCGTAAACGATCTGCGCCCCGGCGCGCTGGAGTTCCTCGGCGCGGAGCAGGTTGCGGGCTTCGTCGAAGCGGGCCTTGAGCTCGACCAGCACGGTGACCGCCTTGCCGTTCTCCGCGGCGCGGATCAGGGCGTCGATGATCCTCGACTGGCGCGCGGTGCGGTAGAGGACCTGCTTGATCGAGACCACCTGCGGGTCGTCGGCGGCTTCCTCGATCAGGCGCATCACCGGCTCGAAGCTTTCGTAGGGGTGATGCAGCATCAGGTCGCGGCGGCTGATCGCGTCGAAGATCGGATCGCCCGGGGCGAGGTCGGGCGAGGGTTGCGCCGGCCAGTCCTCATCGCGCAGGTGGCCGAAGCCGGGCAGGAAGGCCAGGTCCATGAAGCCGGACAGGGCGAGCGGGCCGGCGATGCGGTGGACTTGCTCGGAGCTGGTGTGGCAGACCTCCTGGATGACTTTCGCAAGGTCGCGCGGGAGGCTGGCGGGCAGTTCGAGGCGGACGGTGTCGGACAGCTTGCGGGCGGCGAGGACCTCCTCCATCTCGCCGGCCAGGTCGCTGGCGTCGTCTTCCTGCACCGCGATGTCGCCGTTGCGGGTGACGCGGAAGCAGGCGGTGGCGTCGACTTCCTCGCCGGGAAACAGTTCCCCGGCGTGGCGGGCGACCACGTCCTCGATCAGCACGAAGGCGACCCCGTCGCCGGGGTCGCTCACCGCGATCCGGCGGCCGAGCCCCTCGGGGACCGGGATCAGCACGTGGCGGGTGGCCCCGGTGTCACTGTCGGAAATGCGGCAGGCGACGATGAGTTGCAGGGCGGGAACCAACGGCGCTTCCTCGCCGGCGATCACGGCGAGCGGTGTGAGCAGCGGCGAGATCTGGTCGTGGAAGGCGGCGGCCACCTGGTTGGCCTGGGTGCTGGTGAGCTGCGAGGTTTCCAGCAGGCGGATGCCCGACTCGCGCAGGGCGGTCCGGAGCACGGTGTTGAACAGGCGGTACTGGTCCTCGATCATCCGTTGCACGCGGCGGCGGATCGCGGAGAGCTGTTGGGACGGCGTCATCCCCGACGGATCCGGGTTCTTGCGGCCGCCGCGGCGCAGCAGCATCAGGCTGCCGACGCGGACCTGAAAGAACTCGTCGAGGTTTGACGCGCTGATCGCCAGGAATTTCACGCGCTCGAGCAGCGGGAGATCGGAGCGCAGGGCCTCGTTGAGCACGCGCTGGTTGAATTCCAGCCAGGACAGCTCGCGGTTGATGAAGGGAAGGGACATGGGAAGAGACGCAAGACTGGAAGACGCAAGACTCAAGACTTGAAATGAGATCGCGAAGCGCCGGCCGATTGATGATTGAAAGATTGTTGATTGATGATTGGCCTTTATCCCGCGTCGTCGATCACGACCTCGAGGCCGAAGACCTGCTCGAAGAGGTCGCCCTTCGAGCCCATGGCGAGGCGCTCGACGGCGGCGTCGGTCACGCCGGGGAGGACCAGGCGGAGGCGGCGCTCGTCGCGGTGGAGGACGATCTCGTGGACCCGCTGGTCATGGGTCCGTTCGAGGGCGTCGGCGACGCGGAGCAGGGCGGACAGCTTGGCGACGCGGATCCGGTCGGCGGTGTCGAGGTCGCGGTAGTTCGGGTGGTCGATCCGCGGGCCGGAATGGCGGTGGTAGCGGGAGACCAGGGCGATCATCGTGATGTCCAACCGGTCGAGCCCGAAGATCTCGCTGTTGAGGATGATGTATTCGGAGTGCTTGTGGTGGGCGCGGGGGCTGATGAAGGTGCCGACCTCGTGGAGGATGGCGGCGACCTGGAGCAGCATCGCGTCGTGGCGGGTCATGTGGTGCAGGTCCTGCAGCGTGCCGAACAGGTGGTCGCAGATTTTCGCGACGTGCTCGCCGTGGCGGGGGTCGGACTGGTAGCGCAGGGCGAGGATGCGGGCGGACCGTAGGACCTCGGGATTGAGGGTGCCGGCGAGGCTGCCGGACACCAGCAGGTCCTGCAGGATGCCCTGCTCGTAATCGCTGGCGGGGATGTGGATTTCCTTGAGGCCGAGGATTTCCGCGATGGCGAGGTTGGTTTCGAGGGCGGGAAGCAGGGCCTCGGCGGTCTGGTAGTCGATCTGGAAGCGGGTGACCAGGTCGAGGTCGCTCATCTGCGAGGCTTCGAGCGCGACCCGCCGGAGGGATTTGGTGGTGACCGCGGTCGAGCCCTTGGACAGGTGACGGGCGATCTGTTGGATTTCGTAGCCGATGACCACCAGCGCGTCGAGTTGCACGTCGTGAAAGTCGAAGCGCAACTGGGCGAGGTTGCCGCTGGTGTGTTCGCGGATCACGCGGAGCATCGACGCGCCTTCGGCGTGTGAGCCGTCGGTCGCCTCGCGGGTCCGGTGGGTGCCGAGCCGGTAGCTGGTGTAGCGGGTGATCGCGCCCTCCTCGAAAAGCAGGGCGCGGGTGTTGCCCGGGCCGACGTGGACCACCAGGGTGCAGCGGCGTTTCATCGCCGGGGTGTCCTTCAGGCGGCGGCGGGTCTTGAGGTAAATCAGGCGGGTCATCTCGCCGTCGTCGATCGGGTTGATCGACAGCCCGCAGGCGATGCGGATGCGGTTGAGGAAGACGTCGTGGTTGCTTGCCTCGACCAGGATGTTGGTGGCGACCGCGCGGGTGACCTGGCGACCGTCGGCCCCGTATTCGGCGAGGGCCTTCTGATAGTCCTTGAGGATGCCGACGATGCGTTCGGTGGTCTCCGCGCTGACGCTGCCGTGGCGGAACACGTCGCGGGCCAGCGGCGCGGGCTGCTCCAGGAAATCGATCGCGCGATGGGAGCCGTCGGGCAGGGTCTCGGCGACCAGCAGCGAGACCGAGGAGGCCCCGACGTGGATCGCGGTCACGAGGGTGCCGGCGGGGACGGCGGGCGAAGCGGATGGCATCGGCGAAGGACAGCGCGGCAGGAGGCTGGTTTCAATGACGAATGTGGGCCGGAGCGGTCCCGGCAGGTGGCGGGGTCGCGACCGGCCGGAGCCCGCATCTGCTTCAGTCCTCTTTATTGCTTCGCAATCGCAATAGTATGGGCGTGTTACGAATCGCTTCTTGCTAAAGTGTGACGGAATTGTTTCACATTCCGCCGATGCGCTGCTGCTCGAACCTTCTTCTGGCGCTCGTTCTCGTGGTCGGCGCGTCTGCCGACGTGCAGCTCAACGAGTTTCTTGCGGCCAACACGCAGGTTCATGCCGACGTGGTCGATTTCGAGGATTATCCGGACTGGATCGAGCTGAAGAACACCACCGGGTCGCCGATCAATCTGGCTGGATATTACCTGAGCGACGACCCCTTGAAGCCCTTCAAGTGGCCGTTCCCGGCGAGTGCCAGCATCGCGGCGAACGGTTTCCTGCTGGTCTGGGCGGACGGTCACGACGCCATCCCGGGGCAAACGCGTCCCCGCGGTTACTGGCCGTGGCGCAACTTCACCACCGAGGGTTATCACACGAACTTTTCCCTTTCGTCCGACGGCGAGGCGCTGGTGCTGACCAAGGCGACCGGGCTTGCCACGACCACGCTGGTCCAAGCATCGGTTCCGGCGCCGGTGCCGCCCGCCACGGTGGCGGTGTGGAAGTATCTGGACAACGGGAGCAACCAGAGCACGCAGTGGCGGGCGAGGACCTTCGATGATTCGGCGTGGGCATCCGGTCCCGCGGAACTGGGTTACGCAGACAGTCCGGCGACCAAGGTCTCCTTCGGGCCGAACTCCGCTTCGAAATACATCTCCACCTACTTCCGGCACACCTTCCAGGTCGCGGATCCCAGCTTGATCGCCAGCCTGAGTCTGAAGCTGCTGGTGGACGATGGAGCGGTGGTTTACCTCAACGGCGAGGAGGTGGTGCGGAAGAACCTGCCGGCCGGCGAGATCAATCACCTCACGCTTGCGACCCTGGCGGTCGGCGGCACCGACGAGTCGACCTTCACCACGTTCAATCTCCCGGCGAGCGGCCTGCTGCCCGGTGACAACGTGCTGGCAGTCGAAGTCCACCAGAGTGCCGCCAACAGCAGCGACCTTAGCTTCGACCTCGGCCTGACGGCCACGACCTTCACCTCGTCGACGACGCTGGATTCGCTGGCTTACACGACCCAGGTGGACGACATCTCGCGGGGCCGGAACCCGTCGTTGAATTCCCAGTGGGTCAATTTCGCAGTGCCCACGCACGGCGCGGCGAACAGCGGGACGACGGTGCCCGACCTGCGGGTGCCCGGCGTGGCCACCACGGTTTCGCTGGACAGCGGGTTTTACACCGCACCGCAGACGGTAAGCCTGAGCTCTGCCTCGGGGAACATCCGCTATACCCTCGACGGCAGTTTGCCACGGATCACCTCGCCGCAGTATTCGGCGCCTTTGCCGGTCACCGCGACGACGGTGCTGAGAGCCCGCGTTGTCCAGAGCGGCAAGCCGCCGGGGCTGGTCGAGACGCGGACCTATTTCATCGGCGAGACCCCCGGCAACCTCCCGGTCGTTTCGGTGGTCGCGGATCCGGACGCCTTGTTCGGCGCCCAGAAAGGCATCTACTACAACCAGCACGAGCCGCTGGTGAGCAGCACTTCGAACTCGGCGCTGGGCCTGCGCGACGCCTACAAAGGCAAGGACGCGCCGGGCAGCCTCGAGTTTTTCGCGCCGGGCGGCGCGCCCGGATTCCGGGTCAACGGCGGATTCCGGATCGGCGGCGAGAACAACTGGGTCCACGGCCAGCGCGCGCTGAACTTCGCGCTGCGCGGGAAGTATGGCGACGACGAGATCAAGTACGATGTCTTCCCCGGCTCCGGCATCCCGCTGCACACCGGGCTGACCTTGCGCGACGGCGGCGACAACTGGGCCACCGACATGCTGCGCGACGGCATGTGGCCGTTCATCGCGGAAGGACGGATGAAAGCGGACACCTCCGATTACCGGCCGGCCATCGTCTTCATCAACGGCGCCTACTGGGGCATCCACGACATCCGCTCGCGCTGGGACGACAAGTGGTTCTTCGAGCACAAGCGGGTCAACCCGGACGACGTGGACCACCTGCTTTACGGCCACGTCGACTCGACCGCGGTTTCGCTCGGGATCGAGAAGGGGAATGCTGACGACTGGCTCGACCTGCTGGCTTTCCTCAACGGCAGCGACCTGACACAGCCCGCCAACTACGCCTTCGCTGAGTCGCGGATCGACATCGACAGCTTCATCGACTTCGTGGTCGCCGAGTCCTACGCCATCAACATCAGCTGGCAGCACAACCGCGAGTTCTGGCGCGAGCGCAAGCCGGGCTCGAAGTGGCGCTGGTTCCTGCCCGACATGGACCGGACTTTCCAAACCTCGTCCCTCACGACCAGCGTCCTCAACGGGTTGCTGACCGGCGACGAGGTGCTGATCCGCCTGAAAACCAACACGACCTTCAAGAACCGCCTCGCCCAGCGCTTCGCCGCACACGTGGCATCAACTTTCAAGCCGTCGCGGATCAACTCGATCATCGACCAGATGGCGGCGGAGACCGATGCGGAGATCCCGCGCCATGCCGCGCGCTGGGCTTCATACAACGGGACCACGGTGACCGCCCGTGCCAACAGCATCCAGGGCGTGAAGGATTTCATGATCGCCCGCGACGGGAACGTGCACGCCGAGTTGCAGGCCCGGCTCGGGGTGGCCGCACCGGTGGACCTGACGCTCGGCGTCGACACCCCGGCCGGCGGACGGGTGCTGGTCTGCGGGGTGCCGGTCGAACCGGGACTGGTGAAGATGTTCCCGAACATCTCTTTCGACCTGACCGCCGAGGCGGCTCCCGGCTACACTTTCACCGGCTGGACCGGGGCGGGCGGCGGAGCCTCCACGACCGTCACCCTCAACGGTGCCGCCGCCATCACCGCGAACTTCGTGCCGTCCGGCGAGACCGTGACCGGCGGCACGCTTGCCGCCAATACCACCTTCAGCCTCGCGGGTTCGCCCTACACGCTGAGCGAGGATCTGATCGTTCCTCCCGGGCTGACTCTGACCCTCGCGGCCGGGGTGGAACTGAGGATGCCGGCAGGCCGGAACATTCGCGTCCAGGGATCGCTCCAAGTGCAGGGAACGGCGCTGCAGCCGGTCCAGATCACCGGACGCGACGGGGCGGTCTGGGGCGGGATCAGCTTCGAAAGCCCGGCGGTTCCCAGCAATCTCGCCCACCTGAGGATCCGCGGCGCTTCCCGCGGGTATGATCCCACCGTGTATCCGTATGCCATTTCCGGCCTCAACGCGACGCTGGTGATGGACTTCGTGGACATCGACGACTCCGAGGGTCCGGTCTTCACCCGCGGAGGTTCGACAATCCTGCGCGACAGCCGGCTCCGCACGCCCTACACCGGGGATTGCATCAACGTGAAGGGCGGCTACGCGGAGACCCGCAACTGCGTCTTCATGGGCAACAACGCGCCCGACACCGATGCCATCGACTACGACGGCGTGTCCGGCGGCATCATCGCGAACAACCGGATCCACCGCTTCCAGGGCCCGAACAGCGACGGTGTGGACGTCGGCGAGCAGTGCTCGAACCTGGTGGTCCAGGGCAACCTGATCTACTTCACCTCCGACAAGGGCTTCTCCGTCGGTCAAGGATCCACCGTCACCATCCGCCGCAACCTGGTGGTTGGCTGCGCCCTCGGGGTCGGCGTGAAAGACAGCGGATCGGTGGCCACCATCGACCAGAACACCTTCGTCGACTGCGGCAAGGGCGTGGATGTCTATGAGAAGAACTTCGGCTCCGGCGGCGGCACGGCGAACGTCGAGAACACGATCTTTTCCCGCTGTCAGGACGGCACTGTGACGGCGGACGCGCTGTCGGATGCCACGGTGATCTTCTCGCTCTCCGATACGGTCGCGATGAGCGGCAACGGCAACCAGCTGGCCGATCCGGAGTTTGTCGATCCCTCGGTGCTGAACTTCCAGCTCCGCCCGGATTCGCCCGCCATCAATGCCGGCCGCCTGGGGCATGCGCCGGATCCGGACGGCAGCCGCGCCGACATCGGAGCGCTTTATGTCTATTCACCGGACCACTATCCCTTCGTTATCGGCGACACGGTGGTGATCGAGGAAGTGTTCGCCAACTCGGGAACCGCGCCGGACTGGATCGAGCTCCACAACCGTTCGTCCGCCGCGATCGACATCGGCGGCTGGTTCCTCAGCGACAGCGGGGTGAACCTCGCGAAGTACCGCATTCCGGCCGGCACCGTCATTCCGGCCGGCGGGTATCTGGTGTTCGACGAGGACCAGCATTTCGGCAGCGCGAGCATCGATCCCGGCCGCATCACGCCTTTCGGGCTGAGCGAGGCCGGCGAGACCGTCTACCTGAGCTCGGCGGTCAACGACGAGATCACCGATTACCAGGCCAAGGAGGACTTCGGGGCGTCGCTGGAGGGCGGGGCCCTCGGGAACTACTACAAGCCTAGTAGTGGCACCTGGAACTTCGTGGCGCTGGTCGCCCCGACGCCGGGGGCCCCCAACCGCGGTCCGCGGATCGGGCCGGTGGTGATTTCCGAGGTGAACTACCAGCCCGGAGGGCACGCGGATTCGGAATACTTCGAGCTGCTCAACATCTCGGACCAGCCGGTGGCCCTCTACGAAGCCTTGAAAGGAGCGGCCTGGCGGATCACCGACGGGATCGACCACGAGTTTCCGGCCGTGAATCCGGTCGTGATGGCGGCCGGCGAAAGGATCATCCTGACCAAGAGCCTGACCCGCTTCAACGCTGCCTTCACCCCGCCGCCCGGGACGCGGGTGATCGAATGGACTGCCGGCCGGCTGTCGAACGAAGGAGAACAGATCCAGATCGCCCGCCCGGCGGGCGTCGATGGCGCGAACGTGCGGCAGTTCGCGAGGGTCGACCGCGTCGGCTACGAGATCGCCAGCCCGTGGGCGGCCACCGCGGCGGGTGGCGGGCCGTCGCTGACCAAGGTCGCGGAGGAGGAGTATGGCAACGACTTCGTCAACTGGATCGCCGCGACGCCGAATCCCGGCGCGGGGGCGCCCGGCACCTCGTTCGCCTCGTGGATCGGCGCTTCCGGCCTGCCCGCCGGCGACCGGGATCCCGACGACGATCCCGACCGGGACGGCCGGTCGAATTTCGTCGAATACGCGCTCGGCTCGTCGGCAAGCGTGCGCGATTCCGGAGCGCCGTTCCAGATGGTCTTCAGCGGGGACGAGGTGCTGTTCGATTACGCTTTCCGCACCGACCGCCCCGGCGCGGTGGTCGCGATCGAGCATTCGGCCGACCTCGGCAGCTGGGAGCGGGTCGACAGCAGCGCCGTTTCGCTTTCATCGGGCTTCCAGAACCGCCGCGCCGGCATGTCCGTGGCCGGGCGTCCCCGCGGTTTCTTCCGTCTCTCGGTGACGGAATCGGCCCCCTGACGAGTCGATGCTTGCCAGTCCGTGGCGCGCGCCGGAACATCGGCTCCAATGAAATTCGGCGACGCCATCAAGCGCTATCGCGTCAAGCCCGGCGAGAAGGTGGACCTCGCGGCGATCGACGGGTCTGACAGCTCGTATTTCCCGAATGGCGGGAAATCGTCGACCCAGAATCTGTTCGACGAGCTGCGCGACGAGCTTCAGGAGCTCCAGAAGGTGCTTTACGCCCAGAACAAGCGCCGGCTGCTGATCGTGCTCCAGGCGATGGATACCGGCGGCAAGGACGGCTGCGTGAAGCACGTGTTTTCGCGGGTCGATCCGCAGGGGGTGCATGTGAAGGCCTTCAAGAAGCCGAACCACGACGAGCTGGCGCGGGATTTCCTGTGGCGCGTCCACCCGCATGTCCCGGGCAACGGGCAGATCGTGATTTTCAACCGCAGCCACTACGAGGATATCCTGGCGGTGCGGGTGAAGAAGATTTTCGGCGACGAGGTCTGGAAGCGCCGTTACCGGCACATCATCGAGTTCGAGCGGCTGCTGGCCGAAGAAGGCACCACGATCCTCAAGATTTTCCTGCACATCACCAAGGACGAGCAGAAGCGGCGGATCGAGGCGCGGCTGGTGAATCCGGACAAGCACTGGAAACTCAATCCCGAGGATTTCGCCGACCGCGCCCGCTGGGATGATTTCCAGAGGGCGTATGAGGACCTGATCGGCAGGACCAGCACGGAGGAGGCGCCCTGGTTCGTCATTCCGGCCAACCGCAAATGGTACCGCAACCTCGTGGTCGCCCGGCTGGTGGTGGACACATTGAAAGGCTTGGGAATGAGTTATCCCAAGCTGGGCTGGGATCCGGAATCGGTCACCCTCGACTGAACGGCGATGAAACGGAATTCCTGGCTGGCAGCGGCATGCGGGGTCCTGTGGTTCGGGCTGGCCGGCTGCGGCGGAGTGAAGCCGGAGAAACCGGTGGAGGAAGAGCAGCTCGATCCCTACCGGCCCGTGATGGCGACGCGGATCAACGAGGTGATCTACTCCAAGCGGTCGAACGCGGAGATGCTGGCCGAGCTCGCCGCGCTGGGCGTCGTGCCCGGCATGCTGTTCGAGGAATTCAAGGAACAGAGCGGGATCGACGATTGGTTCACCGGTGATGCCGACTTCCTGGGGACCCGCCACACCTCCCTGACCTGCGGCCTCTCGCCGGTGGTCGACGCGGAGGGCAGGATCACGGAGCTCCATCGCAGCCGGAAGCAGTTCGACGGCAAGCTGCACGAGGAGATGCCGCTCAGTCCGGAGTGAAACGGCGCGCGGCAGGGTGCGCGGCTGCGTCGTCGACAGGTTTGATCAGGGTGGACGAAAAGCTCACGGCCGGGCCACGGTGACCTTGAGGCGGGCGAAGAGTTTGCCGTTGTCGGCGAGCCTGGCGGGCAGGGCGACGCTGACCCGGTCGATGCCGGGACCGAAGTGGCCGGGTGTCTCGGTGAGGGTGATGTCCTCCGGGCCGCTGCCCTCGTGCACGGCGGTCTCCCAGCCGGCGAGGGTGTCGCCGTATTCCACCGCGATGGTGGTGGCGGGATCCTCGTCCGCCCGCTGGCTGCGGCGGAAGATGAAGAGAGATTTGCCGCCGGGTCCGGTAGCGCGGTCGAAGGTCGGGGCGATGCCCGCGTCGTCGCCGGGGTCGGCGGGGTTGCCGCCGACCACCCACTCGATGCCGGTGGGCAGGCCGCCGCGGTCGAAGTCGAGGGATGGGGTGGAGTCGCCCAGGCCGGCGAAACTTTCCGCCCAGAGATCGAACGGCGTGCCGGGGACGACGGGGAAATAGAGGTCGAGCAGTTCCTGGACGCGGCTCCGGATGTCGGCGGCGGAATTCCCGTTGTAGATTTCTCCCGGATTGGTCGCTTCGCTCCGCTGCTGGTCGCCCGCGCCGTAGAGCGCGGTGGTGTCCCACTGGCGGGAGTGCTCGCGTTCCTCCCAGTAGCCGTTGATGCTCGGTTGCTTGCCCCACCAGCTGGTCGCGAAGCTGCGGAACGCGGCGTTGTCGGCGGGGACCAGGGTTTGGTAGCGCCGCAGGAGGTCGCGGATTTCCACCGCGGGCTGGATGCCTTCCGCCGCGAGCGAGGCGGCGAGCGAGGAATTGTTCTGCGGATGAATGCCCCAGAAGTGGAACAGCGGCCGGATGTCCTTGCCGAGGTGCCGGCACAGGCGCAGCAGCAGCGCGTCGGTGGAGGTCGAGTAGGAAACACCCCTGGCATCGTCCTCCATGAACGAGCGCCAGTAGTTCCCGAGCCCCTCCCAACCATAAAGCCGCGCGATGTCGACGAACTTGGCATGACCCTTGAACTGATAGGCCTTTTCCCCATCGGCCATCGGCACCCGGCGCGGCGCGAAGTTGAAGACGCACATCCAGGCCATCGCCGTGGTGTCGAGGGTTTGGAACGCGCGGGTCGAGCCCAGAGAGCCGCGGAAGGCCTCGTCCAGGCTGTAGCCGAACTTGCGGTGCATGATGGCGACGTGCGGCAGGTTGACATTCGATTCGGTCTCGCCGCCGAACTTGGGGAAGAAGTAGGCGTGCCCCTGCTCGTGGAACTCGATGTTGGCGGCATGGGAGTTCACGCCGGGGCCGCGGACGAGATAGTTGGTATGATATCCGCCGCGGTTGGTGTTGGGATTGTCCACGTTGTTGACCGACGGATAGCCGGGCGCGTGCACCGAAGCCCGCATGATCACGTCGACCTGCGGGTACTGCGTTTCCTTGCCACGCAGGCGGGGGAAACCCATCAGGTCGTTCTGGGCATCCATCGCCTTGTCCCAATCGGCCATCAGCGTCGCCGGATCGGGATGGGAAGAGATCCAGCGGGTGGGCACCTGCATCATGAACTTTTCGGACTGGAAATCCGCCCAGGGCGCCGGATGGGCGCGCTCGGCGAGCCACTGGGCCGGCGTGGTGGAGTGGAAGGGCTTCGCCGAGAAATACGGCGAGCGCACCGCGCCGGTGACGGTGACCTGGACGATCCCGGCGGCGGCGAGGCGGGGCAGCTCGATGTAGATCCCTCCGCCGTAGGGGCTGGCGACTTTGACGGTGGTGGCGTCGATCGGGTAGAGCAGGGTGGCGCGGTCGAGCCGGCGGACCACCGGGCGGTTCGAGAGGTCCCACGAGTGGGCGCCGACGCGGACCTGATATCCTTTTCCGACCAGGGAAGGCGGCACGGTGACGGTGGCGATGGTGCCCGGGGCGAGATAACAACCGGTGGGTTTCCGGGCGGGCAGGTCGTCGCCCTGGGTGCCCCGGCCGAAAGTCGCGGGAAAGCTGCCGTTGAGGGTGACGCTGTGGGACGGCGGCGGGTCCGCGGGCGGGTCGCAGGGGCCGGGGAAATTCGCCGAGCTGCCGAACTTGAAGCCGGCGAGCAGTCCTTCGCGGGTGGCGAGGGTGCCGGGGGTGTAGACCACGTCCATGATGGATTGCATGACATGGTAGAGGGTCCAATCGAGGTCGTTGGCCTGGGTGCTGCGGTTGCTGAACTCCCCGCGCGCGACCCACAGCGGGCCCTTGACGGTGTCGTAGGTGCGCACCAGGTCGAAGACGGCGCTGATGGTGGCGGCGCTCTCGGCAAAGCGCAGGCGGAGGTTGTCCAGGGTCACCTTGTGCGCCGCGATCCGGGTGGCGTCCAGGGGGGCCGCGCCGGTGATGTGATTCTTGAGCCCGGCGATCGCATCCATCAGCGGATCCCCGGCCGCGGTGGTGAAATTCCAGGTCGTGTCGTCGGCGATCCCGCCGAAACCGGCCCCGCCGTTGCTGAGGATCGCACCCGCGCCGATGCGGATCGCATAACTCTTGTTCCAGCCGAGCAGGCCGGCCGGATGGATCGACAGGACGTTTCCGGAGATGGAAATCCGGGGGTCGCCCACCGGGACCGTGGTCTCGGTCGCGTCGGTCAGGTTGCGGATGGTCAGGTGGCCCGCGCCGGCCGCGATGTTCTGGCTGAAGGTGGCGACCAGGTCGCGGCTGGCCAGCACCTCCACGGCATTGTCCGGCGGACTGGTGGTGACCAGCAGGAACTCGGCACCCAGCGGCGGCTCGAGGTCGAGATGGAAGATCATGTCGCCGGACATGTTGTTCATGGTGGTGTCACCGAGCCCCTGGCCGGTGGTGCCCGACATGTAGCGGGTGCCGCCGGGGTAACTGTTGCCGGTGCGGTTGAGATAGGGAATGCCGGTCTGCCAGGTCGAAGTGGAGGTGCGCATCCCGATGTCGATCCCGTAGGTCGTGTTGGCCGCGAGGAGGAGCGGCGTGTCCAAGGTCCACGTCATGTAGTCGCCGGCGTTCCACGTGAAGTTCTGGCTGGCGGTCTCCGAGTGGACCTGTTTGATGGCGGATCCCGTCACGGTGCCGACGCGGACGACGTAGGTCTTGGTGGCGATGGCCGCCGAGGAGGTCTGGTAGGTGATCGCCTTGAGCCGGACCGCGCCGTTGCCGGTGGTGAAGGTCTGGCCTTTCGGGTAGCCCGACACGGGCGAATCGTTCCACCACTTGTCGGTGCCGGTGGCGGGGCCGTCGTTGGCGATGTCCTGGCCATCGATCACCGGCGCCGCGGGACCGGCCGACATGCTGGCGGCGGAAGCCGCGGCGGCGGCGAGGATGGACAACGCGGCGGCGGCGAGTCCCGGCAAGGGGAAGGTCGGGATACGGAGCTTCATGAGTCGGGCGGGGTAGGTTCCCGCCATCACCGCAACGCGGGGATGACGGAGGGATTCGGCGCGGCGCTGCCGCGCGGGGGGACGGGGTGTTGCGAAGTGACCCTCGCAGGATGGGTGATAAACAGCAACTTGATCCTCACAGATTGAGGCCGCGAAACAAGCCGATGGAACCTTTCAAATGCGTAAATCCAGCGCCGATTCGCGACACCTGATGTGATCATGCCCGTCTCCGCACGGGCCAAGGCAGAACGACGTCGAACCTTCCCTCACTGCGGATGGGACCGCGGCTTTCCGGTGGATTCCGCCGGTCGAGGTTGTGGGAGGCTTGCGGCGGGACGCCGCAGCCACGGTTCATGGGCCTGCGGCGGCCGGGCGCTACTCCGCCGCCTTCTTTTCGAACTCCGCCTTCGAGGCCTTGCGCGCTTCGGCGACGAAGTGGTTGCACGCCTCGCGGCAGCGGAGCGGGATCGCCTTGGCGCGGTCGATGTCGCCGACCACGCCGTCGAAGCGGCTGGCCTCGCTGTCCTCCAGCGGGGTGGCGGTGTCGAGGCCCCACAGGATGTTCTTCACGCAGCAGTTCCCCGGACCGCAGACCTCTTTCACCAAGGCCTGGGCCCCGGCGTCGCTGAGGCTGCGGGCGAACCGGTACATCCCGGTTTGCCGGTTCAGCTTGTCGCGCAACTGCTCGACTTCGAGGCGGCCGTCGAGCGCCGCGAAGTGCATGCCGACGTTCGCGGGATAGAACAGGTCGAGCGCCTGGCGCAGCTCCTGCGCGGAGGACAGCCGCAGCAGCCAGCCGCGCTTGAGGGTGAGTTCGCCCTTGGTGAAGCGGTAGTGGCCGTCGTCCGCCCAGGTCGAGATCGCACGCGCCGCGTCGGGATCGTCGTGAGCTTCCAACAACGCGAGGTCGCCGGCCTCGTCGTCGATGTGGCACAGCGCGAAGGCGGCGCCCGCGGTGTCGGGCAGGATGGCGACCTGGCCGATGCGGCGGATGCCGCCGGCGACGGCTTGGGAGAGGCGGTCAGCGAGTTTCATGGTATTTCGCGTCGAAGTCGGAAACCTGGTCGAGGATCACGTCGGCGATGTGCCGTTCGGTTCCGATGGCGGACGAGTAATAGAGGGTCTTGCCGCGCAGTTGGTGCGGATTCTGGCGGAACACCTCGCGCTGGCTGGCGGCCGCGCCGGGCTCGGCCTCGATCCCTAACAGCACCGGGATGTCCTGGAAGCTGTGCAGGCCGTCGGCGATGAAGAAGGGGACCACCACGACGTTCGGGGTGGTGGCCAGCTTGTCCCACTCGGCGATGAAAGGCTGCTCTTCCATGTAGGCGTCGAGCACCTCGGCGTAGCCCGCCCCGGAGGCCTTGATCTGGTCGGCCTGGTCCTTGATCGCCTTGGTCGAGTTCTGGTTGAGGCCGGTGCCGTGGCCGACGATGAAGAGGGTGGTTTGCGCCGGGTCGGCATCGGGCGCGACTTCCATCGCGCGGCGCAGCAGCAGGCCGGTCATCGAAGGGTGGACACCGACCGGCAGCGTGTAATGCCAGGTCTTGCCCGCGTGCCTCGTGGTCGGCCCGTCGAGGTGGAGTTCGCGCGGGATCACGTCCTGGGTGAAGTAGCCCTCGCTGATGAAATCGGGGACCACGTAGACTTCGTCCGAATCGATCATGTATTCCGCCTCGCGCATCGACGGCTCCTCTTTCCAGAAGCAACAATGCACCTCGCTGAACAGCCCGCGCCGCCGGATCTCGTCGGCATGGTCGAAGTAGGGCGTCGAGGAGTCGGGATTTTCGGTCGAACCGTGGCCGACGATCAGCAGCGCGGCGTTCGGTTTGGGCGTGAAGGACATGCCCGAAAGTGCGCGGCACCGCGGATCGCGCAAGTCTCCCTTTTGTTGGCACTTGGAACTTCTCCCTTGGAACTTCATCGTCCCCTTGTGCTCCCGCTGCTTCACCTGTGGATCGACCCCGTCCCGCGCGCCGGTCCGGAAAACATGGCGGTGGACGAGTGGCTGGCGGAGAGCTGCGACAGGCCGGTGCTGCGGAGTTACCGCTGGCTGCCGGGTTGGGGGAGCTGCGGGTATTTCGTAAAATCCGCCGAATGGCCGGCGTGGCCCGTCCGCTGGGTGCGCCGCTGGACCGGCGGGGGAATCGTCGACCACCGCGCGGACTGGACGTATACCCTGTTCGTCCCGAACGGGTTCGGGCTGGCCGAGGCGAAGGGCGGGGAGAGCTACCGGGTGATCCACGCGGCGCTGGTGGAGGCCTTGCGCGCGGCGGGGGTCGATGCCCGCCTGGCCGGAATCCTGCCGGCGGCGGCGGGGGGCGAGTGCTTCCGCCAGCCGGTGGAATACGACGTGCTGGATGGCGCGGGCCGCAAAATCGCGGGGGCCGGCCAGCGGCGCACCGCCTTGGGATTGCTGCACCAGGGCTCGGTGGCGGCCGGATGTCGCGTGCCCGCGGGCCTGGCCGGAGCGCTCGCGGCGACGGTCGTGCCGCGGGATTTTTCGCCGGATCCCGCCGTCCTGGCCCGCAAGGTCGCGGAGCGCTATTCCGAGGAAGGATGGACCTCGCGGCGCTGATCCTTCCCGGAAAGCCCAAAATTCGCGGCTTTCCTCTTGCCAGTCCGCTCCCGGCGACCAATGGTCCCGCCCGTCACGGGGCGTAGCTCAGCCTGGTAGAGCGCCTGCTTTGGGAGCAGGATGTCGTCAGTTCGAATCTGGCCGCCCCGACCATCTCACCTTTCGAGTGGTCCCGACCCCCTCCGTGCCGATCCACGCCGCACTCCGCCCGACCCCAAGCCAGGGGCGGCCAGATGAGAACCTTGCCGCAGGCCTTCAGTTCGAACGCGGCGGGAGTGGTCACGACCTTACCCGAATCACGAAGTGCAGACTGGCATGGCCTTCGGCAATCTGGCCGCCCCGACCATCTCACCTTTCGAGTGGTCCCGACCCCCTCCGTGCCGATCCACGCCGGACTCCGCCCGACCCCAAGCCAGGGGCGGCCGGATGAGAACCTACCCCGACCCTCTCACCTTTCGTGTCCGCTCAGGCCCCGAGCAGGTGCTTGCGCATTTGCGCGAGGATTTCGGCACCACGCTCCTGATCGCCGCCCTGGACTTCCGCGGTGGCCCAGCCGGTGTAGCGGATGTCGCGGAGCGCCTTGCGGACTTCCGGCCAGTCGACGTCGCCTTCACCGATCTTGCCGAAGCCGCCTTTCACGCCCCAGTCCTTGCAATCGAGCTTCACGATGCGTTTGCCCAGCGAGCGGATCCAATCGGCCGGCTTGCTGAACCGCTGGTGATTGCCGATGTCGAAATACGAGCCGACCCAGGGCGAGTTGATCTCGTCGAGATACTTCACCAGCAGCTCCGCGGTCTGCGCGTTGCCGCCGTCCTCGGTGTAGAACATGCGGTTCCAGACGTTCTCGATCAGGATGTGGATGCCGAGTTCGGAGGCCAGCGGCAGCGCCTTGCGGATGCCCTCGATCGAGCGCGCCCAGGCCTCGTCGTGGGTCGTGCCGGCGTCGACCACGCCGGGGACCAGCAGCACGCTCGAGCCGCCGACGGCATGGCTTTCGCGGATGGCGGTGAGCAGGCCTTGCAGGGCCTTTTCGCGGACCGCGGCGTCGGGGTCGGAGAGGCGGGTCTGCCAGTGGATGGAGTCGACCACACCGTGGATCGGCAGGCCGGTGGCCTTCGATGCGGCGAGGGCTTCGGCCTTGTCCTGGCCGCCGGGGGAGTCGAGCTCCACGCCGTCGTAGCCGAGTTCCTTGAGGATGCGGAATTTTTCCTCGAGGTTCGCCCCGAAGTTCGCCATGCCGCACTTCAGCGAGAGCTTGATCGGCAAGGGCCCGGCCGCGTCCTGGGCGCGGAGGGAAAGCGGCGCGGAGGCGGCGGCGAGGGTCGCGAGGAAATGGCGGCGTTGCATGGCGGCACTACCGCCACGGAGGGCGGAAAATTGCACGAAAATTGGCCTTTGGTGAGGAATCGGCCGGTTCCGGTCATCTCAAGCTACAAGCGGATTTTCAGTCCCAAGGTCTCCTTCATGGTGAGCGATACGGGATGGGCCCGTCCGCTTCGATGTCGACCATGATGTAGCTCATGAGGGGCGGGGCTCAGTTTCTCTTTGTCTCCTTCAGCGCCGTCCGGATGCTCGCCGCGACCTGCGTGCCGAGCTTCTGGTAGCCGGCGGGCTTGTAGTGGACGTCGCCCGGCCGGACGAAGAGGTCGGCGGCGAAACCGGCGCTGAGGGCGTGGAGGTCGTTGGTCGCGACGCCGTGCTTCTTCATGACCCGGGCGGCGGCCTCGTTGTATTTCTTGTCGTCGCCGGCGATCCGGCCGGCCTCGCCTTCGGGGACGAAGGTGGTGGTGGCCCAGATCAGGGTGGCGCCGGTTTTCTTGAGCCGGGTCACGAGCAGGTCGAGGTTCTTCTCATACTGTTCCAACGGGAAAGTGAGGGTTCCCTTCACCTTGTCGCGGCCGCCCTGCTGTTTGGCGTCGGGATTGCGGTAGCACAGGTCGTGGAGACCCCAGTTGAAATGGATCACGTCCCAGCGGGTGTCGCCGAGCCAGGCGTCGATCTTTTCCAAGCCGGTGCCGGTGTGCGCGGCATTGCCGGGATTGCGGGAGACGGTCGCCTCGCCCTTGAGCTGTTTGGTGACGAAAGGCGTGTATCCGATCGAGATCGAGTCGCCGATGATGAGGACTTTCGGGAGTTCCTTCGGTGCCGGATCGGCGGCCGAGGCGGGAGCGAAAACGGATAGGACGGCCGCGGCGAGGGAGACGAGGAGGGTGGTTGGCTTCATGGGATGGGGATCCTGGATGGAACGGTGGGATGACGGGGAAGATCATGGATGCCATCGTGGCGGACCTCAACCAAACACTGAATTCGTGAGCCTCGGTAACGGAGCAAACCACTGTCTGGAGAGCGGGATGCGGGAGCTCCCCATCGCCATCGGTCGACGATCGGAAATCCATCCGAAAGAGTAAACTCTCCAGAACATTCACCTTGCGGGATCTCATCCTCTCGAAGCACGTTCAACCCCCTCAAATGAATTCGAATGAACATCTGCCCCCCCGAGCTGCCGCGCCACCTGGCGTCCCGTTCTTGGATGGGGCCTCACGCTTTCACATTCCTGATCGATTTGTTAATCCGTGAGGACTGACCCCATGGATGGAGACCCCATGGACCGATGTTCCCGGTCAGTTTGTTACCGATGTCCTCGGTCCGAACCATGCTGCACCTCCAATCCTCCGCTTCCCCGACGGCATCTCCTGGAAAGCGGTGTTTGATGCCGGATTCCGGCCGAAGCGCGTTCCCGGATTGGAAAAGGACACGACCGAATGCCGGAACCAGCCCCTCCGCTTCGAGTTGGAGGGGAGCTCCGAACCTTTCATCCTCGATCCCGGGCGGCTGTCGATCGAACTGAGGCCGGACGACAGCGTGAGGCTGTTCATGCACACCCCTCAAATTCCGATCAGCATGTGGGAATGGACGATGAGGCGGCTCGGGATCCAAGGGTTCACGTCGCAAAGACCAAGGGGTGCCGACCTTCGGTCGACGCCGTGTTGACCAAAGGTCCACACTCCTTGGGGCCGCTTGCCGTCTTCTGCGTGCACGATTACGCGAAGGCCTTGCGAAGCAGGTCGAGACTCTTGGGGATGGCGGTGAGCGGGTCTTCCTTGCCTTCGAACTCGAGCGAGACGTAACCGGTGAAGCCGGCGTCCTTGAGGATCTTCGCGATCCGCGGGTAGTCGAGGTCGAGGGTGTACCAGACGCCGCCGCCGAAGTAGGTCTTGGCCTGGAGCAGCACGGTGTCGGGTGCGAGCTTGGTCAGGCGCTGGTAGGGGTCTTCGAGGAAGTTGCCGGTATCGAGGGTGACCTTGAGCCAGGGGGAGTCGATCGCGTCGACCACCCGCTTCACGCCTTCCGGGGTGACGCCGAGGCCCCAGTGGTTCTCGAGGCCGAGCACCACGCCGCACTTCTCGGCGACCGGGAGGATTTTCTTATAGGCCTCGATGACCCAGCCGTAGGCGTCTTCCTCGGTGTGGCCCGGGAGCGGTGCCTCGATGCCGCGCTTGGCCATCAGGTCGTTGAAATCCTTCGAGGTGCCCCAGGTGCCGGAGTTGACCCGCATCGTCGGGATGCCGAGGGCGTAGGCCTGCTCGATGCAGTCGGTGGTGTGTTTGATCTGGGCCTCGCGCTTTGCGGGGTCGGGACTCAGGAAGCCCTGATGGGTGGAGTAGCCCATCAGGTCGAGCCCGAGCAGGAAGGCGTGGCGCTTGTACTTCTGGAGCGTCGCGTTGTCCGGGATCTCGTTGGCCGCCGCGATCTGGCGTTGGAGGATTTCGAAGCCGTCGAAGCCCATCCGCGCGGCGTGGTCGAGGCAGGTCGGGATGTCGCGCAGGGCCTCGCGCTGGAAGCCCCAGAACGAATAGGACGAGACCCCGATGCGGTTCGGCCGCGACGGTGGTGGCACGATCAGGTCCTCGTCCTGGGCGGAAAGGGGCAGCGGCAGGGCGGCGAGGGCTCCGGCGGAGAGAAAGTGGCGGCGCTTCATGATGGCGCGAAAGATCATGATGAAGCTGGAAAGGCAAGCCGGGAGGACATTCCGGGGCGAAATCGCGGCGGCGATGGCGCTCGCCAGCGCGTCGGATTTCCCCTGGTGCCAGAGCACCTCAAGCTCGTGTGGTAGCCGAGGGAGCCGGGCGATACGCGGCGTAGCGGGCCCGCTGCTCGTCGGTGAGCTTCGCGGGATCGAAGCGCTCGTCGGGAATCGCGTTGATTTTCGCATGGATCACCTTCGCCATGTCGGCCGCGCAGCGCTTGATGTGGCCGGCGTTTTCCCCGGCGAAGAGCTCGTCGACGGTCTCCTCGAACAGAACCAGCCAGCGGTCGAACTGCTCCCGTCCCATCGCGGTCAGCGGAACCAGCCGGGCGTGCCTGCCGATCGGGTCGCCGCGGAAGCCACCGTCGCGGAACAACACGGTCTGCCAGAAATCATACATCTTCGGCAGGTGCGCGGGCCAGTCGACCTGCGCCACTTGGTCGAAGATGAAGCCGAGCGTTTCGTCGTCGCGGACCTTCTCGTAGAAGCGGTCGACCAAGCGGACGATTTCGTCGCGGCCGAGAATGTCGGTGGTGGCGGGCACGGCGCCAAGCTAGCTCGCCGGTAGTCCAAATGAAGAAAAAAGTTTCTTTATTAGGGAATTGATTCGACCGGTCGCTTGAATCCGGAGATGCTGCCGCACCATGTTCGGTTATGGAAAGATGAGCGGATGCGCGGTGGCGGCGATGAGCGCGCTGGCGGAGAGCCATGCCGGGGGCGTCCAGCTCAGCTCGCAGCACATTGCCGAATCGCGCAACCTGTCGCAACCGCTGGTGGCGAAAGTGCTGACGGTTTTGTCGCAGGCCGGCTTCGTCCATGGCACCCGCGGCCCCGGCGGCGGTTACAAGCTGGCGCGGGATCCCGCGGCGATCACGTTGTTCGAGGTGGTCGAGCTGTTCGAAGGCCATCGCGATCCCAGCGCTTGTCCCTTCGGTCCCGGCTGGTGCGGGGTGGGGGATCCCTGTCCGCTCCATGGCCTGCTGGTCGGGATGAGCGAGTCGGCGGCGGCGCAGCTCAAAAAGGCGAATTTCGGGGCCTTCGTCGGGCACGGGAAACCGGTTTGATGGAAGGCGGCTTCCGGGTAACCGCGAGGAATGAAACTCAGGGGGTCGGACAAGCGCGGGGCGAGATTCGTGATAGGCAGCCGGCCGCGGTTCTGCTAGAAAGCCGACCATGGCAAGTTTCCGCGACACCGTGTCCGACCTGATGGCCGAAAAACCGAAGCGCGCCGGGGTGACCCGCCGCCCGTACCAGCGGATGTTCGCGATCCACCGCGCGATCAGCACCGGCGGCTATCCGAACTGCTCGACGCTGGCCAAGGAACTCGAGGTGACGGCGAAGACGATCCAGCGCGACATCGATTTCATGCGCGACAACTTCGGGCTGGTGATCGAGTACGACGACAAGCGGCACGGCTTCCACTCCTTGAACGGACTGCCGGATTTCCCCGGCTTCGTGATGGGGGCGGAGGAGCTCGCGGCGCTGTTCCTGACCCGTACCGCGCTGGAAGCGATCCGCGGGACCACGCTGGAGAAGACGATGCGCGAGATCTTCGCGAAGATCGTCCGGCCGATCGAGGGCACCGTGCACCTGTCCTGGGGCGAGATGGACGAGGCCTTCACCCGCAAGATGCCGGAAATGAAGGCGCGCGACGTCGCCTTGTTCGGACAACTGGCGGAAGGGGTGATCCAGCGCCGCGAGATCTCCTTCCACTATCGCAAGCTGGACGCCGACAAGGCGGCGCCGCGGCGGGTGCGGCCCTATCATCTCGGCGAGGTGGAGGGCGCGTGGTATCTGATCGGCCACGATGTCGAGCGGGGCGCGCTGCGGACTTTCGCGCTGCCGCGGATGACGCGGATGAAAGTGCTGTCCAGCGGCTTCGAGCGGCCCGCGGATTTCGACGGGCGCGACCACCTGCGCCGTTCCTTCGGGATCTGGCACAGCGCGGGCGGCCACGTCCATCTGGTCCGGGTGAAGCTCAAGGACTACGCCGCGCGGATCGCCCAGGAGCGCCGCTGGCACCCGACCCAGGAGACCACGGTGCTCGATGCGAAGGGCAACAAGGTGGAAGTCCGCTTCGAAGCCGGGGCGCTCGAGGAAGTCGTGCGCTGGGTCCTCAGTTTCGGCAGCAAGGCGGAAGTCGTCGGCCCGCCGGAACTCCGGCAGATGGTGCGGGAGGAGCTGAAGCTGATGAAGGGATGAGAGTGGCTCAGGACGGAATCGAACCGCCGACACGCGGATTTTCAATCCACTGCTCTACCGACTGAGCTACTGAGCCTTGTTCCCCTTCGGGTGGGCGGGGATTTAGGGGCGCACCCCGGGTTTTGACAATCGAAAAGTTGGACGAAAATCGAGGGGCCCGGGAGGGTGGGAACGGGCTCAGTTTTCGGCCCGTGAGAGCCGTGACAAGCCGCGCTGCTGGAGCTGCGCGTCGACCTCGTCGGAGGCGGCCTCGTCGAGGTGGACGCTGAATTTTTCCTCGTCGAACTCGATCTGGTCCATGCCGTCGGTCCCGGGCAGGGCGAAGGCTTCGATCAGGGTCTTCATGTCCTTGATTTCCTTGCCGTTGACCTTGGTGACGATGAGATTGCGCAGCGGCTCGTAGCCGACCGTGGCGGGAGTGGCGATGACCCCGGCGAGGAACACGATGCGGCGGCCGCGGGACTCGTATTTCTGGGGATTCTCGTAGACGTCGAGCAGGTTGAGCGGGGCGCGCGACGACCATTCCTCGCCGAAAGCCTCGAGCAGCGGGCGGGTGAGTTCCTGGAACACCAGACCGCCTTTGACGAGGTAGGACGGGGCCTCGCCGAAGGTGTAGGCCGGAACCAGCTGGTCCTGCTCGTCGCGGCGGTCGAGCACGGCTTCCGCCGGGATTGGCTGGCCGTCGCGGATGAGATCGAGCTTCACGGTGTCGCCGGCGCTCTTCGCGCCGCGGATCAGGTGGCTCCAGTAGAGGCGGCCGTAGTGGGCGTCCTCGAAGTAGCCGAGCCGGTCGATCGGATGGCCGTCGATCGCGACGATCACGTCGCCTTTTTTGAGGCCCGCCTTGTCGGCGGCGCCGCCGGCCTTGACGGTGGAGACGTAGAGACCGCCGGTGTCCGCCGGAAGCTTCAGCCAGGCGCGGAAATTCGCGTCCTCGGTGCGGCTGATCGAAATCCCGAGCGATGGGAAGCCGGCGTAGTCGCCGTCCGACGCTTCCTCGACGAAGCGGGCGACGATGTCGGTGGCGGTGACGTCGCTGATCTGGTCCTTCGAATCGTAGCTGGTGAGGATTCCGGCCAGCTTGCCATCGTGCAGGACCGGCAGCGAGAAGCTGTTGGCGGCGCTTTGCATCGAGGCCTTCACCTCGTAGGTCAGGAAGAACTGGCCGGGCAGGAAGGTCGACACGACATCGATGCTCTGGAGGCTGCCGGCGGTGACCAGCGGGGTGCCGCTTTCCTCGACCTGGACGATTTCCAAGGTGTCGCCGAGCGTCGGCGTGGTGGCGATTTCGAGCGGCTTGGTGCCGTCGAAGAAGGTCGTGTCGGTGTCCGCCGCGAGGCCCAGCAGGGCAAGGTTGGCCTCGTAATCGACGGCGATCACCCGGGCCGGCGCGAGGCGCTTGCCGTCGGAGGATTCGAGTTCGATGTAGGTGGCGTCGGCCGCCATTTCGGCGGTGGTGAGGACCTTGCCGGGGGCGACGATGGCGCCGAGCGAGCGGCGTTTGCCGGGCGGCAGTTTTTCCCACGGCTGGCCCTGGTTCCATGCCTGCTGGGTGGTGCTGATGCGGACCACCGAATTCAGGATGGCGCCGGGATCCGGCGCGGGGATGGTGGTCGCTGCTGGCGCGGCCGGGGCGGGTGCCGCGGCGGCGGGCGGGGCGTCCTGGGCTTGATGGCGCTCGCAGGCGCCGAGGAAGACGAAGGGGAGGAGCAAGAGCGGGCGCATGAGGTTGGCGGGTGCGGGGTGGTTCACTCTTCGAGATTGGAAAGTTTCTGGATGTCGTAGGTCTTGCTGACCCGCTCGTTGGCGGCGGCGACGGCATTGCCGGCGATGACCAGCGGGCGGGGAGCACCGAACAGCTCGATGACGAAGAATTCGGGCGGCGTGGCGGGATTCAGCAGCTCGTGGGCGTGCTGCAGGCTCTTGACCATCGTCCCGTTGATCTTGTCGACGGCGAGTCCGGTGAAGCCGGCGAGCTGGCTGTTGACCGGATCGCTTTCGACCCGGGTCAGCAGCACGATGTCCTCGCGCTCGGTGAAGATTCCCTTCGGCACGAAGTCGGAGTAGAGGCGGCGGACGTTGACGTCGTCCATCTTCACCGAAGCGAAGAGGTTGGTATCGAGCGGCTGGAAGACCAGGCCGGCGAAGACCGTGTAGCGCGGCTTCTTTTCGTATTGGATGGCATACATCCGGGACGGCGGCAGGGTTTTGAGGGCGACATCGCGGTCGTTCCAGGTGCCGTCGCTCAGCCAGCGCAGGGCGACGGTGTCGCCGGCGAACTTGCGTTCGACGACTTCGTTGAGGTCGACCTTCTCGCCTTCGAGCAGGATCTGGCCGGCGCTGTCGACCGGGTAGCCGTCGATCGACACCAGCACGTCGCCCGCCTTGAGGATGCCGTCGCAGGCGCCGGTCGGGGTGACATTGGTGACCAGCACGCCGACGCCGTCGTCCGGCAGCTTGAGGGCGCGGCGCATGGCGGGATTGAAGAGCGGGAAGGTCGCCAGGCCGAGGTCGACGTAGTGGTCGTAGTTGCCGTCCTCGATGTCCTTGAGGAAGCGGCGGATCACCGGGGTGGGGATGATGTAGCCGGTGTTGTCGGCCTGGCGCAGTCCCTGGAAGGCGACGCCGACGACCTTGCCGTCCTGGATCACCGGGCCGCCGGAGTTGCCGGGGTTGATGGCGGCGTCGATCTGGATGATCAGATGGGAATCGGCGCGCGAGTGGGAGTAGGAGGAAAAGTCGATCCGCGAGACGACGCCGCGGGTGACCGAGAGCCGTTCGCCGCCGATCGGGTAGCCGATCACCCGGACCTGGCTTTCGAGCTGGGGGACATCGCCGAAGGTGAAGACCGGGAATTTCTCGAAGTAGGAGAAATCCTCGACTTCGAGCAGGGCGAGGTCGCAGTCGTGGGCGATGAACTTGACCCGTGCCGGATGTTTGCGCGGGCTGCCGTGGACGGTGATCAGCAGGCGGCTGGCGTTGGAGACGACGTGGGCGTTGGTGAGGAACTGGTTTTTCCCGATGAGGAAGCCGGTGCCGATGCCGCCGGTGAAGCGGCCGCTGTTCCACGGGGTCGAGTAGTCGGGGATCTGCACGGCGGCTTCGATCCGGACGACCGAGCGGTAGATGTCCGACACCGCCGCGGCGGCGCCCGGGGCGCTGGCGGCGGCCGTGGATTGGGCCGGCGCGGAGCCGGCGGTCAGCAGGGCGAGGATGGCGAGATAGCGCGCTGGCATGGCGGGGAGGCTACGGAGGAATGATGGTGGTGCAAGGGGAATGGAGGGGTTTGCGGTTGCTTCGCCAGCAGGCTGGCGGGGCGGCAGCGGCAGCCTTGGACTGCGTGCAGCCCGCTGCCGCTCTGTTGCCACAGCCTGCTGTGGAGTCCACTGACCCGCCAGCAGGCTGGCGGAGGGAAAGCGGCAGCAGGCTGCACGCAGTCCATGGGCTGCGCCGGGTTACTTGGACGGGCGGTAGAGTTGGGCCATTTCGCGCAGGAGCTTTTCGAGCTCGGCGTAGTACGCGTCTTCGTCGAGTTCCGCTTTGCGCTGGCGGAGGGCGTCGATGGCGGCTTCGAGTTTGGCCCGCTGTTCGCGGGCTTCCGGCGGCAAGGGGTCGGCGTTGGCCTTGAGGAAGTGGATCTCGCGGGCCAGCGTGCCGTCGGCGGCGGGGCCCTCGGCGCGGAGACCCTTGAAGGCCTCGGCGGGGGTGCCGCGCCCGTCGCCGTTGTCGTCGAGGATGGCGTTCTCCTGCACGACCCGCTGGGCGTCCTCGTAGAAGGCCTGGGTGGAACCGGCGGCGTGGAGGGTGGCTTCGAGCAGCGAAAGCGAACCGTCGAGGTCGAGGTCGGCCTCGGCGGAACCCACCGCATCGGCCAGCTTTTCGCCGAAGCGGGAGTAGTTCTTCTGGTTGCCGC
>CAMCYK010000026.1 GCA_945883695.1 Akkermansia muciniphila | reverse complement strand
GACCGGGATTCAGGCGCTCGACAGGACCCAGCCGGTACTTCCGCTGCGCAGCGGCAAGCCGCGCTCCTGGAGCAATGAATACGTGAGGCATGGCACCCAGACGATGCTCGCCGCGGTGGAGATTGAAACCGGCAAGGCCACGACCTGGGCGAGCACATAAAGGTCCGTCCCTAAGAAAAGGGTCCGCGGGTGGTGGACCGGCAGTTCGTCCTTGGTAAGAAAAGGGTCCGTCCCTAAGAAAAGGGGTCTCATAAAAGGTCCGTCCCTAAGAAAAGGGTCTTGCATGCAATCCTTAACCCTTCCATTTTATTCCCATGCGCCTGCGACGCCTCAAAGCCCCTGCTTTCGTCCCGGTCGCCTATTACCACTGCGTTTCGCGGGTGGTGGACCGGCAGTTCGTCCTTGGGGAGAATGAGAAAGACAAGTTGGTGGAATACATGCGGACCTACGAACGGTTCGGCGGGCTGCGGGTGATCTCCTACTGCATGATGTCCAATCACTTTCACATCCTGGTGGAAGTGCCGCAGCGGCCGGCGGCGGCGGCTCTGCCGGATGACGCGGGACTGGTGGCGAGGGTCCGCACGCACCTCGGCGACAAACTGGCGAATGACCTTGAATGGCAGTTGGAATTGCATCGCAAGCAAGGCAACACGTCGGCGGCGGAGGAACTGCGGGATCGATGGTTCGCCCGGATGTGGGACCTCAGCGCTTTCATGAAGGTGCTCAAGCAGCGCTTCACGCAGTGGTTCAACGGCCGCCATGCGCGGCGCGGCACGTTGTGGGAGGACCGCTTCCGCTCGGTGCTGGTGGAAGGGAAAGGCCAGGCGCTGCGGACGATGGCGGCCTATATCGACCTCAATCCGGTCCGGGCGAAGATCTGCGACGATCCGAAGGATTACCGCTGGTGCGGTTACGCCGAAGCGGTGGCGGGTGTAATCGAGGCGCGGGAAGCGGTGGAGTTTCTCGCCTCGCTGAACCCACACGGCGGGATGCGGCCCGAGGCCGGCGGCTTGAAGCCCAAAGAAGCCTTGCGCCGCTGGCGTTGCCATCTTTACGGCATCCCGGAAAGCGAGATACGGCAGGCGGAGGAGGCGGCGAAAGGAGAAATGGCCGCGATTTATCGCGACCGGATCCCGCGCGAGAAGGCGCTGGAGGTGCTGGCGCGCGGCGGGAAGCTCTCGCAGGCGGACTACCTGCGCTGCCGGGTGCGGTATTTCAGCGATGGCGCGGTGATCGGCGGGAAAGCCTTCGTGGAGGAGATGTTCGCGGCGTTCCGCGACCGCTTCGGGCCGAAGCGCAAGGAGGGCGCGCGGCCGATGCGCGGGCTGCAGGGAGCATCGAAGGAAGATCGGCTTTTCAACTTCCGTCAGCTCCGAACCGGCTTGTTCGGGTAAGGTTTCCGTCATGAATTGACGATTCGGGGAGTCAAAAGTGGCAGCCAACCGCAGGGGGCGTACCACCTGCTTCCCATGCCATGGTCCGGATCGCAGAGTCCGGCAAGAACCGGCCCCATGTGGATTTCCAACATGCGCTGGCGGATCGGTGATATTCCCATTTGGCGGATGACGGGACAGCATGATGAGGAATCCTCGAAAAGCCCGCCGTCGTTTTCGCGCGGGCCCCATGCCCAAACCCAAGTGCCATGAAATTCGCCATCCTCTTTCCCGGTGCGATCCTCGCGTCGTCCCTCGCCGCCCACAGTGCCCCGCTGCTACCCGGCAGCAAGCTCGGCATCGACTACGGTCCGACCCTGACCCCCAACTGGAACAACTTCACCGGCAACGCCATCAAGGAGGCTGGCACGGTGGTGCGGTTGGACGGGAAAATCGCCGACCTGATGACGATGACGGTGAGCAACGGCCAGTTCTTCAACAACGACGGCACCAACAACTGGATCGGCCTGCAGTCGAATCCGACCAACATCGCGCCGAATCCCAAGGCACCGCCGGAATTCGTCGAGAGCGTGACCACCGACATCGGCGGCAACTTTTCCACCGGCGATGCCGTTCCGTTCCGCCTCGTTGTGACCGGCCTGAACCGGTTTCTGACGTTCAAGATCGACGCCTTGTCCAGCGCGGCCACCGGTGGGAACACCGAGTCGATGACCATCCTCGGGGCCGCCACCTACGGGCCCTTGGACGTCTCCCGCCCGCTCACCGTGTCCCAAGGTCTCTACCACCGTTTCCCGGCCGTGCTGGCGACCTCCGAGGGCGAACTCACCTTCAATTCGATCGACAGCGGCGCGGGGACCAACCCGATCCTTAACGCGATCCTGATCGAAGCCGTCGCGCCGACTGCGGAGGGGCTGCTCGACAACGACAGCGACACGATGCCGAACTGGTGGGAGGTCGCCTACCAGTTCGATCCCGAGAGCAATCTGAACGGGGGAACGGCGGACTTCGACGGGGACGGGATCAGCAATGCCGCCGAGTACGCCGGCGGCTCGGATCCACGCGATCTGCTGTCGGTGCCGGTGACGCCGACGTGGACGGTGGACGGGGACGGATCCTGGAATACCCCGGCCAATTGGTCGTCGGGCACCGTGCCCAACGGGCAGAACCGGCTGGCCCGGCTCTCTTCCGACGCGTTGGTGACGGCGGCCGGAGCGACCCTGAACCTCGATGTTCCGGTCACCCTGGGCCTGCTCGAAACCACCGGTGGCAAGCCGTTCACGCTGAGCGCGACCAACCCTCTGACCTTTAAAACGACGGCGACCGAGGCGGTCCTGAGCAGCGCGGCGGACGCCGGCAGCGCCTTGGGCCTCCTCGGCAATCTGGTGCTGGCCTCGCCGCTGCGGGTGACGACCGGTGGAACTTCGACGATCACCCTCGGCGGGAGTTTGACCGAGACGGCGGGACCCCACGCCATCACCAAGCTCGGCGGCGGCGACCTGGTGCTGGCGGGCGACTTCTCGGCCTTCACCGGCGACGTCATCCTGAGCGCCGGCCGGCTGGTTCTCAAAAGGCCCGGCGTGTATACCTTCGACAACGTACTGTCCGGCGCGGGAACCTTGGTGCTGAGCGGCGGAAGTCCCACCTTGACCCTCGGCAACAACCATGCCGGCGGCACCCGGGTCATCGACAAGGGCATCCTGTCGCTCGACAATGCGGCGCCGATCGGCAGCGGGGCCTTGACGCTGGACGACGGCGGGCTTCGCGCGACCACCGACATCTCGGCTCCCACCAAAGCCCTGAACTTCGGGCCGGGCGGCGGGACGGTCAACGTGGACGAGGGCTTCGTGCTCACCTCCGGCGGCTCGGTCGCGGGCACCGGCACCGCCACGAAAACCGGTCTCGGGACCTGGCGCAACCAAGCCGGACCCGTCGGAACCATCGGGCTGCTGACCGTCGCGGCGGGCACCATGGATTTCAACCGCAACGACGCCTTCGGCAACCACACCGGCTCCCAGCAGGACATCGCCATCAACAGCGGCGCCACGGTCACCAACGGCACCGGCAACACCGGTTTCACGACCTTCCGCCAGGTTGCGATGTCCGGTGGCACCCTTTCGGTGACCAACAGCCTGAATGCCCTGACCGGAAAATTCCAAGCCTACTCGATCAAAGATCGGCTCACCGTGACCGGCAGCACCCCGTCGCTGATCAACGATCTGGTCAACGGCGTGAACGGGGCCATCAACATCGGCAACAACACCGACGTCGGCGGCGGCCGCGGGTCGAACCTGCTGATCGAGGTGGCGGATGTCACCGGCAGCGCCGCGCCGGATCTGACGATCTCGGCGAAACTCAAGAACTCGATCGGTCCGGGCGGCGCGTTCCCCGAACTCGCGAGCGGTCTCGAGAAATCCGGCCCCGGCACCCTGCTGCTCTCGGGGACCAACAGCTACACCGGGAACACCACGGTGAGCGGAGGCACGCTGGTCATCACGCAGCCGCTGCTGGCGGACGGGGCCGACGTGATCGTCAGAACCGGGGCTTTCCTCCAGCTCGACTTCACAGGCAGCGATACCATCGACCAACTGTCCCTCGGCGGGGTCTTCCAGCAGCCGGGCGAATACGGCTCGCAAACTTCCGATGCCCCGAACAAAAGCCCGCTCATCACCGGCACGGGCACCCTGACCGTCAGCGCCGGTCCCCCGTTCCAGGTCTGGATGGCCACCAATTTCCCCCAGCTGGTCGCTCCCGACAACGACCCCGTCGACGATCCCGACCAGGACGGCGCGACCAACTTCGAGGAGTTCGCCTTCTCCGGCAACCCGACGACCGGCGCGGATCAAGGTGCCAGCCGGGTGGCGCTCAACCCCGTCACGGGAACCTCTTACCTGACACTGACCGTCGCCCTGCGCGTCGGCGCGATCTTCACCGGCACCGGTCCGCTGCTCGCGACGATCGACGGGATCGACTACACCGTCCGCGGCTCGACCGATCTGGCCGGCTTCGCCGCCGGCGTCATCGAGATCCCCGCGGTCACCACCGACCTGCCGCCGGTCGCGACCGGCTACGCCTACCGGACCTTCCGCATCACCGCTCCGGTCAGCGCGGGACCGGGGGGGTTCCTGCAAGTGCTCGCCGCCGAAGATACTCCCTGAGCGTCCGCCGCCCGATCCCCCGACCCTAGAATCATTCATGATCCCTTCTTCCATCACCCGCCGGAGGACCTTGCTCGCCCTCGGCGCCGCGATTTTCCCCGCCGTGCCGCTGGCCGCCGCCACTTGGGATGGAGGCGGCGGGGATGGCAACTGGGCCACCCCGGCGAATTGGTCGACCGATCTGGTCCCGGCCGGCAGCGAGGCGGCGACGATTAGCAGTTCCGTCACGGTGAACCACAACAGCGCGTCGGCGTTCACCACCAGCGGCATGCTGATCCTCGGCAGCGGGGCGGGGGTGACGTCGGTGCTCAACGTGGGGCCCGGCTCGGGCACGCTGCAGTTCGGTGGCGACGGCTTCGGCGCTGCCGCGCGGGTCGGCGATGCGGCGGGCAACGGGACGCTCAACCTTTCCGGCGGCAAGGTGCAGATCGGCACCGGTCTGGCGGGCAACGACGCCTCGCTCAACCTCGCGACCTTCTCCGGCGCGGGAACCACCGGCACCCTCAATATCTCCGGCGGCGAACTTCAGGTCGGCCGGCGGATCCTGATCGCCGCCAACGACGGCTCGCGGGTCGGCAACGTCACGCTGTCCGGCAGCGGGGTGATCCACATGGTCGCCACCGGTTCCGCCGGCGAAGGCGACCTCGGCATGCTGCGGCTGGGCAGCGGCATTTCCACGCTGAATTTCGACGGTGGCGAGCTGATCGGCCGCGGGATCCGGCAGGACGCCGCTTCCGCCACCTCCGCCATCTAACTACAACGGGACGAAGTTCACCTTGAACGGCAACAGCGGGACCGGGGTGAGCGCCTTGATCGGATCCGGCGGCATCCTGAACGTCACCAATCTCGGCGGCACCTTGACTTCGGGCCAGACCTTCGACCTGTTCAATTTCAATCCCGCCCAGTCTTCCGGCACCTTCGCCGCGGTCAATCTGCCCACCCTGGACGCCGGCCTGAATTGGGACACCGGGGATCTCTACAGCACCGGGGAAATCTCGGTCATCCCCGAACCGTCGGTCCCCGCCTTGCTGGGCATGGTGGCCGGCATCCTCGCGTTGCGGCGGCGGCGCTGATCCACGGCAGGTGATCCCGTCAATGTCGGGATCGGGCCGGCGCTACTTCGCGAGATACGTCGCCCGTAGTAGCTCGAGCGCCGCCGCCAGCTCCTTGTCATCCAGCGGGCGCTCCCAGATCAGGAAACGGGCGATCTCGCCGTCGAAGGACTCGTGGCCGGGATGCTGGATCGCGTCGCGCTCCTGGCCGACCGCCATCCGCGACGGGTCGGCTTCCGCGCTGACCGGGAAATCCGCCGCCGCCACCGCGACCGGCGAGTTGACGAAAAACTCCAGCTTCACCGTGCCGCTGCCGGCCCCCATCCGGCCGGCGACGAGGTGGAATTTGCCGGTCTCGAGTTTCGGCCCGAGGACCTGCGGGTTGTTGACGTCGAAGCGGCCGAAGGTCAGGCCGTTGCGGACGCCCCACCACGGCGTGTTGTCGTCGTTCAGGCAGCCCCAGACGCCCTCGTATTTACCGCCGTTGCGGAGGTTGCCGAAGAACGAGTTCACGTCCTTGAGGCCGACCCGCTGCTCCTTCACCGCGAGCACGGCGAGCCAGGTGTGGCCCTTGCCGGTGCTCAGCCCGTCGAAGGTGTCCTCGTCGAGGCAGACCAGTTCCTGCTGGAGAAAGACCAGCGACGGCTTGCCCTTGAGCTCCGCCACCTCCTTGCGCAGCGTCGGCCGGCCGCTGCCCGGCTCCTTGCGGCCTTCATCGCGCTTCACGAAGTCCTTCGCCGGCGAGGCCGCGACCTGGTTGCGCCACACGGCCACCTTGTCGCCGTCTTCGAGGGTGACGCCCTTGGCCGCGTCGAGGTCGAGGACCAGGCCCTTGGCGGGCAGCTCATCCGCGGCGGCGAGGGCCGCGGTGCACAAAAGGGCGATCAGGGATGCGGTGGATTTCATGGGTGGTTCGTCTGAAGGTTCAAGGCCGGTTGTCGCGTTGCTCGGAAGGGCGCCAGCCGATCCATTTCTTGAAGGTGTTGGAGAAGGTGAAGGAACTTTCGAAGCCGACGCTGTTGGCGATGACCTCGACCTTGTCATCGGTCACGGACAGCAGGTGCTGGGCGCGCTGCAGACGGAGGAACGTCAGGTGCTGCATCGGGCTGCGGCCGAGCTCCTTGCGGCAGACCCGGCGCAGGTGCTCCTCGCTCATGCAGGCGATGGCGGCGATCTCGGTCAGGCTCCACGGACGGGCCAGATTCGCCTCGACCCGCCGCCAGACCTGCCACAGCCGCTCGTCCTGGCGGTGCGGCTGGGCGAAGCGGACGACGTAGCGGTGGACCAGCTCGTTCCAATGGTGGAGCAGCGCCGGCGAGGCCTGCCCGCTGGCCTCGCTGTGGAAGCCTTCGATCGCGGCCTGCAGCGGGGCGGCGATGAAGGGGCCGGTGACCGGGGAGTCCGACGAGACGATCGGCCGCACCTCGCGCGATTCGTCGTATCGCACCCAGGCAAAGGTCCAGCGCTTCCCTGGCAGGCATTTCAGCGCGTTCATGACAAAGGGCGGCTGGAGGCAGGCCTGGTTGGGGCGGATCCGCTTCCAGCGGCCGTCGGACAGCACCACGCCCTCGCCTTCGATGCAGGCGATCATGAAGGTCCCACTCTGGTTCATCCGGACCACCTCGAACGGCGCCGCGGCCTCCATGATCCCGGTGTGGGCGATGTGGTGCTGGTGGAGCAGGGGACAGATGGCACCCTTCGACAGCCAGGTCCGGTCGTCCGCGGCGTCCGCCCGCACCACCCGGTAGCGGGTCTGGTCGCCCAGTACCTGGACATCCTTCGAGGGCATCATGCTGGGGTTTTTCATCCTCGTCCCCATCTGCCTAAGCGCCGCGGGCCCCGCAGGTCGAGCCCTTCCGGCCGCGATGTGCGTCCGGGATATGGAGAGGTGGCCGCATTAAATCCGCTTGACGCTAGATTTTTCAATAAGGCCGCGTCAGTCTTCCCGCCATGCCGAATCCTTGGACCGGGAAAGGAAACCCCTACACGCGGGCCGAAGTGCTCGAACGCCTGCACGACACGCTCTCGAAGGGCCAGCCGATCATCGCCGCCGGCGCGGGGACCGGGATCAGCGCGAAGTTCATCGAGAAGGGCGGCGCGGACCTGATCATCATCTACAATTCCGGCCGCTTCCGGATGGCCGGCCACGGCTCGACCGCCGGGCTGATGGCCTACGGCGACGCCAATGCGGTGGCGATGGAGATCGGCGAATACGAGGTGCTGCCGGTGGTCGAGGAAGTGCCGGTGATCTGCGGCGTCCACGCGACCGACCCGCGGCGCCGGATGTGGCACTGGCTCGGCAAGGTGAAGGACATGGGCTTCAGCGGCGTGAACAATTTCCCGACCCACTGCATCGTCGACGGCAAGTTCCGCCAGATCCTCGAGGAGACCGGGATGAGCGTGAAAAAGGAGTTCGAGATGGTCGCGCTGGCCCGGCGGATGGATCTTTTCAGCATCGTCTATGTCGACGCGCCGGAAGAGGCGAAGGCGATGGCGGAAGCCGGCGCGGACGTGATCATCGCGCACGTCGGAACCACGGTCGGCGGTTCGATCGGCGTGGTCGACGCCACGATGTCGCTGCCGGAGGCGGCGAAGCGGACGCAGACGATCATCGACGCCGGCCGCACGGTGCGCGACGACATCCTCTACCTCAGCCACGGCGGCCCGATCAACACGCCGGAAGACGCCGCCTACATCAACGAGCACACCGACGCGGTCGGCTTCGTCGGGGCCTCGAGCCTCGAGCGGATGGCGGTCGAGATGTCGCTGACCAAGCTGACGCGGGAGTTCAAGGCGATTCCGGTGAAGCGGAAGCATTGAGACAAGTGAACCGCCAAGACGCCAAGTGCGCCAAGTTTCCGAAAAAACCGAATTTCCCACTGCCTTGAACTTGGCGTCCTTGGCGTCTTGGCGGTGAACCCGTTTTTATCATGAAAACCATCGCCGTTCTGGGGACCCTCGATTCGAAAGGGGAGGAGCATGCTTTTGTCGCCGGGCTGATCCGGGAGCGCGGGCACGCGGCGCTGCTGATCGATGTCGGCAGCGGCGGGCCGCCGGTGGTGACGCCGGACATCACCCGCGAGGAAGTCGCCGCGGCGGCGGGGCTCGACCTCGCGCCGTTGATCGCCAAGCGCGACCGCGGCGAGTGCGTGGTGGCGATGTCGAAGGCCGCGCCGGTGCTGTTGGAAAAGCTGGCGGCGGCGGGGAAGATCGACGGGGTGATCTCGCTCGGCGGCGGCGGCGGCACGGCGATCGGCACCGCGGCGATGCGCGCGCTGCCGCTGGGCTTTCCCAAGCTGATGGTTTCGACCCTGGCGAGCGGCAACACCGCGCCCTACCTCGGGACCAAGGACATCGTGATGATGCCGAGCATCGCCGACGTGGCCGGCTTGAATCGTCTGTCGCGGGTGATTTTCTCGCGCGCCGCCGGGGCGATCTGCGGGATGGTGGAAGCGAAGATCGAGGTCGATGCCGCGAAGCCGCTGGTGGTCGCCAGCATGTTCGGCAACACCACCGCCTGCATCACCGAAGCCAAGCGGATCCTCGAGGAAGCGGGCTACGAGGTGCTGGTGTTCGCCGCCACCGGGGCGGGCGGGCGCACGATGGAATCGCTGGTCGAGAGCGGGATGGTCAGCGGGGTGCTCGACCTGACCACCACCGAGTGGGCCGACGAGCTGGTCGGCGGCGTCTTGAACGCCGGGCCGGAGCGGATGGACGCCGCGGCGCGGGCGAAGGTGCCGGTGGTGATCGCGCCGGGCTGCCTCGACATGGTGAATTTCGGCGAGGAGGCCTCGGTGCCCGCCAAGTTCGCCGGGCGGAATTTTTACATCCACAACCCTCAGGTCACGCTGATGCGGACCACGCCGGAGGAATGCGCGGAACTCGGCGGGATCCTCGCGGCGAAGGCGAACGCCTGCACGGCGGGCTGCGCGGTGATGATCCCGCGGCAAGCGATCAGCGTGATCAGCGCGGCCGGCCAGCCCTTCCATGACGCGGCGGCGGACGAGGCGCTGTTCGGCGCGCTGCGCGGCCATTCGCGGCAGCCGGTGGAGGAGTTCGATCTCGAGATCAACGATCCCTCCTTCGCCCGGGCCTGCGCGGAGAAACTGCTTTCCCTGATGGCCGCGAGCGCCCCCTGATTTCAATCCAACACTACCCCACGAGACGATGGTTCGACACTACGGCATGTTCCAGTTCAAGGAGGGCATCACCTCCGCTCAGATCGACACCTGCTTCCGCGAGATGAAGGGCATGGTCGGGCAAATCCCCGGGCTGCTGGACATGGAGCACGGCCCTTACGAGAGTTCGGAAGGCATGAACGACGGCTTCACCCATGGCTTCCTCATGACCTTCGACAGCGCCGCGAACCGCGATGCCTACCTGCCGCACCCCGAGCACGAACGCGTCCGCGACATCGTCGTGCCCTGCCTGGCGCGGGTGGTGGTGTTTGATTTCGAGGTGTGAGGGGCAGCCCCCTTAAGGAGTGTTGACCTGTGGTCAACATGACCTGTCGACGGCACGGCGACAGGCCTTAAGGAGTGTGGACCTGTGGTCAACACGAGTGTCGACGGCACGTCGACGCGCACTAAGGAGTGTTGACCTGTGGTCAACACACGAGTGTCGACGGCACGTCGACACTCCTTAAGGGCAGCCCAAGCCGCGACACGCCGCGGCGCTCCCTCTCAAACCAACACCTTCTTCACCACGCTGCCGTGGACGTCGGTGAGGCGGAAGTCGCGGCCTTGGGCGCGGTAGACGAGCTTGGTGTGGTCGAAGCCGAGGAGGTGGAGGATGGTGGCGTTGAGGTCGTGGACGTGGACCTTGTCCTCGACGGCGTTGAAACCGAGTTCGTCGGTCTTGCCGAGCTGGACGCCGCCTTGCACGCCGCCGCCGGCCATCCACATGGTGAAGGCGTTGGGGTGGTGGTCGCGGCCGTCGTTGCCGCCCTGCACCATCGGCGTGCGCCCGAATTCGCCGCCCCAGATGATGAGCGTCTCGTCGAGCAGGCCGCGCTGCTTGAGGTCCTTGATCAGCGCGGCGCAGGCCTGGTCCACGTCGCGGCAATTCCTTTTCAGGTCGGCGGTCAGGTTGCCGTGCTGATCCCATGACTCGTGGAACAACTCGACGAAGCGGACGCCGCGCTCGACGAGGCGGCGGGCGAGCAGGCAGTTGTTGGCGAAGGAGCGCTTGCCCGGCTCCGCTCCGTACATCTCGCGGACGCTCTCCGGCTCGAGCGAGATGTCGGTGACCTCCGGCGCGACATCCTGCATGCGGAAGGCCATTTCGAAGGCGGCGACGCGTGAGTTGATCTCGGGATCGCCGATCGATTCGTAGCGCTTGTGGTTGAGGAAATTCACCGCGTCGATGGTGCGGCGCTGGGCCTCGCGGGTGATGCCTTTCGGGTTGGAGAGATAGAGGACGGGATAGCCGGTGGAGTTGAAGGTGACGCCGTCGTGGACGGTGGGGAGGAAACCGGAGGACCAGTTGCCGTTGCCGCCGGAGGGGCCCTTGGAACCGGAGGACATCACCACGAAGCCCGGCAGGTTGGAGTTTTCCGAACCGAGGCCGTAGGAGACCCACGAGCCGAGCGAGGGCCGGCCGAACTGCTGGGATCCGGTGGACATCAGGATCTGCGCGGGGGCGTGGTTGAACGCGTCCGTGTGCATCGAGCGGATCAACGCGATGTCGTCCGTATGGGAGCCGATGTGCGGCAGGATCTCCGCCATCTCCATCCCGCTTTGGCCGTAGTGTTTGAACGGGAACTTCGAGCCGAGCAGCTTGTTTTCGGGGCGGATGAAGGCGGACTGGTAGCCTTTCAACAACTCGGCGGGCGGGGTTTTCCCGTCCATTTCGCGCAGCACGGGCTTGTTGTCGAAGAGGTCGAGGTGGCTGGGCGCGCCGCCCATGAACAGGAAAATCACGTTCTTCGCCTTGGCCGGAAACGGCGGGACCTTGGGTGCCTGCGGGTTGGTGGCGGGTGCCGCGGCGCGGGCCTCGCCGAGCATCGAGGCCAGCGCGACCGAGCCGAGGCCGAGCCCGCAGTCCTTCATGAACCAGCGGCGCGAGTACGAGCGTTGGATGTCGGCGAGGGTGGAGGGCGGGAGCATGGATCAGTTCTTGGTGATCGTTTCGTCGAGATTGAGGAGCACGCGGGCGACGGCGGCGGCGGCGGCGAGCTCCGGCAAGGGGTGGGCGGAGAGATCGAGGGTGACGGGCCGGTGGTTTTCCAGCAGCAGCTTCGCCTCGGCGGGATCGGCGGCGAGGGTGGCCGCGTGAACGGCGGCGAGGGCGGCGATTTCCTCCGCGTCGGGAACCCGCGAGGTGCAGCGGACGAAGGCGCGGGCCAGCTTTTCGTCCAGGGTGCCGGTGTCGGTGAGGCTGAGGTGGGCGAGGCCGAGCGCGGCTTCCACCGAGACCTGCTCGTTGAGCGTCACCAGCGCCTGCATCGGGCTGGTGGAGATGTTGCGGCGTGCGCAGGAGGCGGTGCCGGCCGGCGCGTCGAAGGCGACAAGCAGCGGGTAAGGCACCGAGCGGAAACGGAAGGTATAGAGCGCGCGGCGGTAGCGGTTCGAGTCGGTCTCCACTTCCCAGGTCTTCGGGCCGTAGGAGACGGGCTTTTGGAAGAGATAGCCGGGAGCCGGCGGGAAAACGCTGCGCCCGCCGATTTTCCCGTCGAGCAGGCCGGAGCTGGCGAGCTGGATATCGCGGACGGTTTCCGCCGGGACCCGGAGCCGCGCGCCGCGGGCGAGGAGGCGGTTCTTCGGATCCATCTCGCGCAGCGCGGGGGAGGCGGCGGATGCCTGGCGGTAGGTCGCGCTGTCCACGATGAGCCGGTGGAGGTGCTTCATGTCCCAACCGCTTTCCATGAACTCCACGGCGAGCCAATCGAGCAGCTCCGCATGCGAGGGCCGCGCGGCCTGATGGCCGAAGTCCTCCGACGTCTCTAACAAGCCGATGCCGAAATACGCCTGCCACAGGCTGTTCACCATGCGGCGCGCGGTGGTCGGGGATCGCGGATCGACCAGCCACTTCGCGAAGGTCAGCCGCGACTCCGGATCGCCGGGCGGCAGCGGGTGGAGGAAAGCGGGGACGTGCGGCTTCACGACGTGCTTCGGGTGCGTCTGCTCACCGCGTTCGAAGAGCCGGGTCTCGCGCGGGTTCGCGGTCTCGGCGGCGACCAGCGCCCAGGTCGGTTGCGGGACTCCCGCGTGGAGCGACTCGATCTCCGCGGTCTCCGCGGCGAAGTCCGGATTGTTTTCCCGCCAGTGCGCGAAGAGCCGTGCGGACTGGTCCGGGCTGCGCTTTTCAGATGGCGTTTCCAGCGCCTCGCGGACCCGCGGCGGCAGGTGGTCGAGGGCGGTGGGCACGGTGGCGGCGACGGAAAGACGGATGCGGCCGAGGTTGTAGGTCTGGCTGTCGTCCGAGTTGAAGCCGCCGTGGCGCTGGACGAGCGTGTATTTGAAATGGGCGGTGCCGCCGGTCTCGAACGGCTCGGCCAGCTCGAAGGTGAGCACGGCCGGGTCGTTGTTGCGGACCGGATCGCGCTCGTGGGTCCACGCGGTTTTGTCATCGCCGTCCAGCGCGAAGGCGGCCGGGCCGGTGCTGCGGTCGTCGGGCTTGCGTTCGGGGGTGGCGGGAAAGCGCAGCGGGTCGAGCTTCGTCACGGGTGGATTCACGCTGGCGCTCACCATGGAGAAGGCGAGCTTGGCCAGCTTCGCGGGATCGGGGCCGGCGTGGAGGACGAACTCGGTCAGCGCGCCGGTGCCGCGGGTCGAGCGGCCGGGGCCGTTCATCGGCAGGTAGGGATCGTTCAGCACCTCGAGCCGCGCCGCGCGGATCGCCGGGATCTCCAGCGAAGAGGTGAAGTTCTCATCACCCCGGGTGTTTGCATAACCCATGTTGATCACGGACTTGTCGGGCTGCGGCCAGTACTTCTGCCCGGAATCGCCGAGCTGATAGAGTTCCAGCGCGTGCCACTCCGTGCGCGGCAACGCGAGCGTCTCCTGCTGCCATCCCGCGAACGCGGCCGGCACCTCCGGCGATCTCCCGCGGATCGCGGTGTCGATCGCAGCGATGCGCGCGCGGATTTCCCCGGTGGTGAAATTTTCCTCAGGGGTAAGGGCGGCGATCGAGGTTTCCTCGATGCCGTTCAGGTAAGCGAAAAGGCCGAAGTATTCGTCGTGGGTGAGCGGATCGTATTTGTGGGTGTGGCACTGCGCGCACTGCGCCGTGAGGCCGAGCACGGATTTGCCGATCGCGTCGATCCGGTCGAAGACGCCCTCGACGCGGAACTGCTCGGGCTTCGCGCCGCCTTCCTCGTTGGTCATCGAGTTGCGGAGGAAGCCGGTGGCGATGCGGTCGTCCTGCGTGGCGCCGGGGAGCAGGTCGCCTGCGATCTGTTTGAGGATGAACTGGTCGTAGGGCAGGTTCGCGTTCAGCGCGGCGACGACCCAGTCGCGGTAGAAATGGTGCATCCGCGGCAGGTCCTTCTCGTAGCCGGCGGAATCGGCATAGCGCGCCGCATCGAGCCACTCGCGGGCCCAGCGCTCGCCGAAGCGGGGGCTCGCGAGAAGGCGCCCGGCCTCCCGGCTGAAATCAAAGGGCGCGGAGAGTTCCGCGGGAGAGGGCGGCAGGCCTGTTAGATCGAGCGCCAGCCGGCGCAGCAGCGTGGCGGCGTCGGCCTCCGGGGACGGCGCGAGACCCCGCGCCTCAAGCTGGGCGAGTACGAAGCGATCGATCGGATTCCTCACCCACGCGGCGTCCTTCACGGCGGGCACCGGGGGGCGCTGCGGGGCCACGAAGGCCCAGTGCACGCCCCATTCCGCGCCCTCTTCGATCCACCTGCGGATCAGTGCGACCTGCTCCGGGTGCAGGCGGTCTTTCTTTTCCGGCGGCGGCATCAGCTCGTCCGGGTCGCCGTGGTTGATCCGCTCGAGGAGGAGCGACTTCCCCGGATCGCCCGGGACGATCGCCTTGCCGCTGTCGCCGCCTTGCAGGGCGGGCTCGCGCTGGTCGAGACGCAGCCCGCCCTCCCGTTTCGCCTCGTCCGGGCCGTGGCAGGCGTAACAGTTTTCCGATAGGATGGGCTGGATCCGGGTGTTGAAATCCACCTTCTCCGCGCGGGCGGACGCGGGGACGCACAGAAAGATGAAGATCGGGAATTTCCGCATGGTGCGACCACCCGGTACGCGGCGATCCGCCCCCTTCAATCAAAAATCAACAATCGTCACTCCTCAATCGTCAATCCGTTCGCTTGCCGGCCGCTTGCGGGGGGCGGGCAACGCATCTCGAGCCGGTCTGAAGACCGGCGCTCCCGGGGGGCGGCCGGCAGGATGCCGCCACGCCGTGTCGCCTTCAAGGCGACACTCCCTCGTGGCGGAACCCTTGGGAAGGAGCCGGCAAATGATTCCTTTCCTTGCGCTTCAAGCGGGATGTTTCTTACGTTTAGTCATCGGGAGCGGTTTCGAGTCCCGATCGCGAACCCTCCCCATCCCAAGAACATCCGCTTTGCCAGCGGGCGGGTTCCCTCTCTCCGAACGATGTAATTGCCCGACTCGCCTCCCTTGTCCGAAATTCCGGTCGAGCGCCCGCCCGGCACCGGAAGCGGCGCGACTTCGTGGTCGGGCTATTTTCCCGAAGGAAACCGCAGTTTTCCGGGAACCCGCTGGAGCCGGGTGATGCGGGCCCAGGGAGAGGGGCCGGAAGCGGAGCAGGCCATGGAAGACCTCTGTCGTGCCTACTGGTTTCCGCTCTATTCCTTCGTGCGGCGCTGCGGGCGATCACCCGCCGATGCCCAGGATCTTACCCAGGGCTTTTTCTGCGAGATTTTCCTCAATGGCCTGCTCGACCGGGTCAACAGCGAGAAAGGCAGCCTGCGATCCTACCTGCTCGGGGCGATCAAGAACTTCATCTCCCGCCAGCACCGCAAGGAGAACGCCCTCAAGCGGGGAGGGGCGATGCGCTTTATCTCGATCGACGAGGATGAACGAATCCCAGGCCGCCCCACCCGACACCGCGAACGCGGTCTCCGGCAGGGGCGCGGCCCTCCAGTGCCCCCGTTGCCATTCCTGGCTGCCCGGCGACGCGCCTTTCGGCGTCTGCCCGGCTTGCCTTCTCAGCTCCGCCCTGCCGGAACCGGCGGCATGGCCGGACGACCTCGATCCGGGATTTCTCGATCCCATCGAGCGGCCCGGGATCCTCGGCTTGCTCGATGGATACCTCGTGCTCGCGCTTCTCGGCGAGGGAGCGACCGGGATCGTCTTCAAGGCGGAGGACCCCGCGCTCGGGAGGCGGGTCGCGATCAAGGTGCTCCGGCCGGGGCTGGCGGCCAGTCCCACGGCGAGCAGCCGCTTTCTCGGCGAAGCGCGGGCGATCGCGGCGGTCGCTCACGAGAATATCGTGGCGATCCATGCGGTCGGGGAATGGAAAGGGCTGCCCTATCTGGTGATGTCCTATGTTGCCGGCAAGACCCTCGCCGAGCGCATCCGGCGCTCCGGTCCGCTGCAGCTCCTCGAGATCCTGCGGATCGGCCAGCAGATCGCCGCGGGCCTGGAGCTCGCCCATGGCCAGGGAGTGATCCATCGCGACATCGAGCCCGCCAACGTGCTGCTGGAGAATTCGGTCGAGCGGGTGAAACTCACGGATTTCGGGTTCGCGCAGGTGGCGGAGGGCGAGGATCCGCAGCGCTTCGGCTTCGTTGCGGGGACCCCCGGTTACATGGCCCCCGAGCAACTTCGGACGCGGTAGCGGTCCCGGGGGAAGTGGCCGTCCCCGCGGTCCCGGCCGCCCCGACCCGCTTCGAGGAGTTGTTCCGCCTGATCCGGGCGGACCGGCTCGCCTTGCCGAGTCTGGATCCGGAGCCGGCGTTCGGGGGTGACGGGCCGGCCAAACTGGAGCGGCTCGTCTTTGTCGGCAGCCGTCCGCGGGAAGCCCGCGGGACCGAGATGGCCGAATTCCACCAGTCCCCGCTCTGCGAGGAATTCCGCGGTGATCCCGCGGCCACCTTCATTTTTCTGCTGATTGGAGAGCCCGGCGATCGCGGTGCGGTGGAACGGGAACTTCTGCCGCGGCTCAAGGCATGGCAACGGCATGAACCCAAGCCCGCGGGCGGCGTCTGGGTGGCGGGGGTTTGCACCGGGGAGACGCTGGAGCTGATTCCGGAATCGAGCCGCGAAGAGCGGATCGAGCTTTGGATCGCCATCACCGCGCGCTGAGGGCGGCTTGCCACGGGCGGGCGCCCGGGCCGGGTGGCGGCCCCTGCGTCCAGGCGGCGGAAAAAATTTCAGCGGCCGTGTAACAAGGCGCCGCGGATTGCAAAGGAACCCGTGTAGCCCCCCATCCACCCACGGAGCGTCCTCCCGGCTCCGTCCCTTTCTTCAACAGACGCCCTCCCCACCGGTATGAAATCATCCGCCCGCCTTCAGTTTCCGATCCGGGAAATCCGGACCCGGTCCGCGCGGATCCTGACGGTGCTGGCGTCGTGGCTCGCATGGCATGCCCCGACCCTTCACGCCCAGGCCGAGCGCCTCGCCGGGGATCTGGATGGGGATCAAATCGTGACGGTGCGGGATTTGGCGCGATTGGTTTCCCATATCCAGGGCACCACGCCCGCGGGCGAACTCCAGCGCAGCATCGCGGATCTGAACCAGGACGGAGCGCTCAACGCCCTCGACCGCGCCGAACTGGTGCGGAAGATCCTCGGCACGAGCGATCCCGCCCAGGTGCCGCCGTGCCGCGTCGCCACGTCCTCGCCGGCGGACGGCGAGGCGCGGGTCGCGGTGACGCGCGAGACGGTGCTGCAATTCTCGGTGCCGCTCGCCTTGGAAAGCACCATCGGACCCGCCGCCTTTCACGCCGACTTCCGATCCCGCCGGCTGCTGGGCCGCGTCGAGCTGTCCGGCGACCGGCGCAAGGCCACCTTGTTCTACCTCGAACCCCTGCCGCCGCGCGCCCGGATCCGGGTCAGCTTCGACGGCGCGGGGCTGAACGACCTGCTCGGCCGGCCGCTCGACCTCGATCGCGACGGGGTGGCGGGCGGCATCCACCAGACGAGCTTCGAGACCCTTTCGACCAGCCCGGTCGGGGGCACCGCGATCCGTGGCACGGTGCTCGCCTCCGAGGTGTCGAACGGCCCCGGCGGCTCGACCAATGCCCCGCTGGCGGGCGTCACGATCACCGTCGATGGCGCGGAGGAGCCGATGCGGGCGGTCACCGACACCCAGGGGAAGTTCGTGCTGGACCCGTGTCCGACCGGGACCTTCTTCGTGCACATTGACGGCCGCACCTCTCCGCTGAGTGCCTGGCCGAACGGAGCCTGCTACCCCTTGGTCGGGAAAAAGTGGTTCGCCGACGGTGCCCGGAAAGACAATCTCGCCGGCAGCCCCGGAGATAGTCCGACCGGCGGCACCGGAATCATCTATCTTCCCCATGTCCGCGCCGGCACCCTGCAGGCGGTCAGCCTGACCGAGGAGACGGAGGTCGGCTTTCCGGCGGAGGTCCTGGCCCAGCACCCGGAATGGAGCGGGGTCCGCCTCAAGGTTCCGGCCAATTCGTTGTTCTCCGACGACGGAACGCGCGGCGGCCGGATCGGCATGGCCCCGGTGCCCCCCGCGCGCCTGCCTTCGCCGCTGCCGCCCGGCCTCAACCCGGCGCTGGTGATCACCATCCAGACCGATGGCGGCACCAACTTCGACCAGGCGGTGCCGGTGGAAGGTCAAGCAAGAGGCACTCGCGATTTCCGATCCATCGAACGGCCTCCGGGAGGTGTCAGGGAACCATCAAGACCTGATCCGGCAGCTCCGCGGACTGCTCCGGCTCACCTCCGCGAATCGGCACCGATCCGAATCTCACGGATACCGATGAGGATCTCATCCCGGACGACGAAGAACTCTTCATCGGCAATCCGCTCGGACAGGGTGGGGGAGCGGTGGGAATTGTCTCAAATTTCGAAAAGAAGGATTTTCAGTTCCGGGACATCGCGGCGGGGAATGGCTTCAGCGTCACCGCGAACGGAGCGGAGGGGATCTCGCTGTTCCGGGTCGATTCGGACGATCCCCTCAATCCCAGCCAGATCCCGGGAGAATCTTCCCCCGGCTCTTCTCGGGGATATTAAAACCGCCGGAGATGCCCTCGCGGTCGCGGTCGGGGGAGATTACGTCGCGGTGGCGGTCGGCAATGAAGGTCGGCACCATTTTGGTCGGGGCACCTCAGGAAGGAAGCAGCGCTGAGGGTGTCAACGGCAACCAAAGTAATGAATACGAGCCAAGGTCAGGAGCGGCCTATGTGTTTGCCCGAACTGGAATCACTTGGTCCCAACAGGCTTACCTCAAGGCTTCCAACACGGAGACGGTTGACTTCTTCGCCCAATCCGTCGCCATCTCCGTCAATACCACCGTAGCGGGTGCCATTTATGAAGGCAGCGCCGCCACCGGCATCAACGGCGACGGCACCAACAACAGCGCTTTGGGTTCCGGAGCCGCCTACATCTTCCAAAGTGGCGGGGCGGCGGCGGATGATCACTTCGGTCTGTCGGTGGACCTCGAGGGCGCCGTCGCGATTTCCGGCGACTGGTCCGCGGTGGGAGCGGATGGCGATGACGTGAGCGGCAAAACGGATTGCGGCAGCGTTTCCACCTCCTTTCGCCAGGCGGACGGCCTCTGGGCAAGCCGGGGCGGCAAGCTTTTTCCCGCGCCGTCGGGATCCCGGCTCGGCCGCAGCGTGGCGCTCGATGGCACCAACCTGGTGGCCGGTGCCCCCGTGCCAACGGCTCGGGCGAGGGCTGGACCTGGGACGAGGGCGATTCCGGAATTGCATGGACCTGGCGCTCGACCGGCAGCGTCACGGCGGCGACCCCGCAGGCCGACGCGGAGTTCGGCTTCTCGGTGGCGATCGACGGGGACGTCGCCGGCAACGCCAGCCCGGCCGGCTGGTTCATCAACTCGGGAACCAGCCACGTCGGCTCGGTCACCCAGCAAACGCTCTCCCACCCGAGCGGCGAGAGCAACAACGCCTTCGGCCGCAGCCTCGGCCTCAGCAACGGCAACGGCAACGGCAACGTCATCCTCAGCTGGCCGGCCACCCCCGGCTGGTCCTTGTGGCAAAGCCCGTCGCGGGGAACCAGCTCGTGGAACCCGGTCACGGTCGTCACCGACGGCACCCACACCCATCCCGTCTCGGCCGCGCCGCGGATGTTCTTCCGCCTGCAGAATTGAGTTTCGCGGGCGTCCCTTGGACTGCGTGCAGCCTGCTGCCGCTCTGTTGCCACAGCCTGCTGTGGAGTCGGGTGGGGCGTCGGGTGTGGATTCGCCAGCAGGCTGGCGGACGAAAGCGGCAGCAGGCTGCACGCAGTCCAAGGGGCTTCGCCCGACCGGGAGCTTTGATCGCTCAGCACTCCGTCCACTTCCAACTGCCGTCGGCGAAGAGTTCGAGCACGGCGTCGTAGCCCTCGGCCGCGGTCTTGCCGTTGCCGAGGACGATGCAGGCGACGCGGTGGCGCGCCATCACCCGGCGGATATCGCGGAACTCGTGGTCATTGAGCGAGGAATCGAGGTGGTCGAGGAACGCGAAGCGCGGCTTGGCGAGCAGGGCGCGGGCGACCGCCAGGGTCTGCTCGTCGCCGAGGCTAAGCTCGGACGCCCACGGGTGCTCGGTGTCGAAGTCGCGGTTGCGGGCGGCGACGAGGTCGAGGCCGAGTTCGTTCAGGACCGACAGCATCGCGGCGTCGGTGACGGGAGCCTTGGCGGTGGACGGGGTGAGCAGTTCGCGGAGGCTGCTCGGCGGGAGATAAGGCTGCTCCAACAGGAACGCGAGCTGCTCGCGCGGCGGGCGCAGGATGCTGCCGCTGCCGGACGCGTGGAGCCCGGCGGTGGCGTGGAACAGCGCGAGTTTGGCGGCCTGGTTGGAGCCGGTGACGAGCACCGACTTGCCGGGCTCGAAGGTGACATTGAGGTCGCGCAGCAGCGGATGCCCGTCGCTTCCCGGCGCGCGCAGTTCGAGCCCGGCATACTGGATGCGGTCGGTGCCCGGCCGGCAGTCGAGGCACGACGCGGTGTCGCGCAGGGCGGCGGATTCGGAGGCCTCGACCAGTTCGCTCAGCCGGGTGACCACCGAGGCGTAGGATGAGATCGACTGGAACTGGGTGATGATCAGCGAGAAGGCACCGACCAGGGTGCCGAAGGCCATGGTGGCCTGGCCGATCACCCCGAACTCGACGCCGCCGGCGATGAACAGCGGGGCGACCAGCAGGGCGGGGATCAGCTGGATCAGGTAGTTGTAGCCGGTGGTGAAGAAATTCAGGTTGCGGTTCACCGAGATGATCCGGCGGAAGTTCGTCACCAGCAGGTCGATCCGCCGGGTCAGCCGTTCGCGCATCCGGGACTCGTCGCGGGTGAAGGCCAGGCCCTCGGCATTCTGGTGGACGTAGATCAGCTCGGAGCGGAAATCCGCCTCGCGGTCGGCCTGCTGGTAATTGAGGCGCATCAGCGGCCGGCCGAGCCACAGGGTGAGGCCGGAACCGGCGGCGGCGTAGGCCATGGCGATCGCGAACAGGGGAGGGCTGATCGACCACAGCACGCCCGAGAACGAGATCGCGGTGAAGGTCCCGTTCAGGAACATCAGGAGAAAGGACAGCGTGACGGTGGTCAGGGTGCGGATGTCCTCGGCGATGCGCTGGTCCGGATTGGTGATCGAGCCGGTCTCCTTGAAATGGAGGTAGGTGTGGCGGTCGAGGTAGGCCTTGGCGACGCGCTGGGTCTGCCATTCCCGCCACAGCAGGGCCAGCCGTTCCTCGGCGAAGCGGAAGAACACGGCGACCACGGTGGAGGCGGCGAAGACCCCGAGGTAAAGCCACGCGAAATGCCGGAATCCCGCCATGTCGCGGGCCTCGATCGACGACATGAAATCGCGGCCGACGTAGCTGTTGAGCACGTTCATCCCGTTGATGCAGAGCATCATCCCGAGCAGCGTCGCCAGCAGCAGCTTGGCCTTGGTGCCGGCCCTCGAACGCAGGAACATCCCGAGCACGTGGTTGAGGCGGCGCAGGATCTCGCGGCGGGAGGCGGCTTTCTTATCGGCCATGGCGGGTGGGTCTCGGGATGGCGGGCGGCGGCGGCGAGATTCCACGACGGATGAAAAATGGGAACCCCCGAATGCGGCGATTCCGCGCCGCGCTTTCCATTTGTGCCCGCTGCCGATCTGCCTAGGGTAGCCGCGATGAATACTCCCGATTTCAACCGCCGTTCCTTCGTGAAGCTTTCGCTTGCCGCCGGAGCGGTCGCCGCCGCGCCGACCGCCTTCGCGCAGGACAAGCCCGCCTTCGCCCTGCCGGCACTGCCCTACCAGCCGACCGACCTCGAGCCGCACATCGATGCCAAGACGATGGAAATCCATCACGGCAAGCACCACGGCGCCTACGTGACCAACGCCAACGCCGCCATCGCCGCGAATCCCGCGCTGCAGGGCAAGACGCTGGAATCGATCGTCGGCGGCCTGCCCGCGATCGCCGACGAGGCCGTCCGCACCATCCTCCGCAACAACGCCGGCGGCCATTGGAACCACGCGTTCTTCTGGGATATCATGGCACCCGCCGGCAAGGGCGGCGAGGCCGGGGACAAGCTCACCGCCGCGATCAAGGCGGAGTTCGGCTCGATGGATGAATTCAAGAAGCTCTTCGGCGAGGCCGCGGCCAAGCGCTTCGGCTCCGGCTGGGCCTGGCTGATCGTGCAGGACGGGAAGCTCAAGATCACCAGCACCCCGAACCAGGACAACCCGCTGATGAAGGGCATCGTGCCCGCCAGCGACCTCGGCACCCCGATCCTCGGCCTCGATGTCTGGGAGCACGCCTACTACCTGCACTACCAAAACCGCCGCGCGGACTACGTCACCGCCTGGTGGAACGTGGTGAATTGGAGCGAAGTCGCGAAGCGCTACCTTAACGCGTAACCTTTCGGCCGCGCGTCGCGTACCCGTCCCCGGACGGTGATGAATCCACCGCCCAAGGGCCGCCAAGCCCCTGGGCGGCTTCGTTTCGTACCACCACGGCGCCTCCCGCGGCCGCCACTGTCGTAACTAATCTCCGAACCCTCTGCACCATCATGACCAAGAAAGCCGCCATTACCGCCGGTGCCGCCCTGCTCCTCGCCGGAGCCGGAGCCGTCGCCTATATCAACCGCAGCTCCGAAACCGCCGAACCAGTGGCCGCCGCCCCGGGCAAGTCGCCGGGCAAGTCGTCGAGTTCGCTCGCGCCGGTCGCGGACGAGGAGCCCAGGTCCGTCCGCTCCCGTCCACGCAAGACCGAGGACAACTCCGAACTCGTCACGCAGTATGGAGAAGCCCGCACCAATCTGTCCAAACACGTCGCCGGCAACGTCATCAGCCTGCTGCAAGACGCCGTGGAGATGGGTGAGATGGCCTCCTCCGGCGGCATCGCCAACGCCTTCGGCGGCCCCCGCGCCGGAGTCCGCATGGGGCTCGGCCGGGTCGGCAACGAGCTCGCCCTGACCGACGAGCAGCAGGACAAGGCCGCCGCGCTTTACGCCGATTTCCAGAAGCGCGAGCTGCTCCGCTCCAAGGACACCATCGAGCGCCTCAAGAAAGACCCCACCGCGCTGATGAAGCTGATGCTCGCCAGCGACTCGTTCTCCCGCGGCGACATCACCGAGGAGCAGTACCGGGAACTCCAGACGGCTTCCGGCGAGGACCTCAAGGGGGTGCTCAACCCGCTCGACGAGAAGAACTTCCGGGGTGGTCAGCCGCTCCGGGACGAGGCGTTCCGGAGTGAATTCCAAGCCCTGCTGGATCCCACCCAGAGCGAGAAACTCCAGGCCTCGCTCGACGAGCAGGCCGCCCGGACCGGACCCGCCGCGGACGAGGGGAACATCACCAACCTGCCGGCGATGGAGCTGGAGAAGCTCGATGAAACCGTCGTTTCCGCCAAAAAGCTCACCGGCGGCCTCAAGCAGATGATGGAAGGCATGGGCGGCCTCCAGGATCTCGGTCCCTTGATGGAACGCCAGCGGCAGCAACGGAACGGCGGAGCCGAACCCGCGCCGGCTGAATAATTTCCCCCACCAGGTGGCGGACCCGGCGGCGCGGTCCCTCCCCGGATCGCGCCCGCCGGGTTCGGTCAGGCTTTTAAAACTCGCCGCGGAACGAGCAGCGGGCGGTCGGCGTCTCGTAGATCACGATCTCCGCCAGGCCCGGCAGGTCCGGTGCCAGCTTCTTCCAGAACCACCCCGCCATCCGCTCGATGGTCGGGCTTTCGAGGCCCTCGATGTCGTTGAGGTAGCCGTGGTCCATCCGCTCGACCAAGGGCCGCATCGCGTCGGAAATCCGCTTGTGGTCGTAAACCCAGCCGATGCTCTCGTCGACCTCGCCCTCGATCGAGATCTCGACCTTGAAGCTGTGGCCGTGGATCTGCCGGCATTTGTGGCCGTCCGGCAGACTCGGCAAGGTGTGGGCGGCTTCAAAGCGGAATTCTTTCGTCAAGCGGGCGCGCATGGCGGTTCGAAGGTGGCGGTTCCACGGAACGAGGGCAAGCGGAGGAATGGCGATAGTGCCAAGTGAGCAGTGAGCAGTGAGCAGTGAGCAGTGAGAAATGCAAAGGACCCCGACGGATCGTCATCCCCTCTGCCTTTCCTGCTCACTGATCACTGATCACTCGGCACTTCCCCCTCACTCGGCACTTCCCCCTCTCCGACATTCGTTGTTGGACGTTCGGTGTTCACCGTCCACTGTCTCCCCCGCATGCCGGCATCCCGCCCCGTCGTTCTCATTCCCAGCTACAATACGGGGCCCATCCTGCCTGCCACCGTGGCCGCGGCGCTGGAGATGGACGTGCCGGTGCGGGTGGTCATCGACGGCTCCACCGACGGCTCGCCGGAGCTCCTCGGGCCGCTGCTGGCCGATCCCCGGTTGAAGGTCGCCCGCCTCGGCAAGAATTCCGGCAAGGGCGCGGCCGTCCTGCACGGTGTGCAAGCCGCCCTCGCCGAGGGCTTCACCCACGTCCTCTGCATGGATGCCGACGGCCAGCACCCGCCGGAGCTGATCCCGCGCTATTTCGAGCTCTCCCGCCAGCACCCCGACGCCGCGGTCTTCGGCCGGCCGATCTTTGACGCCTCCGCGCCCGCGCTGCGGGTCAACGGCCGCAAGATCTCCAATTTCTGGGCCAACCTCGAAACCCTGGGGTGGGGGATCGACGACTCGCTGTTCGGCATGCGGCTCTACCCGGCCGTCGAGCTGCTCGAGGTCTTCGGCAACACCTGCTTTGCCCGCCGTTTCGACTTCGACCCCGAGGTCGCCGTGCGCCTCGCCTGGCACGGCGTGCCGATCCTCAACCAGCCGACGCCGGTCCGCTACCTCAGCCTGGAGGCGGGCGGGATCTCGCAATTCCGCTACCTGCGCGACAATATGCTGCTGACCTGGATGCACTTCCGCCTGATGTGCGGCTTCGTCGCCCGCCTGCCCTGGCTTGCCTTGCGGGGAGAAAACCCGCTTTTGTCCCACAGCCCGCCCTCGTCGTGATCGCCGCCCTCGCCAAGAAACTCGCCGCGCCCTTCCCCGGCACCTGGGACCGCAATTACGTGGCCACCAAGGTCAAGACCGACCCGCTCTACGGGGCGGTTTACGACGAACTCCGGGATTCGCACCTGCCCTTGCTCGACCTCGGCTGCGGCCTCGGCCTGCTGGCCTTCTACCTCCGCGAGCGCGGCCTGGCTTTCCCGATCCGCGGCCTTGACTACGACCCCCGGAAAATCGACTCCGCCGAAAAGGTTGCCGCGGCGCTGTCCCATACCGCCCTCGACTTCGCTACCCACGACGCCCGCAGCGGGTTGCCGGAGCACTCGGGGAATGTCAGCATCCTCGACATCCTCCAATTCTTCACCCCGGCCGAGCAGCAGACCTTGCTCGAGCTCGCCGTCGCCCGCCTCGCCCCCGGCGGCAAGCTGGTCATCCGCTCCGGTCTCCGCGACCGCTCGTGGCGCTTCAAGATCACCGTCTTCTGCGACTATTTCGCGAAGCTCACGGCGTGGATGAAAGCCGCGCCGACCCACTACCCGGCGGCCGACGATTTCACCCGCATCCTGTCGCCCCACGGCAAGGTCCGCATCGTCCCGCTGTGGGGCGGCACGCCGTTCAACAATCACCTGATCGTGCTGGAAAAGTAGCGCAACTTTGCAAGTTCCGTGCGGGTGCGGTCCGCCTCACCCCCAAGCTTCCGAACCCACCCCCGCAGCCCGCCGCCAGACGCGCGCAACTTGCAAAGTCGCGCTACTTCAACGCCCGCAGCACCCCCCCCAGCACCTCCTGCGCGATCGGCGTGGCCTCGTGAATTAGCACGATATCCCCGTCGCGCACCTCCCGCGTCAGCTGCCGCACGACTCCCGGCACGTCGGCCCGCACGGTGTCGAAAGCCCGCCTTTGCCAACCGGCCAGCTCCAGCCCCTGCTCGCGCAGCACCGGATGGGTGAACCAATTCCGGTGGCCGGCCGGGGCGCGGAACCAGCGCGGTGTGACCCCCGTGACCTCCTCGATCACCCGGCTGCATTCGGCGATCTCGCGCCGGGTCCTCGCCGATCCCGCGCACCACATCGTCCCCGCCGGATGGGTCATCGTGTGGTTCCCGATCTGGTGCCCGCGCCGCACGATCTCCCGCGCCAAGTCCGGGAACCGTCGTACTTTGTCGCCGATCACGAAAAACACCGCCTTCTTCCCGTGCTGGTCCAACAGGTCGAGCAAGACCGGCGTGTCGACCGGATCCGGACCGTCGTCGATGGTCAGCAGCACGCCCTCGCCCTCGACCCGGCGGAACACCGGCCCGAAAACCCGCGAGTTCGGCAGGAAAGTTCCGCAGCCCCAGATCGTCGCCAGCAGCGCCTGGCTCGCCAGCGTCCATTCCCAGCCGTAACGCCAGCCCAGGCCGAACGAGGGGATCTGCACCGCGCCGGCCAGCAGCCAGCGGAAGCCGGTCGTGCAAAAGCGCGGCAGGATCATCAGCGCCTGCCACAGCTGGCACAGCAGCGCGACCGCGTTCAGGCAGGGCACCGCCAGCCACAGGACCGCGGCCCAGGTCACCCCGCTGCCATCGACCGCCAACAGCTGCCACAGCGCCCAGAGGGTGAGCACCAGCTCCCAGCGGTGGAACTGCCGCGCCGGCCGGCTGCCGCCTAACAAGAAGGTCAGCCCGTGCAGCGCCACCAACAGCGCCGGCAGTAGCCCCAGCCCTGCCAGCCACGGCCCGCCCAGCCGCCATAGCCCGTCGAAGACCGCCGCCCCGGCAACCAGCGGCACCAGCACGGCCAGCACCCGGCGCTCGCCATGGTGCTGGCCGGCACCTTTCGCCATCACCACGGCATCGCCCGCCGGCTCCTTCAGCCGGCCGCCGAAGACCTGGAAAAACGGGGTGGCCGCGCGGTTGTAGGCGGGTCGCTCGAAGTGCCTCATCCGTCCCTCCTTTCGCCGCGCCGCAGCACCGGCTCGAACACGAACCACTGCGCCCAGTGCTTGCGCACCCCGCCGAGGATCACCCCGGCCCACAGCGCCGTCGCCGGGTCCTCGCCGCGCCCGCGGACCCGCGCCGGCAGCACCAGCGGCGCGTGGACTTCCACCCGGTAGCGGCGCCAGCCGTCGCGCGTGATGAACAGCGGAAACACCGCCGCACCGCTGATCCGCGCCAGATAGAGCGGGCCGCGCGGCAGCCGCATCAGCAGCCCGGGCTCGATCTCGGTCTCCATCGGCGAGACCTCGAAAATCACCCGGTCGCCTTGCACCGCCACGATGTCGCCCTGCTGCAGGAAGCGCGCGAGTTCGACGCCCAGCATCTCGCCGCCGTGGTTGAAGCAGGTCTTGAAATACGGGTTGAGCCGCTCCTGCTCCGCGATCTCCGCCTCGCGGATCGCCTGCATTTCGGGCTCCCGCTCCGGCGCCCGCACCGCGTGGAGGGTGCGCCCGAATTTCTCGGAGAACAGCGGCGCGGCCAGGTCGTAGTTCCCCATGTGCGCCGTCAGCACCAGGCAGCCGTCGGTCCGCGACCGCAGGTCCTCGAAGTGCTCCAGCCCGTCGATCACCCAGTCGACCGCACCGCTGCCGGTTTCGCAGCGCAAGGCATCGACGTAGGTCGCCGCGAAATTCAGGAACACCCGGTAGGCCCCGGCGACCGCCCGCGCTTGCGACCACTCCGGAAACAAGGCCCGCAGGTTGCCCGCGACCGCCCGCCGCTGCGACTTGGCCATCGCGAAAAACAGCAGCGTCCACGGCGGGATCAGCAGCGGTTCGAGGAAGCCCGGCGTCACCTTCAGCCCGCGCATCAGGAGGCGCGTCGGCAGGTCGCCGAAGACCCCGACCCGCCGCCACCAGCCGTGCTTATTGCTGTCGTCCGCCAAGGCGCGGGGAGCAAAGCCCGCGACACCGCCCCGCGCAAGCCCGGGTGCGCCGGTCTTCCGACCGGCCGAACGGTCCCCAACCGCCCGCCTCCCCTTCAAGCCCCGCAGCGCCCCGGCGTGCCCCGGCGTGCACCGGGGGCGCGGAGCCTCTGGCCCGCAGAAGCCAGGGGACGGCGGGTTCTGGCGATACGGGCTGGAACGGGCAGCGGAGCGAAGGGGACCGCTCTGCGGGGCAGAGCCTCCGCGCCCCCAGCGGTGCCTCCGCACCGGGGGAGCCTCCGGCCCGCAGAACGGTCCCCATCCGCCCACCCCGGCTCCCCGCAGCGTGTAGCCTCGCGTGCTCCTGCGGGGCGGAGCCCCCCCGGGAGCGCCGGTCTTCAGACCGGCCGAACGGTCCCTCAAACCCCGCCCCACCCCCGAGGCCCGCAGCCATCAGAACCCTCTTCGTTCCAATGAACTTGATCGATTGAAGTTGGAAGGTCCGCACCATGCATGCTTGAGTGCCGGCAGTGATCCGGAAATCGCTCGCGCTCCTGCTGCCCTTCGCCGTGGCCATGTCCATCGGCCTCGCCTTGGGGCGGCGGGATTCCGTTGAGACTCCGGCCTTGGCGAAGTCGCTGCGGGACGCACCACCCGACGGCCCGGTCCGGGAAAAACGGCAGCCGCTCGACTTGCAGGGACTGCTGCGCGACTTCGAAGCGGAGCAGCAGGCGTGGATCGACGGCGACGTGGATCCGATGGCCGATCTGCTGGCGGAATGGACCGAAGAAGAACTCAAAGCCGCGCTGGAGGAAGCACTGACCTTGCCGCGCTGCCTGATCACGCTGGGCCGGGAGCGTTATCTGCCTTCAAAGCTGATCGGCGCATGGGTCAAAAAGAACCCCGATGCCGTCGCGGTATGGATTGAAGGACTCCGGTCCTCTGAAATCAAGGACGCGATGGTGCGTGGAGCGCTCCACAACTGGCCGCGGGATCGGGCGATGGAGGGGATCGATTTCCTCCTCAAACATCACTGGAAACCCGGGACATCCTATGGGATCCATTTCATCCCGGGGGTTCTGGAAGACAAGGCAAGGGAAGGAGCCGGCGAGGTGAGCAGACTGCTCGACCGCCTGAACGAGGCGAAGGTCGGAATCTCGATCGAGTCACTCGATCTCCCGGTGGGTTTCGACTACATCGAACTCATCGGCTCCGATGGTTTCCAAGCGAATGAAGAGGAGTTTTTCAAAGGCGTTGTCTTCTCCGAGTGGCAGGACCACCAGCCCCGGGAGATGTTGGCGTGGATGCAGGAGACAGGACAGTGGAAGCGATTCAACGACCTTCTTGACCCCTTGCGTCCCACGAGTCATGCCGCCGCCGCCCGCTTCTGGGATGAGGCGGATCCCGTGTTGCGGGAGACGCTGCTGAAATCGATCCAATGGGAAGAACTCGGCCTTCCGAATATCCGGAAGTTTGTCGAGGCGACCACCGATCCCGAGGGGCAGGACATGATGATTGGAAAAGGCATCGCCAACGGTCTGAACCGCTATGGCAAGTTGGATCCGGTCGAGATGTTGGAGCTTCTTCCTACCGCCGAGCGCCGCTTGAATGTCCTGCTCCAGCTCCACCCTTATATCGACTGGCGGCCGGAGGCGAAGCCGGCCTTCGGCGAACCTCCCGCGGCCTCCGCCGTGAGGGCCGCGATCGGACGCTGGGGGATTGCCGTGCCGCCACCGACGGTGGAACCCGATCCCTTTGCCGACCCATGAAAGCCCATCTCCCAAGCATTCTGGCGGCGGGCCTTGGCCTGCTTGCCGGCTTCCTCTGGGCGCGCGGCAGCGATGCCGGGCCGGGCGAGGTCCGGGCAACTGCCAGCGCTTCCGCCCAAGCGAGACCGCCGCGAGCTCCCGGCAACACGCCCTTGGCCGAACCGCAAAAGGTCGAACACCGGCTGGCGGCTTTGCTCACCCTGGATCGCGGCCGCTTGAACCGCGACGAAACCGACCGCAAGCTGATGGCCGCCAGCCACGGCGAACTCAAGAGCTTGCTGGCAGGCCTCATTGGCTTGGACAAGTCGCAGCCGTCTCTTGACGTCCTCAATTTGCGAAACCAGATCATCCGCGAGATCTATCATCGCGAAGGACCATCCAGCCTCGAAGCGGCGGAGCAGCTCGGCGATCCGGAAACGCTCGGTGAATTCATCAATTGCCTGGCCCGTGAGGACGCGCTCGCGGCGGCGGACTGGCTGGAGCGCTTCAAGCAGGTGATCCGCGATCACAATCCGACCCTGGCGGGTGACGACCTGGCACACGCGGAGCGCCACGAACTCCTGTCCGTCCTGTGGCGACTCTACAATTCGGCGCTATCCCAAGGCCCGGAGGTGGGGAGGGCCCTGCTTGAACGGTTGGACGGCAATACTGAAATGGGTGGCGGGGCGAATTCGCTGCCGGACGACTTCGATCACGGCAAGTTTTTCGAGGGGCTGGAGCCGCGCGAAGTTCTGCGGGTCCCGGGCACCACGGACCTCTTCGAATCCTGGGCGACGCACGGCCGGGACGCCGCCCTGGCCCTCGCGCTCCGGACCGCCGCGGACGCCCCGCCGGGTTCGGTGGATTTGACCTTCGCGGTGTTCCAAGGGGTCTGCAAGCTGGAAGGGGAAGAGGCCGCCGCCGCCTGGCTGTCGGAGTCCCTCGCGTCCCTGCCGGAAAGCGATCGTGCCCGGATCCTGTCCCGCTTTTTCGAGCATCGTCATCCCCCGTCGCCCGATGCATACCGCGATGTTCTCGCGGGATTGGGGAACGACGCCGACCGGATTCATTTCGGGGCCACGGTCCTGAACCCGCACCTTCCGGCGGAGCAATTCGTTCCCTATCTCGATGGCATCCCCTCAATGGAACTTCGGGCCGGAATTCTCGAAGCCTCGTCCCGCAAGTGGGCGGGGATGCCTCGTTCCGCAGAGCAGTCGGCAAGCTACCGCGCCCGCTTCGAAGCCCTGGCCGCCGCCGCCGGCCTCACCGGGGAAGCCCGCGCGCGGGTGATGGCGATGTGGCCGTGATCGCGTGCCTCCAGCCCGCCGGGTTCCTGTCCTTCAACCATTCGACAAGCGGAATCGGGTCACGGATCGAGCTTCTCCAAGGCCTCCACGATCTCCGCGGGCTCCGCGCGCTTGCGGTAGTCCGCGTCCACGAAGACCGAGCGGATCACGCCATCCGCGCCGATGATGTAGGTCGCGGCAAGCGGCAAGGTGCCGGCACCGGCATCGGCCCCGTTGAATTCGGTCAGGTCGAAATGCTTCTGGTAGAGGTCTCGTACTTCGGGAGTGAGTTCGAAGACGATCCCGTATTGGCGGCCACCGCGTGGTTCAAGTCGGTGAGGACTTCGAAGGTGAGGGAGTTCTTCTCTTTTGTGGAAAGCGACTTGTCCGGCAGTTCCGGAGTCAGCGCGACCAAGCGGGCACCCGCGGCCTTGATTCCGGGCAGCTTTTCCTGAAATGCGGCGAGGGCGATGTTGCAATAGGGACACCAACCGCCGCGATACCAGGTGAGCACGACCGGACCGTCCTTGAGCAACCCGGAGAGCTTGATCTCGGCGCCGGCCGCATTCTTCAAAGCGAACTCGGGGGCCTTGTCGCCGACTTTCTTCACGCGATCGAGGATCCCCGACGCGGCGACGGCTTCGATTCCCCGGGCGTAGGCCGCTTGCACCGCCGGATCGCCGGATTTGTTGGATTCGGCGGCGCGGGCGGCCAGCTTCTCCCGGAGCGTTTCGGCGGCGACGAGCGGGGTGGCAAGAAGGGCAAGAAGGGCAAGAAGTGTGAGGGTGGCTTTCATCGTGGCGTGGGGCTGCGACCGATGCGGTCAACGGGCACCCATGAGAGGGCGGGGTGGGGGCTTTGTTCCCGGCCAAACCTGAGCATCGAACCGCGCTCTGCTCCTTGACACGAGATCCGTGTTACACGAAGTTCGTGTCGTCGTGAAAAACATCACCATGACCATCGAAGACGCGCTCCTTGAGGAGGTGCGGGTGGCAGCCGCGCGCGAGGGTATCAGCATGTCGCGTTACCTCGCCAAGACCGTCGAGCGGGCCTTGCAGCAGGATCATCGCTATGCCGCGGCGCGGAAACGCTTCATGAGCCGCCAACCCGTGGCGCTTCGCAAGAAAGGCCGCAAACTCCCGACCCGCGAGGCCCTTCATGAGCGCGAGAGTCTTCGTTGATACCAACGTGCTGGTTTACTGGCGCGACTCCTCGGAGCCCGCCAAGCAGAAGCGCGCGCAGGAGTGGCTGGAGTGGCTGTGGCAAAGGTCGGCCGGGAGGATCAGCCTGCAGGTGCTTCAGGAATACTACGTGACGGTCACCCGGAAGCTCGATGTTTCACTCCCGGTGGCCGAGGCGCGGGACGATGTCAGGACTTTCATGGCGTGGAGTCCGCCATCGCCCGGGCTGGACCTGTTCGAGCGGGCGTGGTCGCTGCAGGAGCGCTTCAGCCTGTCGTGGTGGGATGCGATGATCGTCGCCTCGGGTTTGGAGCAAGGATCGGATTTCCTCCTGAGCGAGGATCTCCAGGCGGGCCAGAACCTCGACGGAATGCTCGTCGTGAACCCCTTCGCGACCCTTCCCTCCGCTGTTTTCCCCTGATTTCCAACACCCCGCCCCGGTGGTTGACCCCCTGCGGAGCGGTTGCTAGCTTCCGCGCCCGCCGATGAGTTCCGACACCCCATTCAAAGACACGCTGCTGCTGCCGCAGACCACGTTCCCGATGCGCGGGGACCTCGTGGAGAACGAGCCGAAGCGTCTTGAGATTTGGAACAAGGCCGGACTTTACCAGAAGATCATCGACCGCCGCCGCGCCCAGAAGGCGCCGACCTTCATCCTTCACGACGGCCCGCCCTTCGCGAACGGCGACGTCCACATGGGCACCGCGCTCAACAAGGTGCTCAAGGACCTGGTGGTGAAATCGAAGACGATGGCCGGCTTCGAGGCGCCCTTCGTCCCCGGCTGGGACTGCCACGGGCTGCCGATCGAATTCAAGGTGGTCAAGCAGGCCGCCGGCCTCGAACCCGCCGAGATCCGCCGCCGCTGCACCGAGTTCGCGACCGGCTGGATCGATGTCCAGCGCGGCTCGTTCCGCCGGCTCGGGGTCTTCGGCGATTGGGAAAACCCCTATCTCACGATGGCTCCCGGCTACGAGGCCGAGATCCTGCGCGTCTTCGCCAAACTGGTGGAGAACGGCGCGGTCTATCAGAGCAAGAAGCCGGTCCAGTGGTCCTACGGCGCGCACACCGCGCTGGCCGAGGCCGAGGTGGAATACCAGGACAAGGAAAGCACCGCGATCTTCGTCAAGTTCCCGCTGACCCCCGAGTCGTCTTCCAAGCTCGGCATCGGCAACGCGTCGATCGCCATCTGGACCACCACCCCGTGGACGCTCCCCGCCAACCTCGGCGTCGCGGTGCATCCGGAATTCACCTACGAGGTCTCGCAGTTCGAAGGCAACGGCCGCCGCGAGATCCTGATCGTGGTCAAGGAGCTCGTCGAAGAACTCGCGGCCAAGTCCGGCATGCGTCGTACTTCGGTGCTCAAGACCCTGAAGGGCCGCGAGCTCGAGCACCTCGAGGCGCGCCATCCATTCCTCGACCGCACCTCGAAGCTGATCCTCGCCACCTTCGTCACCACCGAGACCGGCACCGGCGCGGTCCACATCGCCCCCGGCCACGGCGCGGACGACTACGTGGTGGGCCAGCAGTACGGCCTCGGCGTGCTGTCGCCGGTCGATGACGACGGCAATTTCACCGCCGAGGTCGGCCTGCCGCACCTGGTCGGCCAGCATGTCTTCAAATCCAACGAGCCGATCGTCGAGCTGCTCGAGGAGAAGGGCGCGCTGCTCGCCAAGGAGATCTACCGCCACAGCTATCCGCACTGCTGGCGCTCCAAGACCCCGATCATCTTCCGCGCGGTCGAGCAGTTCTTCATCTCGCTCGAGACCCTCCGCGGCCAGGCTTTGACCGCCATCGACCAGGTCGAGTGGCTGCCGTCGTGGGGCCGCAACCGGATCCACGGCACCGTCGAGTCGCGGCCCGACTGGTGCATCTCGCGCCAGCGCACCTGGGGCGTCCCGCTGCCGGTGTTCTTCGACGCCGACAACAAGGCCATCCTCTCCGCCGAGGTCGCCCGCAAGGTCGCCGACCTGGTCGAAACGGAAGGCACCAACCTGTGGTTCGAACTGTCCGACGGGGAACTCGCGGAAAAGCTCGGCCTGCCCGCCGGGGTGACGAAGTGCCGCGACACGCTCGACGTGTGGATCGACTCCGGCTGCTCGCACGTCGCCGTGTTGGAAAAGAACCCGCAACTCCACGCCCCGGCCGACCTTTATCTCGAGGCCACCGACCAGCACCGCGGCTGGTTCCAGAGCTCGCTCATGATGAGCGTCGCCTGGCGCGGCGTCGCGCCCTACAAGGCGGTGCTGACCCACGGCTTCGTGGTCGACAAGGACAAGAAGAAGATCTCGAAGTCCGATGCCGCCAAAGCCGGCAAGCCGACCGATGCCGCGTTCTTCTACAACAAGTACGGTGCCGACATCCTGCGACTGTGGGTTTCGTCCGTCGACTGGCAGAGCGAGGTTCCCTTCAGCGAGGATCTCTTCAAGCAGGTCGCCGAACCCTACCGCCGCCTGCGCAACACGCTGCGGATCCTGTTAGGCAATCTCGACGGCTTCGATCCGGAGATGGACCGGGTCGCGCCGAGCCATCTGCCGCTGCTCGACCAGTGGATCCTCGAACGCCTCCACGCGGTGGTCGCGGAGTGCCGCAAGGCCTACGAGCAGTATGAGTTCCGCAAGGTCTTCAACGCGGTGAACCAGTTCTGCGCGACCGACCTCTCGGCGATCTACGTCGACGCGACCAAGGACCGGATGTACTGCGACGCCCGGAATTCGGTCCGCCGCCGCGCCAGCCAGACGGCGATGCACGACGTCTTCACCGCGCTGGCCAAGCTGCTCGCGCCGATCCTCGCCTACACCGCCGACGAGGCCTGGGAGCATGCCCCTTTCACCGAGGGCAGCGTCCACGAGCAGGACTTCCCCGAGGCGGATCCGGCCTTCGCGTCCGGCCAGGCGACGGCCAAGGTGAACCGCTTGTTAGAGATCCGCAAGGTCGTCCAGACGGCGATCGAGGAACGGATCCAGGCCAAGGAGTTCAGCAAGAACAACGAGGCGTCGGTGACCCTGGTCGTCCCGGAGAAAGAGCCGGTCTACGACCTGCTGCGCGACCGCCAGTTCGCGACCGAGTTCTTCATCATCGCCGACCTCGACGTCTCCGCCGGTCCCGCGCTTGCGGCGAAGGCGGAGAAGACCGGGCACCTGATGTGTCCGCGCTGCCGCCGCTACGAGCCGCTCGGCAAGGCCGGGGTGTGCAAGCGTTGCGAGTCGGTGGTGCAGGCGGTTTCCCGGGCTTGATCCATGAACGAATCCACCAACGGAATGGCCGCGGGCGCGGTGGCGAAAGACCGGAGCATCGGGTGGATCCTGCTGGGGGTGACCCTGCCGCTTTACATCCTCGACCAGTGGACGAAGTTCTGGACCATCGGCCGCTTCTCCGAGCCCGACCGCTCGTCCAATCCGTTCGCGACGGCGGACCCGCCGGTCACGGTGATCGAGGGCTATTTCTATTTCACCCGGGTCCACAACCAGGGCGTGGCGTTCGGCTTCGGCAACGGCAGCGATTGGGCACCGGTGGTGTTCCTCATCGTGCCGCTGGTCGCTCTGGGTCTCATCACCCTCGGCTTGAAGAAGGACTTCTTCGTCGGAACCTGGGGCAAGGTGTCGGTCGGGCTGCTGCTGGCTGGGATTTTCGGCAACCTGACCGACCGCCTGATCCAGGGCTCGCTGCTGTCCCACATGGAAGGCGCGCCGCTGTGGGAGCGGCTGAAGGCCGGCTACGTGGTCGACTTCATCGACATCACGATCCCGCTGGTGAACTACCGCTGGCCCTGTTTCAACATCGCCGACTCCTGCATCTGCGTGGCCGCCGCGCTGATGTTCTTCACCGGCTTGAAGGCGGACTTGCAGAAGGCCGGCAAGTAAGCCGCGCCATGCAGCCTTGCCAGCTCCGGCCGGGTGGGGATGATACGCGGCGTGAAGGGGATTTTCTGCGCGTTGTTGCTGCTGCTCGGTGCCGCCGTGCCGGGGCGGGCCCAGGACAGGCCGTTCGTCGCGCCGCCGCCGCCGGAAGACGGGATTCTCGACGAATCGCGGGTGCTGGTCCGCGAGCCGGAGCGGATCCAGGCGATCGCCGCCGCTCTCGCCGAACTGGAGGCGAAGCACGGGTTCCGGATGTATTTCGCCCTCTATGATTCCCTCTACGGACGCAGCGTGGCGGACCGCGCGCGCGATCTCCAACAGGCCTGGCTCGGCGACCGGCCGGGGATGGTGCTGGTCCTCGAGACCGACAGCCGGACCTTCAAGCTCGGCCGGCCGGCACCGCGGCAAAAGGAGATCGGGCCCAGCCAGGCGGTGGAGATCCAAGGCCCTGCCGACCTTTCGTCGCTGGACCTCTCCGCGGTGGTGCGCGGGTTCGAGGGCTCCTTGATGACCGCCCGCGACAGCGCGGAGTTCGCGGAGCGCCTCGGCACGGGCTTCGCCGGTGGCGTGGCGACGGTGTTCGAGGAGCGCGCGACCCGGCCGGAAGGTGGCGCAAGCAAGAGCCGGATGATCGCGCTGGCCATCGGTTTGCTCGCGGCGACCGGCCTGCTCGCCCTGCTGGTGGTCGCCGGGCTGAAACGGGCCGAGGCCCGCTCGCTCGTGCGCTATGTTTTCCCGAAGGTCAGCGTCGGCACCCGGCTCGGCGCGCCCTGCGGCGGCGGCAAGATCAGCTCGCGAAGCTTCGGCCGGCCGAGCGGCGACTGAGTCCGTCACAGCGGTTTTTCCAACCCCGCCCGCTTCGCCCGTTTCCGCGCCTCGCGCTGCGCGCGGATTTTCCGCATGAAGGAGGACACCTTGGCATTGCGCAGCGGCCGCACCGGCAGGTGATGCGGCATGATCGCGGCGAACAGGTGGACCAGCGGGAAGGTCAAGGCGGCGGCGAGAATCGCGGAGACCATGATGCCGAGGAAGAAGCAGGACGAGTTCGCTTCCAGAATGAATTCGGGGACCGGCACCGAGAACCAGTGCGACTCCCTCAGCCAGTGGAGGAAATCCTTGAACCAACGGATGTCGGGCAGATTCAGGCCGAAGAACTCCGCGATCCGGTTGCCGAACCACAGTTGGGCGAGGAACAAGGGAATGTTGGTGACCGGATTGCTGATCCAGCAGGCGGCCATCGCGATCGGCACGTTGGACTTGAGCCGCATCGCGGTGATCCCCGCGAAAATCATCTGGAGCGGCAGCGGGACCAGCGCGAAGAACACGCCGATGGTCAGGCCGGTCGCCACCGTGTCGCGGCAGGGCATCCACAGGTGCCGCTCGAACAGCGCCTGGGTCAACGCCTGCCACCAGTCGCGATGTCGCAACCGCGGGTGCCGCAAAGCGCGGTACGCGCGCCGGACGAGCCATAGGTAGCGTCGCTTCATGCTGCGGGTGACAGGAGGTCGGCAACTTCCTTCGCGATGCCACCCGAAGCAACCGCAAATCCCTTGCCGCTCGCGATAATGACCGGCAAGGTCCCGCCACTTCTGCATGAATTGGTGGCAAGCGCTCGTCCTCGGCGTGATCGAAGGGATCACCGAATATCTCCCCGTCAGCTCGACCGGCCATCTGATCGTCGGCCAGCGGATGATGGGAATTGGCATGGGCGACGACAAGGCGGCGGCGGATTGCTTCGCGATCTGCATCCAGGGCGGGGCGATTGCCGCGGTGCTCGGCCTCTATTGGCCGCGGGTCTCCCAGATGTTCCGCGGCGTGCTGGGCCGTGACGCGGAAGGACTCAAGCTGGTCGTCGCGGTGATTGCCGGCTTCCTGCCCGCCGCGGTAATCGGACTTCTCGCCAACGACTGGATCGAGGCAAAGCTGTTCCATTTCAAATGGATCGCCGTGGCCTGGTTTGTCGGCGGGGTCGGGATTTTGGTGGTGGACCGCTGGATGAAGAAGGGCGGGGGCGCCAAGGGCGTCGAACTCGCCGAGATCACCCTGAAAATGGCCTTGTTCATCGGTTTCGCCCAATGCCTGGCGATGTGGCCGGGCACCTCGCGCAGCCTGATGACCATCATCGGCGGCCTTCTGATCGGCCTGCGGCTCAGCGCCGCGGTCGAGTTTTCCTTCCTGCTCGGGCTGGTCACCCTCAGTGCCGCCACGGCCAAGAAGGCGATGTGGCCGGTGGAAGGCATGGCGGAGCGGTATGATGCGTTGTTCGGCGGCGCGCTCCTGATGTGGGACACCTACGGGCTGGTTCCGCTGCTGGTCGGGGTGATCGCCGCCACCGTCTCCGCCGCGCTGGCGGTGAAATGGATGGTCGGCTACCTGAACCGCCGCGGGCTGGGGATTTTCGGCTGGTACCGCATCGTCGCCGCCGGGGTCGCCGCGGTGATGATCGCCACGAATTTCCTCGGGCTCGGGGCCGGCTGATCCCGGGCCGCGGTCGAGAGCGGGAGGGATTTCTCTTGCCGCTGGCCCCCGGCGGCCTTGCACTGGCGGGGTGAGCGGATCGCCGCGAAAACCCTTCTTGCCCGTCGTCCTTGCCCTGGTCGTCGCGTTCCTCGCGTCCGCCTCGGCCCAGCAGAGGACGGCGCGCGTCGCTTTGGCCGACGGCTTCGACTACCCGGTGGGCAAGCCCGATGCCGCCGGCTACTACAAGGCCCGCGGACTCCGTCTCCGGGCGCCCGTCCATTTCGGCGAGGACTGGAACGGCCGGGGCGGCGGCGACACCGATCTGGGCGACCCGGTTTATAGTATCGGCGACGGCGTCGTCACCTGGGCCTACGACGTCCGCCAGGGTTGGGGCAACGTGGTCATCATCCGCCACGCCTACCGCGATCCCTCGAGCGGCCAAGTCCGCTTCATCGACGCCCTTTACGGCCACTTGAGGGAGATGAAGGTCAGTGTCGGCCGGATGGTCAAGCGCGGTGAACAAATTGGCACTATCGGCAACAACCGCGGAATGTATGCCGCCCACCTTCACTTTGAAATCCGTCACAACCTGAGCATCGGCATGAACCGGGACAACGTGCCGCGCGACATGATCAACTGGGCGGATCCCACCGAGTTCATCAAGCGCTACCGCCGCTTGAACCGCGATTGGGGAAAGGCATCGATGCCCTTGGGCACCTATCAGGAATACCAAGGCTTCAAGGGACTCTGAGCGATGGCGCGGCGCGGACCCAAGGGAACCTGGCGGGTGGTCCTGCTGCTGATCGCCGCGGTGGTCCTGTGGCTGGTCGAACAAGGGCGCGACGGCGCGTCTGGAGGGCCCCGGCCGTTCCCGCCGCTCGCTTCCGGAACCTACGAAGTGTTTACCGGCTGCCGTCTGGAAGCACATCGGCAGAACGATGGCGACAGCTTCCGCATCCGTCTGGCGGACGGCCGGGTCGAAGAATTCCGGCTCTATTATGTCGATGCCCCGGAGAGTGCGTTCCGCAGCTACGCGGGCGGCCGGGATAACCACCGGCGAATCAGCGAGCAGGCGAGGGATCTGGGTATTTCCGATGAACAAGCGGTCGAGATTGGACGCCGGGCCAAGCAGCGGGTCCATGACTTGCTGGCCCGGGGGGCGTTTACCGTGCACACCGCGTGGGATGATCCTTTCAACGACCGGCGCTACCACGCCTTTATCCAACCGTCCACCGGTCCTCTGCTGCACGAAACGCTGGTGCGCGAAGGACTTGTCCGGATTCACACCAAGCCGGCGGACCTTCCCGACGGGACCCCGGTGAAGCGGCGTCTCGCCGACTTGCACGAGCTGGAAGCAGCGGCAAGACAGGCAAAACAGGGCGCATGGGCCTTTTCGAGCCCTTGATGCGCCTCCGACATCGGGTGACATCAAGTCACCGCATCCACCCGCAGCCCGCGCAGCGCGTGCAGGCTCCCCGCCGCGTCCTCCCGCAGCTTCCGCGCGCCGTCCTTGCGCTTCGGCCCGAAGTGTCCGCGGCACTTCGTGAAAACCCCCTCCACGAAGCTCCTGCTGCCGATCGCTACCCCGTCGCTGAACCACCGCACCCGGCACCTCAGCAG
>CAMCYK010000025.1 GCA_945883695.1 Akkermansia muciniphila | reverse complement strand
GAGAGCGGCAGCAGGCTGCACGCAGTCCATGGCCGTCGGCACCCGCCTGCCTACGCCGGCGGCAGCCGGATCTCGCCGGCGCCGAAGGCGGCGTAGTCGGAGGGGGTGTGGATAACGCGCCGATAACGCGCCATGCATTTAGTCAGTGATCACGTGTCCGGTTGAATTGGAGCTTGGGGGAAGCTGGGGAAGCTGGCAGGCATTCACCTATGATCCGCCCTTGGTATCGCTCCCGGCTGTTCCTGCTCGGCTTGTTCACTTTGGGCTTTTTGATCTGGGCGTGGAAAGACTCCGTGACGAAAGCCACCTGGATCTCCCATTCGGGGTTGACTCTCAATTTGCGTGGGTGCTCCGTGAGTGTTGGAATGCGGTATGACGACGACGGCGAAAAATTGCGTGAGAAATTGCGTTGGGCACGATGGAAGCGTGTCGAAAGTCCTCCGTCATCCCCGATTCAATTCACGAGGCGCGGAGACGGGTGGTTCCTCAGGCTTTCATTTCCGTTCGTTCTGGTGTCCTACCTGGTCGCATGGACTGGTTTGATCTTCTGGTGGAAACGCCGGAAGGCCCGCCTGCTGAAACTCCACTTCGCGGCGCCGCCGTGAATCCCCACGGCGCTCAGGTTCCCTGATCCGGCTTCCGCTTGAGGAAGTTCTCACTCTCGCTGAACTCCAGCAGAACGGAGGACGAGCCGAACTCGTTCAACTCGCCGGTGAGGCAGGGGGTGAACTGCGACTCCGCCAGCACCGCTGCACCCCTAAAGCGCGCCGGCTATAACGCGCCTATAACGCGCCATGCATTTAGTCCCTCGCCCGGTGAGGCGTAGACCATGGACTGCGTGCAGCCTGCTGCCGCTTTGGTGCCACAGCCTGCTGCGGAGTCGGGGTTTGCCTGTGGACTCCGGACCTGCCCGCCAGCAGGCTGGCGGAGTGAGAGCGGCAGCAGGCTGCCGCAGTCCATGGCCGGCGGTCCCCGCCTGCCTATGCCGCTGGCAGCCGGATCTCGCCGGCGCCGAAGGCGGCGTAGTCGGAGGGGGTGCAGGATAAGACGATGATTTGCAGGCCGCGCGAGGCGGAGGGGGGATTACAGCGCGCCATGCATTTTATTGCTGGAACCGCGGTTAAGATACTGCCTCCCAGAATGTTAAGAATGAAATCGGATGACGAAAATCCGGGCGGATCTCCGGGTCCGGGGATCCGGGTCGGGAGCAGCTGGGGCGGAGAATCCGGAGGGCCCTGCCTACGCCGCCGGCAGCCGGATCTCGCCGGCGCCGAAGGCGGCGTAATCGGAGGGGGTGCAGGACAAGATGATGATTTGCAGGCCGCGCGAGGCGGCGAGGTCGAGCATCCGCTGGAGGGTTTGGACGCGTTCGGGATCCGACCAGGCGAAGGCGTCGTCGAAGAGGACCGGCAGGCAACCGTCGTGGTCGGCGGCGAGAATTTCGGCCATGGCGAGGCGGACGGCCGCGGCGAGTTGTTCGCGGGTGCCGCCGCTGAGGAGCTCGAAGCCGAAGGCCTCGCTGCCGCGGCGGACGAGCTCGAGGCCGCCGAATTTCTCGCCCTCGAGCCGCACCCGGGCATAGGCGTCCGGGCCGAACAGGCAGCGGAGGTAGCCGGTGATGCGCTCGGCGAGCGGCGCGGTGAACTGGTCGGCCAGCCGGCCCTGCTCGCCCCGGAACAGGTGGTCGAGCTTGCGGATCGCCTCGGCGCGGCGGTTCACGGCGGCCAGGTGTTCGCGGGCGCTGGCGGCGCGGGCTTCGGCGAGGGTCAGCGCGGCTTCGGGATCAGTGCTGCCGTCGCTGGCCAGCAGCGCCTTGGCCCCGGCGAGGGTTTGCGAGGCCTCCGAGCGGGCGGCTTGCTGGCGCTCGATCGAACGCTTGAGCCGGTCGCGGTCGCCGGCCAGGAGATCGGGCTGGAGTTCCGCCAGTTGCCGCCGGATCTCCGCCAGTTGCGCCGCGCTTTCCTGCTTCGCCTGCAAGGCCTGCGGCAGGGTTTCGGCGCGGCGTGAGGGATCGCCGTGCCGTTCCGCCAGCATCCCGAGCCGCTGGGTCGTTTCCTGGATCCGGCTCTCTTCGCCGCGCAAGGCCGCGCGCTCGGCTTCCAAGAGCTCCGCGGCGCGGGTGGCGGCGGCCTGCTCGCGGCCGAGGGCGCTTTTCGCCGCCGCTTCGCGGGTTTCCGCCTCGTCCGCCGCCTCGCGGGCGGCCGCCAAGGCGGAGCTCGCCGCCTGCGCGCTGCCGGGCGGGACCAAGCCGGCGAGCGCGGGTTCGCGGCGGGCGATCTCGCCGAGCAAGGTGCCCACCGCGGATTCGACCTGGGCGAGGTCGCGGGCGATCGCATCCGGCCCCATCGCCTCGATTCGCGAACGCAGGCCGTCGAGCTTCCGGTCGAGCCCCTCCCGCTGCTCGAAGACCTGCTGGGCGGCGGCGGCAGACTCGAGCGCCAGCGCGTCGAGCGCTTTTTGCCGCGCACCCTGCGCCTCGCGCAGCGCCTGGCGGGCATCGGCGAGGCGGTTGCCGCCGCCGGGGTGGATCCGCAGCACCGCGTCGCCGACGCGCAGCTCGGTGGTCTCGCTGAGCACCCGGGCCTGACCCGCGGTCAAGGGCGTGCCGTCGAGGGTGGCGGTGCCGGCCAGCAGCTCGATCCCGGTGGCCATCGCTTGCAAGGCGGCACCGGCGGTGGCGCAGGCGGCGTCGAGTTTCTGAAGCTTCTTCAAGTCGGCCGCTGCGACTTTCGGCAAGGCGGCCAGCGCGGCGTCGAGCGGCTTGAGTTCGCTGCCGAGCGCGCGGACTTGCGCGGATTTCTCCCGCAGCAGTGCAAGCCGGGATTCCAGGTCGCAGCGCTCGACATGGGAGCGGGCGAGATCGAGGCGCAGCCGGGCATCGCGATGGGCCGTGCCGGCGAGGTCGAGCGCCTTCTCCGCGTCGCCGGCGCGGTCGCGGGCCGTCGCGGCGGCGGCCTCGAGCTGGCCAAGGTGGAGCCGCTTGGGTTCGATCTCCGCCTTGGCCGCGGCGAGGGCCTGCTCGAGTTGCCGGATGTCGCGGTCGGCCTGCGCCAGTTCGTCGTGGTGTTTGGCAGCGCTATCCGCCGCCAGCCGCCGCGTCTCCTCGGTGAGCTTCAACTCGGTGGCGCGGGCGAGCTTGGTCTCGGCCTCGAGCAGGGCGGCCTGCAAACCGGGCAAGGCCTTCGCGGCGCTGGCGAGGGCGATCCCGGCGGCTTGGAAATCGGTCACCGCCTGTTCCAGACGGACGGCGGTGTCGCGGGCGGCGGCGAGCTCCTGCTCGGCCTGGCGGACGGCCTGCTCGGCGCGCGAGAGTTCGGAATGCTTGACCACGCCCCGGGTGTTGAAAATCCCCTCGGCTTCCTCGTGAAATTTCGCCGCCACCCGCGAGTCGCGGTCCGACTGCATGACCAGCGCCGCGCCGTCCTTCTGCAGCCGCGAAATCAGCGCGTCCTTCCGTGAGCTGGCCTCGGGGGAAGGATCGGCGCCGGATTCCCCCTGCCGGATCCACAGGTGCGACCAGGGCTGGACGGCGTCGGCCGACGCGCCGCCGCCGAGCAACTCGGCGAGCCGGCTTTCCGCCTCCGCTCCCTGCCAGCTTTGCCCCTGGTCCGACCGCAGCACGACGGTGCCCTTGGTATTCCCGCCGAAGCGCTTGTGGAGATGCCAGGTCGCGCCGCCGGCTTCGAACGAAAGCTCAACCTCGGGGATCGCGGGGACCTGCTCGTTGAGCATGGCCTTCTGGATCTTGCCACCGGTTTTCGCCGGCAGGAACAAGGCGTTGCGCGCGGCATCGGCGAGGGTGCTCTTGCCGCTCTCGTTCGGTCCGCCGATGAGGGTCCGCGCCGGATCGAAGCGGACCGTGGTGTCGCGGTGGATCCGGTAATTGCGGACGGTGAGGGAGAGGAGACGCATTGGGGAAAAGCTGAAACGCTGAAAACTGAAATGCTGAAACGGGATGGTGAGGAAGACTGAAGTTCCGAATGCTAATTTCAGATTTTCAGCATTTCAGTTTTCAGCTTTTTCCTTCGCACGCCGCATGCAGCTCGCGGAGGGCGATCCGGGCGACCGCGGCCTCCTCGCTGTCGCCGGCGGCTTCTTGAACGAGCTGGCGGGCGACGCGGGCGATCAGCGGATCGTCGGGACGCTCGACCAGGGCCGCCATTTCCTCGTCGGACGGGGTGACCCGGACGCGCGGGTTGAGCTTCAAGCGGAGTAGGCGGGCGTCCCAGGATTCCAGCACTTGTTCGAGCCGTGCCGAGGCGGCGATGCCGAGAAAGCCGTCGAGCTCCAGGTGGAGCAGATCGGCGCCGGTGCGGGTGCCGATCTGCGCGTCGAGCTGCTCGGCCAGGCGATCCAGACCGCTGTCGTCGGCGAAGGAAAACGCGAGGTGGTGCCAGCCGACGCGGGCGCTCGGCAGCGGCTCGACCACCGGCGCGCCGCCGCGGGTGACGGTGACTTTGAGCAGATGCCCCGGCGCGTTCGACTCGCCTTTCGGAAAGCGGTCGGGCTCCGGGGTCCCGGCATACCAGGCTTTCGGCCCGACCTGCTTCATCCCGTGCCAGTCGCCGAGCGCGAGGTAGTCGAGCTCCGCGAGCGGCAAGCGGTCGAGCTCGATCCGGTTGGCGGCCGCGCCCGGCCCCTCCTCGTCATCCGCCGCCGAGGAAAATCCCTGGACGCTGCCGTGGGCGATCACGATCCGCGGCAGCTCCGCCGGGAACCCGCCGCCGTCCAGCGCGCCGCGGATCCACGCGGCCGGGTCGCCCGCCTCGTGCCGCCGCAGCAGCGGCGCGGGGAAAAACACCGCGTGTTCCGTCACCACCGGTTCCGGCGCGAGCAGCAGCCGCAGGTTCGGCGCGAGCTGGCGGCTTTCGCGAAGGAAGAACTCCTGTTCCCACACGCAGCCGGGTCCGCCGTGGTCGTGATTGCCCGGAATCGCGAACACCGGCACGCCCATCGCCCCGATCGCGCCGCACGCCGCCGAGACGGTCGCTTTGGTCGGGCTGGCGGTGTCGAAGAGATCGCCCGCGACGACCACGAACGCGGCCTGCTGTTCTTTCACGGCGGCGGCGATGCGGTGCAGGCAGTCGAGCCGTTCCTGCTGGAGGCGGGTCCGTTTCGCCTCGTCGACGATCCGCGCGAAGGGCTTGCCGAGCTGCCAGTCGGCGCTGTGGAGGAAGGTCAGGGACATCGGGAATCGGAGGTCTAACAAGGGTGGCGGGACCGGTCGCGGGCGTCGATCCGAATTTCAGAGCAGCAGCTCCCCCTGCGCGGGCGGCGGCTTCAGGAAATTCGCCGCCTCTTGGAACTCCAGCTCGACGGCCGACGGCCCGAACTGGTGCAGTTCTCCGGCGAGGTAGGGTCCGATCTGCTCCGCGGCGAGCACCGCGGGCATCCGGTCGTGGACCGGTTCGACCCGGGCGTTGGGCTCGGTGGTGATCATCGAGAAGCAGCCGCCGTCCTGTTCCGTCTCCTCCCAGATGCCGGCGATCCACAGCCAGTCGTCGCCCGGCCGGGTGAAGCGCAGCGGCAGGTTGCGGCCGTCCCGCTCGACCCACTCGTAAAACGCGGCGGCCGGGATCAGGCAGCGGCGCTCGCGGAAGGCCAGCCGCCAGGTCGGGCCGGCCAGCTTGTCCTCGCGCGAATTCACGATCGTCCGCGCGACCGGCGGGCGGCCTTTCACTTTCGCCGCGAAGGAGCGGCGAAAGCCCCAGCGCATCGTCGCCAGCCCGCCGTCCGGCAGGATCACCGGGGCCGGCAAGGTCGGGCGGATGATCGCGGTGCCGGGCAGCCCGAGCAGTTCCTTCATCGCCCGCGCCTTGACCTGGCTCGGGAACGAGCCGCCGCGCTTGCCGAGTTCGTAGGCCGTGCACACGCCCGAGCCTACCCCACCGGCCGCAGCGGTCAACGGAAGGGGACGGTGAACGGCCCCTTGACAAAATCCGCGGAAAGTGTTCACTTGAACCCATGACCACCCTCGACCACCCCACCCGCTGCCTTCCCTTGTCCGAGTGCCAGATCGGCGACTGGGAGGACGCCCGCTTCGTCTTCGAATGGCGCAAGCGCGAAGGCATCCAGCGCTTCCAACCGCTGCAGATCGGCGAACGCGGGCGCAGTCCATTCGACGAGTCGCGCTTCGATCACGCCCGGCCGGTCTGGGAGTTCCAGCGCCGCCATTCCCCGCGGTCCGGGGACCTCGGGGCCCATGCGATCTGGCTGCGGATCGCCTGACATTGACTTTTACCGGCAGTTTCGGCCCGGCCGCGGAGTATCCCTTGGGACGGTCGCCCGCGATCGACAAGCCCCTTGGGAACGCCAAGCTTCCCCGACCTCCGCAGCGGATCGCCATCCCCCGCCTGCGGCCACCCGCACCGCCGCCATGAAACCCATCGACCTGTTGTTCCCCCTGCTTCTCGCCAGCGCGGGAGTGGCGGCGGCCGCCCCGCCGAATCTGGTGCTGATCTACGCCGACGACCTCGGCTGGAAGGACGTCGGCTACAACGGCAGCGACTTTCATGAAACGCCGCAGCTCGACCGGATGGCCAGGGAGGGCATGGTCTTCCATCAGGCCTACGCCCCGGCCGGAAATTGCGCGCCCAGCCGCGCCTCGCTGCATTCCGGGACCTACTCGCCGCGCCACCACGTGTTCGCCGTGGGCAACACCGACCGCGGGCCGAAGCGCTTCCAGCGGCTGATCCCGGTCCCCAACAAGTCCGGCCTCGCCCCCTCCCACCTCACCCTGGCCGAGGCCCTCCAGGCGGCCGGCTATGCGACCGGGATCTTCGGCAAATGGCACCTCTCCGGCTCCGACGGCGCCACGCCCGCCGGGCAGGGCTTCGAAACCGTCTTCGACTCGCAGAAAGGCAACCCGAACTCGCGCCGCGATCGCCCCGAGGATCCGAAGGGCATCTTTTCAATCACCCGCGCCGCCGGCGACTTCATGGAGCAATCCAAAGCCGCGGGGAAACCTTTCTTCGCCTTCGTCGCCCACCACGGCATCCACACCGCGCTCGAAGCCCGCCCCGCCAGCCTCGCGAAATTCAAGGCCAAGGCGGCGGGCAAGCAGCACTCCGATCCGCTTTACGCCGCCTGCCTGTTCGATCTCGACCACGGCGTCGGTCAGCTGATGGCCCGGCTCCAGCAACTCGGCCTGGCGGAGAACACGCTGGTGGTTTTCACCTCCGACAACGGCGGCACCCAGCAATCCTCGCAGGAACCGCTGCGCGGCAACAAGGGCGGCTACTACGAGGGCGGCATCCGCGAGCCCTTCGTCGCGCGCTGGCCCGGCACCATCAAGGCGGGCTCGGCATCGCGGGTGCCGGTCCATCAGGTCGATCTCTTCCCGACCTTCCTCGCCGCGGCCAGAGCCCCGGTGCCGGCCGGCAAAGTCCTCGACGGCGAGAACCTGCTGCCGCTCTTCCAGCAGTCCGGCACCCTGGCCCGCGAGTCGTTGTTCTGGCACTTCCCCGGCTACCTCGACAACCCGGTGATCCGCGGCCGCGCCGGCGACGTCCGGCTCGGCTTCCGCAGCCGCCCGGTCTCGGTCATCCGCAAGGGCGATTGGAAGCTCCACCTGTTCCACGAGGAATGGCAGCTCGACGGCGGCCGCGAAAAACTCCCCGCCAACGGGGCGGTGGAACTGTACGACCTTTCGAAAGATCCCGGTGAAAGGAACAACCTCGCCGCAAGCGAATTGACGAAAGCCAGCGAGCTGCTCGACGACCTGCTCGGCTGGATCAGACGCACCAACGCGCCGATGCCGAACCAACCCAACCCCGGCTATCAACCGGAAGCCGCCGCGAAGGCACTGGCGGCTCCGTCTAACAAAAGCCGCTGAGCACCCGTGGTTCCCCTGCTCCGCGTCCCCTCATCTTCATCCCCGGCGACGACCCGGAGCAAGGGGACCGCGGGGTTGACGGCCAGAAGGTCCGCCGGACCCCGCGCCTCGACCGGCCAGCCGCCCAGGATACCTGCTCGAAATCCATTCTGAACACCTAGGGCTTTCCCCGCATTTCGAGGATCTCGTCCCGCAACTTCTCGGCGTCATCCAGTTCCTTGGAGCGGAGGCTCATGCCTCCATCGATTGCGACCTGCCGGCTGATGACCTCTTCGATGTCCGCCAGCGCCAACTTGTAATCTTTCAGCGCCATGTAAACCTTGGCCCGGCTGCGCAGCTGGTGATTACTGTGGGGCTCGGGTTTCACGCTGCCTTCCTTGGGGTTGGCCGGCACCGGTTCTTCGGTGGGGGCCATGAGAAATGCGAGACGCTTGGCTTCTTCGATATCACCGCGAGCCAGCGCTTCGGTGACGGCTTTTTCCTCTTGCCATCCGATGATATTCTTCACGATTTCTCCGCCATGCCTTCTGTGGAGGGCAAGGCCCGAAAGGGAGGCTGCGATGCTGCCATCCGGCCGTAGAACGAGCAGATTGGGGGAATCCTGCTCCCCCATGATGCCGAGTTTCCGCACCAGCAGATTGTTGAGTCCACCAGGCACCATCACCACCGGGCAACCGAGGGCGGCCTCATTGAAACCGGCAGCTTCAGGTGGAACTTCATCGTCGAAAATGGCTGCAATGACCTTCACATCACCTCGGGTTCGCCCCTGGACCAGTGGCTTGAGGGATCTCATCTGGCCCATGATGCTTTTCACCGAGTGCTCGTAGCCTGGCTGCTGTTTTGTCGTGAATACTACGACCGTCCACTTGCCTGCGGTATCTTTCGGGATTGAGAACGTTCCGCCAGAGGGTGTCTTGAAATCCCCGTTGAAGCTGCGCTTGCAATCCTCGGGGTCGCCCAACGCGATGAAATACTCCTCGCGCTTCCCGTATGACCAGCCGGCAGCAAAAGGAACCTGATAGAGCCAGTAGCGATGATCACGGTCCAGCAGGAAGGAAACCGTCGACCACATCGCCGGTTCCTCGGGGTGCCGCTCAAGGATGGTTTTGCGGTATTCCTCATGGAGCGCGCGGTCGCCGACTTCCAGTGCCAGCAAGGCCGCTGCAGCCAAGGCCGTACCGGGCGCCCGCTCGCCGCCGCAAGATGTCAGGAAGTCAGCGATGACCTGTTTCGGTTGGGCATCGGCTTTGCGCAAGGTATCCCTGGCGATGCAGAAACGTGCGACGACTTCGGTTCCGGCGGGTGGTTTCGATTCGAGAACAAGCTTCGCTTCGGCAGCGGCGCGCTCGTGGCAGGCGGCATCGGAGCTGAGTTTCCACAGGCCCATCAACGCGGTGATGCGGCGGTTGCGCACGATCCACAGATCGGTGGCTTGTGGATGCTGTTCGATGGCTTTCGCGCAGAGTGCTTCGGCTTTCACATAGTTCGCTTTGAGCTCCGCGTTTGGTGTCCGGTAGCGCTGTGGTGGGGGAACGAAACAATCCTGAATGGCTCGATGCGTTTCTTCCGGAACGGTTGAATCGGAACCGATGATGCGTGAACCTGCGGCACCGAGCGCTTTCAACTCGGGTGGCATGGCGGGATCAAGCGGCCCCTCTGGATCCAGCACGAGAAACTCACCTGTGAAATGCGAGATCAACCGGCTCGCATAACCCGCCTTCGCCCATTCACGCTCGAGTTCCACGGTGAATAGGCGGGTGTAGTCAGGAACGCCGTTCACTTCGTCTTTTCTCGCGCTGTTGTTCCTCAACGAGCCCGACATGATGAGTGCCGCGTAGCCACTCGGGCTGAGCGTGACGAGCGTCCGGTCTTTCGATGCGAAGGCGCGGTAGTGGGGATTCTCCCGACCTCCGGGGAGACGCAGGGCGGGCCAATCCACACCCATGCCCCGCAACACGCTTTCCCCGGCATCTGGCAAATTATCCAGATTGCAGCTGACGATCAGAATGCGCCCGAATGTGTTCGCTTGATGCTCCTTGGCCGAATTGGCGAGCGCTTCCAAGTTCTTCATGCCATCGCCCTCTTTCGACCAAAAGCACAGCACGGTCGTTTTCCCCAGACCATCCATGGGAAATCGCATTATCTTGCCGTTGGATGTTTCGAATACTCCACAAAAAGGCGCGCCGATCACCTGCCCGCCGAGCTTCTCACGCTGGAAACCGATCATCTCCAGATCGCCGGCCAGGCGCTCCGCGATGATTTGCTGCAGGTCATTGACCAGCCGGGTTTCCCCCAACTCCAGCGCCATCACGATCGCGACCTTGATGGCCTTCGCCTCCACATCCGTGCCGCGGTAACGTTTCACCAGCGGCATCAAGGCTTTCGCCCGCTCCGCCGTGTCCGCGCCCTTGCGGACCATCTCGCTTTGCGTGAGCAGAAGCTCCGCATCAAATCGTAGCCCGGCGTATTCGTCGGGTGCGGCAGCCAGCAGCTTGCAGGTTGCCAGAAACGCCTCGCGGTTCTCCGGGGAATTATCGGAGGCCACCAGTTCCTGCTGGGCGAGGTAGAGAACCGCCAAGACTTCGAAGCGATTCGGAGCTGCCGGGTGGGCCTTGAACAACTCACCCGCATCCCTCACCACGCGCTTCACGGCGAGCCGCTTGCGGGCGGCGGAGGATTCATTCCTGCTGCCCGCCAAAGCCGCTTCCACGCCGGTGATTTTTTCCGCCGGAACGGGCGCGGCGGTTTCCTCCGCGGAGGCGGAAAGCAGGCACGCGCCGGTGACGATGGCGACGAAACGGGCAAGGATGGCGCGAGAAAGCATGTTCATATTTCAGGAAATCCAGTTAGCCGCATCATTCCACCGGCTTCAACTGAAAGCTCTTGATGCTGATGCCGCGGTTCGGCGCGCGGGCGGTGATGCTGATCATGTTGCGTCCTTCCTCGAGTTTGACTTTCAGCGGCTTCATCTCCATCCACGCGCCCTTGGTGTAGGGAAGCCCGTGGGAAACCGGCTCTTCCCGGTTCATCCGCAGGACCATCTCCTGCTTGTTGGAAACCGTGGAGACCCGCGCGGTGAGTTCGTATTCACCGGCGGCGGGCACCTCGATGCGGTACTTGATCAGCTCGGGACGCTGGCCGAGGCGGCCGTAGTGGATTTGGGAACCCTCACCCCAGCTCTTCATGAACACCACCCGATCCGAAGGCTTGCGCGGCGAGTAACAGGCCACGCCCGGAATGGTGATGACCCCATCCCCGGCGACCACGATCTGCCGCTGATCTTCAGGAATCTCCACCGCGAGGCCCGTCTCATCGCCGATGAGTTCATCGGACTCGCCGAGTTTCATGCCGCCGGTCAGCTCGAGTGCCTTGATTTCGGCGTCCTTGACGACCGCCTGCTTTTTGCAAAATGCCAGACTCTCCCAGAACCCGCCACCTTTGCCGTAGTGTCGGATGCTCACATCCTCCTCGCCGAGAGCATCGCCGATCCATTGCGCCCGCAATACCTTGCGAAACTCCTCGGGAAACTCGCGCGCCTGGGTTTCCAACAGGATATCAAGCCCGCCCTGCGGACCGCAGTAAGCCACCGACCACCACGCGCCGAGGCAGATTGTCCAGCCGTCCGGCGTCCAGTGGCTCAACGCGGCGTGGCCGGTCTGCGTGGAAGCCCTCGTGGGAATGCCGAAAGCACGGAGGGAAAGCCGCCCGATGAACGCGCGGCGTCCGCAGATCCCACCGAGCGCAAGAGCCTCTTGTGCGGTGGAACCAAGCGACGGATCATGAGTTGTACTGCAATAGGGCATGTCGTCCTTGACGATACGGACATACCGCCACTTGTAGTCCGGATAGGTGATGTGGTCCGGGCGATAGACCCGCATCATTTCCCTCATCCACGCCAGGTCTTCGTTGCTGTGCGGATCGTCGGTGATGAAACGGCATTCCCATGCGGTCATGTCTTTGAACGCGGGATCCAACTCACCATCGAGGAAGGCCTTCTCGTAATGCATGTACCGCTCGATTTGCCCGTGGGGCGTATCCGTCCGGTGAACGATGCCATAAACTCCGACTTTCTCCTTTTTGGATTTCCACGGGGTGTGCAAGGCGGTGCCCAGCGCCAGTCGCTGGAAAATGCTACCGGGTTCGCGCGAGCGTCCGCTGGCTTTTTGAATCGTGGCGTAGACCCGCATGGCCTGTCCGTAGGAACCGCCGTTGGCACCACCGGCTTCGAGGATCTGCTTCATGAGCGCTTCATCCGCGAATAGCCTGTCGATGATCTTTTCCTCCTCGGCACCCTGCTGGGAAAACTCCGCCATTCCGCGCGGGGTGGCGTGCGTGAGAATCGCAATTCTCATCAACTTGCCGTCGAGTTCGTCGCCGGCCAAAAATCCATCCAGTTCCTTGAGCAGCAAACGGGCGGCGGCCAGGACTTTGGCCTCGGTATTCTCGCGGGCCTCGGCGTAGGCTTTCTGCTCGTCCGCGGGAGCTTCAGCGCCGGGTTCCTCAAGACCGCTCCACTCGGCACGGACGGCCATGAATCCGGATTTCCTCGCTTCATCGACGGCAGGCACGGCGGCTTGGACTTCCGCCCTCAACCCATCGAGCATCCGCGTGTATTCCGTGAGAAGCGCTTCGCCACCGGCGGTGAGGGAATTTCCCGCCACTGCTTTCGGATCGGCGTGCGCGGGCAAACCAAAGCCGATCATCCCGGCAATGGCGGCGAAGGCGGAAGTCGTCGAACTTTTCATGGCAATCATGGGATCAAGGTGCGGAATACGCTTCGAAGGCGGGAAATCTTCCGTGTAGGGAAATCAACGCTGGTAGATCGGGATGTAGCAATGCGGTGTCCCGAGGATGATGATCGCCATCGGAGTATTGTTCGGATAGTCTTTTTCCGTTTCATGCCATGAACCATTGGGTTGCTGCGCCTTGATCAACGAATCGCGGATCTGCGGATACCACTTGGCGTAGTGATCGCCGCCCGCCTGCACCATGGCCGAAATGGCATAGTAGTGGGCATAGTAGTAATAGCCGATTTCCTCGCGGGAAAATGACTTCGGGCTGTTTTCGAGGTAACGGATCGCAGCCCCGACCCACTCGGTATCGCGCTTGCCACACAGCTGCGCGACGTAGGCGCCACCGGCGGTGCAGGCAAGGGTGGTGCCGGTTTTTCCCTGATAGCCGAAACCGCCCGTTTGTTCGTTCCAGACCTGGTCGCGGAGGTATCCGACGACGCGGTCAATGGTCTCGGTGGGCACCAGGATCCCTGCCTGCTGGGCGGATGCCAGGGAGACGAAAACCGTCGCGGTGACAGAGGTGTCCTGCCCCGCATCGGGGCGCGCCGAATAGCGCCAACCGCCGAGAGGACTCTGCGCGCGCAAGATCACCTCGACCGCTCTTTCCAACGCTGTTTGGATGGCCTTGTTGTCCTCCACATCACGGGTCATGCCCCACAGCTCCGACATGGCAAGCGTGAACAAACCATGCTCATACATGCCGGCCATCACGCCGCTTTCCGACTCCTTGGCCTTTTTCAGCAAGTAGTTTTTCGCCTCGTTCAGCGGCTCGCCGTAACGGCCGAAGCCCGGAAAATGGCCCTTCACCATGAAGGCCATCAAGCCCAGCGAAGTTCCGCCAATGTCAATCGCGCCGCTCTCCGACGTCCACGAACCATCGGGGTTCTGGTTCGCGATGAGATATTCGAAACCTCTCTCGATCGCGCGGTCCGCGGCTTCCGTCAGCTCCGTAGCACTCACCTCTTCGGTTTCATTCCCGTCCGCCACGATCTCCTGCGCATGAAGGCCGCTCGGATCCAGGCATGCAAATGCCGCAAAAACCAGACTCAACTTCTTTGCCAGATCATCAAAGATTGCCGTTTTCATTTTGAAGGTTTGTTAGATTCGTGGGGTTCTTTGATCATCCGGATCGCCCTGTCGGCGAAGCGTTCGCCTAACAGCCTGTGGAGAAAATAGTCACGCCAGCATCAACCTGTGCCGCAAGGGGAAGCGAGTGCAGGCAGCAACCAACAAATGCGAGGAAAGCGTAGAGCAGGTTTTTCACTATTTCGCGACTTTCTCGTAGTAATCCTTGAGCATGCCCCGGAACTCGAGCGGCAGCTCGCGGGCGAAATTCTGGTTGAGCGCGGCGCGGTTGCGCGTTCCGAGCGTTTCCCACTCGGTGCGCTTGTCCTTGGGGGCCTCGCCGCTGACAAAATCAGACACCGCATTGGCCAGCGACATGGAAAGATCGGTCGATTCCGCATCTGTGATCACCAGGGAGTCCGAGCTGCTCGCTGGCGGGACCGCCGTGTTCAGGAGGATGGCTTGCGCGACGATGAAATGGCGCAGCGATTCGTCGTTGGTGGTGAGGGCGGGCAAGGCCTGACCGCGGGCGGAAGCAAGCAATGCCGCGGTGGCTTGCAGCGCTTGTTCCTGAGCCAGCACGAGCTGGGGATGAGGCGCTTCCTTTTGGTTCAGCTTCGTGTACCGCGGTTCCAGTTTTTGTTGGCGGCTTGCGAGACCGGGCAACTCCTCATTTTTCCCGAAACGCGCCTGCCGGTAGATCTGCCGCTGGTCGCTGGCGAGAGTCAGGGCTTCCAACAGCTCGGCGAGCTCCGGCGGTGACGTGCTCAAGACCTCGATGGTGGAAAGTCCGTGAAGCACACCGATGACAAGCAACAGCTGATCCGCATTCCCCTTGAGCGCCGCCTCGGCGAGTTTCATTTGTCCGGCGGAGGCGCTGTTGTCGCCCGCTTCGCCGAAACGCACCGCCTCGGCCATCAGCTGGCCTGCTTTGGAGTAATCGGCGATGCCCGTGGCTCTCGCCAATCCAAGACCATAGGACTCGGCGATCTTTTGCAGATCTTTCTGCCTTTTCATGACCTCTGCAGGCGCGGCTTCCAACAATTGAAGAATCTCCCGCTGACCGGACTCCATCAACGCGCCTGCCGCGAGCGACTGGTGGAGGAATTCGACAATCTCCGCCAAATAGGTGGTTTGTTCGGTCACGGCTTGCACAAGAACCTGCACCTTCGCCAGCGACTCGGCGGCGACTTCCTGCGCATCGAGGGAGTCCTCCTGATCGCCGTCTTCAAGAGCCGCGAGCGCGTCCTCCGTATCCGATGCGGCGAAGAGAAGCGCGGAGCCGGCGTCCATCCTGCCGGCTACCAGATCGAGCAACGGCGCGACATCGGTGAGGCACTGGAGCATGTTCTTCATGGTCGGCATCAGTGCCTCCAGCGCGTCTTCGTCGGAATCCTCGGTAGCCTTGATGAGATCCTTCTGCTCGTTGACGATATCAAGCATGGATTGGTTCGCGCTGCCAACGGCGCGGCGGAACGACAGAATATCCTGCAACAAGGCGAGCCGCGCGCCCTGCGCGACGACCAATTCCTTCGCAAGAGCCAGCGCGGCGGAGGCCTCTTCCTGGACGGCCAGCGCGTCTTCGGCTTTCTCCGATTCGAGCGCGGCAGCCGCTTTCGTCATGGCGGTGGCCGCGATTTCGATAAGGTCCACAAGCGGCGGCACGTCCTTGTCGGGATTGGCCATGTCCTGTGCCAGCAGTTCCTTTTTGAAGGCGATCATGTCATCGGCCAGAAGCCGCTGGGCTTCCGCCAATGCCTTGGTCGGCTTCTCGTCGAGAGCCGCTTCCTCGCTCTGTTCAAGCAGGCCGATCTGGCGGGTTTCGGATTCCTCGATTCGCGACCCGCGGTTGATCGCGGTGGAAACGAGTGAGGTGAGCCCCTGCGTTCGCATCGCCAGGTCCGCCGACCACTTGGTGACAATCTCCGAAAGCTCCGCGAGGGATCTCTCGGAGGCCTGTTGTTTGGCAACCGCCGCCTCTTTCGCGCCGGCCTGGATACCGGCGAGCGATTCTCCCATGCTTTTCTCGGCGGCGGCACGGAGGGCATCGACCGGCGGAATGATCGGCATCGCCTCATCGAACAGGCTTGTGCGCGCTGCGGGGATCGATGGGACGAGGGCCTCCAGCAGCGGCTTGCGGATCGCCATTTGCCTCGCTGCGATCTCGGCACGCTCAGCGCCGAACTGCTCCGCGGTCATCGCTTCGCACTCGGCGCGGAGCTTGGCTTGTTGGTCCAACAGCGAAACCAGCAGCTCCCGGGTGTCGACGATCGCGGAATACTCGGCGCCGGTGCGGACGCTGAACTCCGCCTTGAGCAGGGGCTTGATGATGGCGGCCTGCTTCTCCGCCGCCGGTGCGAAGTCCTTCTTCCGTGTCAAGGCCGCCGCATCCATCATGTTCGATTGCGTTTGCGCCCCGTGGATTTCCTTCATGCGTCGCGTGAGGTCGAGGACGGCGAGCGGCCGCTTGTCGTAGCGCATGCCTTTCGCCAAATCCTTGAGCAACGCGTCCGTCCACGCGGCGACTTCCTCCTGATGTCCGGACAAACTCTCCACCGCTTCGTCGGAAGGAGCCGTTGCCATCTCGATCGCACGCAAGCGCAGCGTGGCTTGTTCCCGCGCCAGCATCTGGGTTTCCAGCGCGAAGACCTCGCGCGCGGCGTCGATGCCCCGCTGCATGACCAGCCCGCCGAGTTCCCGTGCGGCCTTGTTGACCATCGCATCCGCCGCGGCGAGGCCTTTCGCCGTGTCCTTGCCTGCGGCACCTGCTTGTTCCCGCAGAAGGTTCGCTGCCTGGGCGATGTGCCCGTCGGCGACCCTGTCCAATCCGGCGCACACTTGCTTGAGCGATTCGTTTTCGACCGCGTCGGATATGTTGTTGGCCGATAGATCCGCCAGCAGCTCCCGCACTTCCACCGCCGTTCCCTTGAGTTGCTCGCGGAGCATTTCCTGGCGGATTGCCTCCAGTTGGCAGGTTTGCGAGAAAATTCCCCCGGTGGCATCCAGGCCGCGAACCAAGGCGTGGGCAGCGCGCTCCTGACGATAAATGGCACGTACCCGAGAAAGCATGCGGTCGAGTTTCTTCTCAATCTGCGCGAGGTAGTCTTCCCGGGAGAGGAAGGTGATGCGGCGCATTTCCGTGCGGGCGAGATGAGGAGCCGGGTAACGGTCGCCAACTTCCACGACGAAGGAAACCGTGTCGCCGATCTTGAGATCGGTGAGTTCCTTGCGATAGTCCCACCCGACCTTTTGCTCTCCTTCACCGTTGCGAAGCGGGGTCGGGAGGGGAACGGTCTTTTCAGGCCTGAGATTGACGCGATGCGTGATGGTCGCCGAGCCAATGCCGTGGTCGTCCTGGGCGCGGACGATGAGATCGAGCTGGCGTCCGAGCATCGCCGAGACATTCGATTCGGGTGAAACCAACTCGACGCGCGGCGCTTGGTCGGAAGCCACCTGCATGTGATAGCGGGGACTCGTGAATTCAAATCCATGTTTTTTATCCACCCACGAAAAACTGTATCCACGCGATGCCTGAACCAACTCTTCGATCACAAGCCCGCGACCGTCTCCGCCAATTTTCAGCTCCAATGGATCCTGCCCGTCACGGTTCAAGACGGCCTTGCGGATCGGCTGATCCAAGGTGAGCTGCCATTTCACCCGCGTGCCTTCCGGCACGGTGAGGGTCAGCGCCTCCACTGTTTCCGCCGGCATTTCCAGATAGGCGGGATATTCCAACACCACCTTCACGTCATCAATGCGGGGCGCGGGGATCACGCGCACGTCATGCCAATCGCTGCGCGCGTCGCCGGCCTTGATCCGGTAACGGAAATCCCGTGAGGCTGACGCGATCGCATAGGTGCCGACTCCATCCAGCACCTCAATATCGATCTCCTTCGGACGACCTTCGCCCGTGACCAGTTCGAATTCCGCAACCTCCGGCACCACTCCCGAGAGGCGCGCCTCGATCTTCGCGGCATCGCCTTCCTTCAGAATGAGCGTGCGCTCGCCGATTTGAATACGGGTTTTCGTCGGATAGGAAACAGTCGTCCATGGCGCGAAAATCCGCGCCAGACCGGCGGCGAGGAACGGCGCGTTGATTGCGGCGAAAACACCGATCACCAATGCAAGGAGAGCCGCCAGCCGCAGCGGGCGTTTCAGCGCCGCAAAGTTCACGATTTCCGCCACGCGCAGGCTTTTACTGGCTTCATCCGCCTTGCGAAGGGTGGCTTGCCAGAGCGAAGACGAAGTACCCGGAGTCGCACCGCTGTCGCGAAACTGCACGGCGGTGACCAGCAGGCTGTCGAGTTCGCACTGATGATTTTCGATTTGCAACGCGCTGCGCATTGGATCGAAACGACGCAGGTGCCGCCAGCCTCGCCGCCATGCCTGATAGAACGAGACGGCCAACAGGACGAGCAGAATGCCCCACCGTCCCGCCGCCGGCAGGAACGCGTGGCGATCCACCAGCACGCCGATCAGGAAAATCGGGATCGCCCAGACACACACCGCCAACAACCCCGCGTAGAGATGCTTCTTCTGCGTGCGACCCCAAACGGTTTCCAGACATAGGTTCAGGGCTGTGGGCGGATTCTCCATGTCTAGGGAAGGTCGTGTTTTCTGCGCAGGATCCACTCCGCTCCGAGCAGGCCGACGAGCAGCAGGGCGACGAGGCCATTGTCCCAAAGGGCGCGTTCCGAGCGGACGGTGGTGGTGACCGGCTCCTGGTTCAGGAGTGTCGCGAGCCGGGGAAGCTGTTGGATGGAAAGGCAGGCTCCGCCTGTGAGTTCGGCAATCCGTTCCATCTGCGCGAGGCGCATGTCGGTGTCGGTCAATTCGGTCTTCGCATCGACCACCTGGAACTCCGTGGTGTTGGAAACCGGCTGATCGTCCTCGTTCGATTCCATCCGGTAACGCCCCGCCCCGGGTGGTGAGAAATATCCCTCGTACAAGCCCGGCTGCGTGCGATCCGGGCGCAGGCTGACGCGTTCCTTGGCATCGCTTCCATCGAGGGCGCCGACAAACACATCGAAGCCGGACTGCACCATCGGCTCGTAGTTTTCATCGAGCACATGCGCGTAGAGCCGACCCTGCCCACCGAGCGGATAGACGGCGCGATCGGTTTCCAACCGGATGCGCTTGTGCTCGCCCATCAGGCGGGAAAGCGTGAGAAACTGGATGCTCTGCGACCAGATGCGCCAGTGATACTTGTCGCCGGTGTTGAAGCGCAGACGCCACAAGCGATCGGTGGCGAGGGACATGCATTTTCCCGTACCATAGCGCTGCCATGCCACCAGCGGGTAGCGCTGGGAGCCGGAACCGCCGTCGGAAAGCGTCGCCAGCACGGTGGCTCCCGGCTTCGGCCCGAGCAAGGGCGGCAGGTGGTCGAGCGGAGCCACGCGGCTCCAGACGCGGTCGTTGTCCGCCGTCTTCGGCTCCAGCGTCATCACCATGCTACTACGACCCTCGGAGGTCAGCACGGGATACACCGACTCGGAAACCTCCTCCCACTTGCCCTCGGCATCGAATCGCACCGGCAACATCGACTCCACCGGAGTGCCGGCATAGGAAAGCGGCGAATGCATCGGCCCGCAAAGCATCAGGAGCGACGCTCCGCGGTCGCGGATCAGCTCTTCCAGCAAATCCAGCTCCTCCTCGCTGAAAAATGCGGCGTCCGTGTCACCGAGGATCACCAGGTCGTATTTGAATGCCTCTTCGCGCTTGCTCGGAAACCGCTCGATGTGATCGGGGGAATTCCTCGCGATCTCCGGGCCGACGCTGGAGGCGATGAAAGTGACATCGATGCGCGGATCGCGTTTCAGGATCGCCGAGAGATAGCGGAACTCCCAGCGTGCGTTGCCCTCGATGTAGAGCACCTGGACCTTCTCATTGACGACCCGGATGCCGCGCTCGATGCGGTTGTTCGCGGCGGAAATCTCATCTCCGAACGGTTCGATGACCACGGCGACCCGCGCCGCGCCTTTTTCGTAGAGATCCACCCGGAAATCGATGTCCACGAACTGCAAGCCGCCTTCGAGCTGGACTTGTTTCTGGGAAACACTCCTGTCGTTGAGCAATACAGAGAGGCGCGCGGTGCGTTTCTCGTAACCCTTCGACTGGATCTGGACACGTACCGGAACACGGTCGCCGGAGAACGCCACTTCCTGCATCACGATGTTGCGCAGGGCCACATCATCAGGATCGGCCAGACCGACCGGCACGGTGAAAACAGGAATGCCGCGCGAGCCGAGGTCGCGCAGGATCGCCTCGGAACGGAGCGAGGAGGCGTTGTCAATGCCGTCGGAAAACAGCACGATGCCCGCCGGCGGGACACCACCGGAGTTCGCGACGACATCCAGCGACTCGGCGATGGAGGTAGCCGGTTGATCCGCCGCCAAGCCCGCGACATCCGCGGGTTTCAGCAGCAAGGAATCGCTGATCATGCGCGGGGATTTTCCGAACGCATGATAACTGGGGTCGAGCTTCCCGCCGAGAGATTCGAAAAGCGGGTGCGCCGGCCTCGTGAGGAACGCCTTTGTGAGATCAAGCCGCGACGATGCTGCGATGGTTTGGCGTTGGTTCGCGTCGAGCGACATCACCGCGCGATCCGCTTCCATCTCTTCATCCTGCGGCGTGATGCCCAATGCGGAAGCCGCCTCCATGATGTCTTCGGGCCGCTTGCGCTGATCCTTCATCGCCATGCTCTCGGAAACATCCAGCAGAACCGGCAGCCCGCGCTGCCGCGTCTGGGTCTCCATGATCACCGCGGTCGGCTCAAGCAAGGTCGCCACGACCAGCGCCAGCACGATCACCCGGGCCACGGCAAGAAATGCCCGCATCCCCGGGCGCAATCCCCACGAGCGGCGGTAAAGATATGCGCCAAACAAGAGGATGCCGATCGAGATCGCAAGCATGGCGGCCACTCCGATCGGGCGCGCCCAGAAGATCTCCTCAATCCGGGTGAAACTGGAAATTCCCTCAAGCATCCTGTGTTCCTCGATCGCCCGAAGGCATGGGTTCGGGTTGGCTCTTGCGCGGCTCCTGGCGACGCAGCAGGCGATCCGCGAAAAGGCTTTCGATGAGCAGAAACGCCAGGCCGGCGATCATGAAAAACCTCCACGACGAGCGACCGGTGCGCGCCGTGTCGATCGCCGCCATCAGATCCGGTTCATTCGCGGCGATGGTGATGCCGGTGCCTTCGAGATGCTTCGCGAGATCGGACGCGGGCAGGCTCGCGACATCCGATTCTGAGGTATCGACATTGACCGCAACAGGCATGCCGGCCGACTGCACGCTGACCCGCGCCAGATAGAATCCCGCCTCGTCGGCGTTTTCGATCATCGCCACGAACTGCTTGCGGTACTCGCGCACCGGGACGGTGATTGTCTTGCCCGAGGGCGTATCGAACACCGCGTCGCTGGCATCCGGTTGCTCGACGAAGGAGAGCGAAAGCGAATCCCCGACGGTCTGCGGACGCTCGAACTCGCGGCCTGCCAGATAGGTGACGATCTGCTGCATCAACATCGGGAAAACCGGGGTGAGCGCCATGTTGTTCCATGTCGTCTGCGCGGAAGTGGCGAACATGAAAACCTGCCCGCGGCCGAGCGATTGCTCGAGGAGAACCGGCGATCCGCTGCCTGCCAAACGCAGCACCGGGAAACTCGCGGGAGTGGGTTTCAGCTCGAGGCATTTCAGGAAGCGCGTTTCGCTCAGCAAATCCTCAGCCAGCGAGCGGAGCGGCAGGCACACCGTGTGATCGGGCATGTTCGGATCGAGCGGCCTGCCGGCACCGACGGCGTCGCTGCTGTCGAGCGTCCGGACGATCAATGCGGGCAACAACGGGCTCGCGCCCTCACCCGCGCGCTCGTTCCACGAGGCGGCTTTCACTTCATCTCCCGCGAACCAGACCAGGCCGTTTCCTTCCCGGACGAACCGCGAGAGTTGGGTGGCCTGGTCCGCCGTGATTTCCGGCACGTCGGCAAGGACGATCACATCGACTTTTCCAAGATCCTCCGCGGGAAATGAAAGCCACGGGGTGGAGCGCACCGTGTAGTCCTCGTCATCGGCGCCATCGCCCCGCGCGACGAGCGCCGCGGTGATGAGCCGGCCCGCATCGCCACCCGGTGAGCCATCGACGCACAGCACGGAAACCCGGTCCCTGACCACCGCGACCGCACGCCGCACATTGTCGACCTGAAGTTGATCACCGGAGATTTCAGCGGTGATCGGTGTGGCGCCGGCATTGTGAAACGGCACGAACAGGGAGACGGTTTCCGAAGCGCCCGCAGCGATCAGAGGGATCGATTTGCCGTCGATCTGGATGCCTTGGACCCGGCAGAGGACTTCGACATTGGAAACCGGATCGGTTCCGCAGTTTTTCACCGTGGCCCGATAGCGCGCGATGGTACCCTTGCGAAGCGAGCCTGAAACCAAATCCAAGTCCGTCACCGCCAGGTTCGCGGACTCACCGGGAACCGGCACCATGAACACCGTGGCACTCTTGCCCAGTTCCGTGAGCGCCTCATGGAACTGGGCGGAACCGCCTTTCCAATCGCGCGCCTGCACGTCGGTGATGATATAGATTTCCTTCCGGGCAGCCTCCATGCCTCCGGCCAGCTCCTTCAGCCGCTTCGGCACGCTGTCCCAATCCATGGCCGATGGTGTCGCGGCGACCTTATCCAAAACCGCATCCCACTTTCCGGGATCGAAGGCCATGTTGTGGGTGAGGAGCTTTTCATCACCACCTAACAGAACCAAAGTCACCGGATCACCCGTTTTGATTTTTCCGCTGATGGCCTCGACCTGTTTCAAGGCGCGTTGGAACCGCGAGGCTCCCTCTTCGCCGTGTTGCATGCTGAAAGAACCATCGAGCGCGATGACCACCCCCGCCCGCTTTTCCCCGGGAATCCACGAGGCGGTATCGCCCTGCCATGCCGGACGCGCCAGCGCGAGAACCAGCAGCAGCAGGGCAAGACAACGCAGCATCAGCAGCAACAAATCGCGCAGACGAATCTGCCGCGAACGCACGCGCACGCTGCGGTTGAGGAACTGCATCGCCGCCCAATCGGTGCGCTGGACCTGGAGGCGGTTGAGCAAGTGCGCGAGGATCGGCAACCCGATCCCGAGCGCGGCAAGAAGCAGCAATGGATTGAGGAAACTCATGAACGGGCCCGGGCGGGCGGGGCGCCGAGGTTCTGGCGTTTCAGGACGATCTCGCTCAGCACCGCATCGAGCGGCAGTTTGGTATTCGCCACGGTGTAATCGATGTGGCTGCCCGCGCACCGCGCGCTGAGGTTGTCGAGAAACGCGTTGAGGTCGGCGAGGTAGGACTCGCGCATGCGCTCCGTCTGGGTCGTCAGCGGTTCCTCGCCCTCCAGCCCTTCGAATCGCCAGGTCCCCTTGAAAGGGAATTCCAACTCATGGGAATCAAGCGGCTGGACGACGACGACGTTGTGGCCGTCGAACTTGAGGTGGTCCAGCCCCGCCATGATGTCGTCCACGTCGGAAAAGAGATCCGAAATCAGCACGACAAACGAGCGCCGCCGCATCAGCAACGCGATGTCGTGAAGCTGCCTGGCGATGGTGGTTTTCGGGATCGGCTTGGTCACCCGCAGCAGGCGGTCGATCTCAAGGATCACACTCATCGAGGATCGCGGCGGCATGTAGGCGCGCACCTCGGAGTCAAAGACGGAAAGTCCGACCGAGTCCCGTTGTTTGAGCACCATGTAGGCGATGGAGGCTGCCAGGAACTTCGCGTATTCCAGTTTGGAAACCTTTCCCGATCCGTAGGTCATCGACGCGCTGGAATCGACCAGGATGTGGCAGTCGAAATTCGTCTCCGCCTCGTAGAGTTTCGTGAAGTATTTTTCGGTTCGGCCATAGACGCGCCAGTCGATGGACCGGATCGGATCCCCCGGCGAATACTGGCGATGATGGGCGAACTCCGTGCTGAAGCCTCGCAGCGGACTGCGGTGGCTCCCCACCCGCAGGCCTTCCACCACTTCGCGCGCGACCCATTCGAGATCGCCGAGTTTCTGCAGCACCTCGGGATCGAGATACTGGGTTTCTGGCAGGTGCACGGACATGAGTCAGCGGGAGGATCGGATCACCTGCCGTTGGCGGGGATTGTTTCCAGGAGTTTCGCGATCAGCGTGTCGGAGGTCATGCCTTCGGAACGCGCGGCGAAATTGGGAATGATGCGGTGGCGCAGGATCGGCAGGCAGAGTTCCCTGATGTCTTCGATCGTCACGTGGCAGCGGCCGCGCAGCGCGGCCCTCGCCTTGCCCGCGACGATGAGATTGAGCGATGCACGGGGGCCCGCGCCCCATGACATGAGCTTGTTGACGAAGTCGGGCGTGCCCGGTTGCCCGGGACGGGTCGCCCGCACCAATGCGGCGGCGTATTCAAACACGTTTTCAGCCGCCGGAATCCGGCGCACCAGGTGCTGGAACTCGAGGATCGTCGGGCCGTCCACCACCTGATGGGTCACCGGTTCGTCATCGGTGGTCACACTGCGCATGATGTCGAGTTCCTCGGAGTGGCTCGGGTATTTCACCATGATGTTGAACAGGAAGCGGTCGAGCTGGGCTTCCGGCAACGGGTAGGTGCCCTCCTGCTCGATCGGGTTCTGGGTGGCCAGCACAAAAAACGGAGCGTCCAGCTTGTAATCCTCGCCGCCGGAGGAAACGCGCTTTTCCTGCATCGCCTCCAACAGCGCCGCCTGCGTTTTGGGCGGGGTCCGGTTGATCTCGTCGGCGAGCAGGAGGTTGGTGAAAACCGGGCCCTTCTGGAACTTGAAGCTGCGGCGGTGGGTTTCGGGGTCTTCCTGCAGAAGCTCGGTGCCGGTGATGTCGGATGGCATCAGGTCCGGCGTGAATTGGATCCGCTTGAAGCCCAGCGCCATGGTCTTCGCCAACGAGCTGACAAGCAACGTTTTAGCGAGGCCGGGAACTCCGACGAGCAGGCAGTGGCCCCGCGCGAAAATGGCGATCATCATCTCGTCGATGACGTCCTCCATTCCCATGATCGTTTTGCGCAGCTCGCTCACGATGGCATCCCTCGCCTTGCCGAGGTTTTCCACGGCCTGTGTGTCGTCGGTTTGTTGGGGCATTTTTTGGGTATCCTGGTCCGTTGGCAACCCGGCCGCTACTCGCGGCCGGAGTCGCATCTTCCAGAAATTCGTTTTGTTCGGAATCGCCACTTCGCCGGTAAATCCAACGCTTCCCGGTCGTATTGGTCGTATTCCTTTAGAAGGGGTGGTCGACAAGCAACCCTGAAAAGGGGAGCTTCCGGAGCCTCGAAGTCCTTCCCACGGAACCGCAGACTCCCATGTTCCCCGTCCTCCGCCTCGCCATCCTCTTCACCGCCGCCGCCGGACTCGCCGCCGCGGCACCGCCGAACCTCATTTTCATTCTCAGCGACGACCTCGCCCAGGGTGACCTCGGGGTTTACGGCCAAAAGCTGATCGAAACCCCGCGCCTCGACCGGATGGCCGCGGAGGGCACCCGCTTCGCCCAGGCCTACTGCGGCACCAGCGTCTGCGCGCCGAGCCGCGCTTCCCTGATGACCGGCCTCCACTCCGGCCACTGCCCGGTCCGCGGCAACTGGGAAATCAAGCCGGAAGGCCAGAAGCCGCTCCCCGCCGCAACCGTCACCGTGGCGGAAATCCTCAAATCCGCCGGCTACGCCACCGGCTGCACCGGCAAGTGGGGCATGGGATTCTTCGACACCAGCGGCAGCCCCTTCAAGCAGGGCTTCGACCGCTTCTTCGGCTACAACTGCCAGCGCCACGCGCACAGTTACTTCCCGACCTATCTGTGGGACAACGAAAAGAAAATCGAACTCCCCGGCAACGACGGCAAGACGGCCGGCAAGACCTATGCCCAGGAGCTGATCCAGCAAGCCGCGCTCGATTTCGTCCGCTCGAACAAGGCGAAACCCTTCTTCCTGTTCTACGCCATCACGCTGCCCCACGGCCGCCACGAGATCGACGATCTCGGCCGCTACGCCGGCAAGCCGTGGTCGCTCGAGGAGAAATCCTACGCCGCCCAGGTCAGCCGCATCGACTCCGACGTCGGCGCGCTGCTCGACTTGCTGAAAGAGCTCGGGCTCGACGACAACACGCTGGTCATCCTCACCGGCGACAACGGCTCGTCGTTCGCGCCCCAGTCGAAGATCGGCAAGCGCTTCGACCAGGCGTCCAACGGCCTCCGCGGCTTCAAGCGCGGCCTCTACGAAGGCGCGCTGCGCCAGGCCTGCATCGCCCGCTGGCCCGGCACCGTGCCCGCCGGGCGGGTCTCGGACGAACCCTGGGCGTTCTGGGATTTCCTGCCCACCGCCGCCGACCTCGCCGGTGCCGCGATCCCGCCGGAATGCAAGACCGACGGCCTCTCGCTGGTCGCCCACCTCAAGGGCGGACCCGCGCCGCAGCGCGAGTCCTTTTACTGGGAACTTCACGAAGGCAAACCGATCCAAGCGGTCCGCTTCGGCGACTGGAAGGCCGTCAAGAACGGGCCCAAGGCCGAGGTCGAGCTCTATGACCTCGCCAAGGATCCCGGCGAAAAAACCAACCTCGCCGCCGACAAACCGGAACTCGTCCAACGGGCCGTGGCGCTGATGAAAGCGCAGCACACGCCTTCGCCCGACTGGCCGCTCGACCGCGCCTCCCCGCAGCGCCTTGCCGACAAACAAGGACCGCCCCAAAAGACTCCCCGCTAACCCGACCTTCCGATGAATCGCCTGCTGCTCGTCCCCTTCGCCATCGGCCTCGCCGCCGCCCAGGTCACCGATCCCGGTGAACCGCCCGTCAAAGCCCCGTTCCTGAAAAAGGAGGATTCGCTGTGCGTCAACGACTGGTGGAAGCGCCCGGCGAATCCCATCATCGACCTCAAGGTGCCGCGCGACCAGGTCGTCGCCTTCGGGATCTACACCGTCCACAACGGCGTGCTCAAGCTGAGCGCCCAGCTCTATCCGCTGTATCCGAAGGAGAGCCGCGAGGTCCGCCTCGAGCTGGAAAAGGACGGCGGCTGGAGCGAAGTCGCGCGCCAGAAGGTCCACGACCTCGGCTGGTCGACCTGCTTCCGCGTCGCAGGCTGGGAGGCTTCCAAGAACGTCAAATACCGCCTCCGCCATGGCGACCAGGCGATGTTCGAAGGCACCATCCGCAAGGACCCCGGCGAGCGCGACGAGATCGTCGTCGCCGCGCTGTCCTGCAACTCGAACAAAGACCGCGGCCTCCGCCCCGAATACACCCGCAACATCAACCACCAGGATCCCGACCTGGTCTTCTTCGCCGGCGACCAGTCCTACGACCACACCGAGCACACCGCCGCCTGGCTCAAGTTCGGCCTCGCCTTCAAGGAGATCTTCCGCAGCCGCCCCTGCGTCACCATTCCCGACGACCACGACATCGGCCAGGGGAACCTGTGGGGCGAAGGCGGCAAGCAGGCCATGGCCGGCGCCGGCCACGACGGCGGCTACTTTTTCCACCCGGAATACGTGGAAATGGTCGAGCGCCAGCAATGCGCCCACCTGCCCGATCCCTACGACCCGAAACCGGTCGAGCAGGGCATCGGCGTCTATTACACCCGCTTGCTGCTGGGCGGGATCGACTTCGCGATCCTCGAGGACCGCAAGTTCAAGACCGGGCCGCTGGGCCGCCACCCGATGAAAGGCCCGCGGCCCGACCACATCCGCGACCCGAACTACGATCCCAAGGTGATCGATACCCCGGGCCTCAAGCTGCTCGGCGAGCGCCAGGAGAAGTTCCTCGCCGACTGGGCGGGGATGCGCGACGGCGTCGCGATGAAGGCGGTGCTTTCCCAGACCGGCTTCTGCGGTGGCGTCCACCTTCACGGCAGCCACGACAACCGCCTCCACGCCGACCTCGACTCGAACGGCTGGCCCCAGAGCGGCCGCAACCAGGCGCTCCGCTTGATCCGGCAGGCCCGCGCCGTCCACATCGGCGGCGACCAGCACCTTGCCAGCGTGGTCCAGCACGGGATCGACGACTTCCGCGACGGCCCCTGGTCGTTCATCGTGCCGGCCATCGTCAACAACTACTACGGCCGCTGGTGGTGGCCGGAGGACGAGAAGCCGGGAGCCAACCCGATCGCCGGTTCGCCCCTGCGCTGGACCGGTGATTTCCTCGACGGCTTTCACAACAGGATCACCATGGTCGCCTACGCCAATCCCGACCCGAAGCGGCGCAAGATCACCGCTTGGGAAAAGGAAGACCCATCGAAGCTCGCCCCAGATTCCGGCTGGGCCGACGGCTACGGGCTGATCCGCTTCAAGAAGTCCGCCGGCGAGGTGACCTTCGAATGCTGGCCGCGCTTCACCGACGTCACGAAGCCGGACGCGCGGCAATTTCCCGGCTGGCCGGTCTTGGCAAAACCGTGAACCTCCCGGCGGGTTGCGGCTTGACAGATCCCGCACGGCCTTCCGTATCGGCTTTTCCAAAAATCATGAAAACCCGACTTGTTTCCTGGATCGCCGTGGCGGCGATGGTTGCTCCGGCGGCCCGCGCGGCTGCCGACCGCCTGGTGGTCGAGGCCGAACAGTTCGCCACCCACGGCGGCTGGCAGATCGACACCCAGTTCATCGAGACGATGGGCTCGCCGTACCTGATCGCCCACGGGCTCGGCAAGCCGGTCGTGGATGCCAGCACGGAAGTGGAGATTGCGGAAGCCGGTGACTACAAGGTCTGGGTGCGGACCATCGACTGGTCGGAATCCCTCGGCCGGACCGGCGGCGCGGGACGCTTCACGCTCAGCGTCGGCGGCCAGCAGGTCGGCGGCGAACTCGGCAAGGGCGAGGGCAAGTGGCACTGGGAGGAAGCCGGCACCGCCACGCTTCCCGCCGGCCGCACGACCCTCGCGCTGAAGGACCTGAGCGGCTTCAACGGCCGGGTGGACGCGATTTTCCTGAGCCGTGGCGAGGGCGTGACCCCGCCGGAGAAGTGCCTGCTGGAAGACCGCATCGGGTGGAAGATTCCCGGTGCGCCCGGGGCCATCGAGGATGCCGGGAATTTCGACCTGGTGGTCATCGGCGGCGGCTACGGCGGTCTCGGCACCGCCATCTCCGCGGCGCGGATGGGCTGCAAGGTGGCGTTGATCCAGAACCGGGAGCTCCTCGGCGGCAACGGCTCCTCGGAGATCCGGGTCTGGGCGAAGGGCAACCTGCCGCCGAGCGAGTTCCTGATGGCCGACATCATCCGCGAGATCCAGGACGAGGCGAAGGCCTCGCCCGCGCCGGCCGGGCAGTTCGTCGATGACAAGAAGGCGCAGGTGGTGGCGGCGGAGAAGAACATCACGCTCTTCCTCGGCCACCACGCCTACGGGCTGGAAATGCGCGGCAAGGAGATCGCCGCCGCCAAGCTGCTCGAGGTGAAGTCCGGCGGCCTCAAGAAGGTCACCGGCACGTTGTTCGCCGACTGCACCGGGCACGGCTTCATCGGCCAATGGGCCGGCGCCGACCTGACGATGACCGACAAGGGCCGCATGGGCATGAGCAACATGTGGATGTGGAAGAGCGAGCCTGAGCCCCAGCCCTTCCGCGAGGAGCCGTGGATGCTCACGCTCGATGAGAAAGGCTTCCCCTACCCCCAGCGCGGCCATGCCGAATGGTTCTGGGAAAGCGGCTTCGACAACCACCCGGTCAAGCAACTCGAGCAGACCCGGGATTGGAACCTGCTCGCCTCCTTCAGCGCTTGGAACGCGATCAAGAACCGCAGCGCCTACACCGCCCGCGATCCCGAACAGAAGGGCCACAGCGGTGCCCGCCTCGAATGGATGGCCTACATCGGAGGGACCCGCGAGACCCAGCAACTGCTCGGCGACGTGATCCTCTCCGACACCGACATCGACGGCAAGAAGGCCTTCCCCGACGGCTGTGTCCTGACCACCTGGTCGATCGACCTGCACGTCCCGCACCCCGTTTACACCAAGGCCACGCCCGACCGGCCCTTCATCGCGAAGGCCATCCACCGCCACGCCATTGACAACAAGATCGGCTACCCGATCCCCTACCGTTGCCTCTACTCGCGCAACGTGCCGAACCTGTTCATGGCCGGCCGCAACATCAGCGTCACCCGCGAGGCGCTGGGCACCATCCGCGTGATGAAGACCATCGGCATGATGGGCGTCGCGATCGGCCGCGCCGCCGCCGTCTGCAAGGCCCGCGATTGCAAGCCGCGGGACGTCTATGAAAAGCATCTGGCAGAGGTGAAATCGCTGTGGCGGATGCCCGGTGCCGAGCGCTTTGAGTCCATCGAGGAGCTGCGCAAGGCGCTCGACGGCGCTCCTGGCAGCGCCGAGTGACGACAGGACCGCCGGTCTTCCCGGGACCGCCGGTCTTCAGACCGGCGCGTCCGGGACCGCTGGTCTTCAGACCGGCCCGTGTGGTCCCCCAGCCCCGCCGCGAGTTCGGGCATCCCTCGGGCCGGCTTCAGACCGGCTGCCGGGCGGGCGGCAGAATGCCGCCCGGACCATCGTCATGTCGCCTGCAAGGCGACACTCCTATCGGAGGCGACACTCTCGGCGGCGCATCCCGCCGGACATCCCGCCGGGCATCCCGCCGGACATCCCGCCGGGCATCCCGCCGGGCATCCCGCCGGGCATCCCGCCGCGCATCCCGCCTGCCATCCTCGTCACAGCACGCTGCCGTAGAGCGTGAAGCCGGTGCTTTCCCCGACCTGGATATCGAGCAGCTGGCCGGTCAGCTTGTGGACGTCGCCGTCGAAGATCAGGATCTTGTTGGTCCCGGTGCGGCCGGTCAGGCGCTGCTTGTTGGTCTTGCTCGGACCCTCGCAAAGGACCCGCTGGACGGTGCCGACCAGTTCCTGGTTCTTCGCGATCGCCAGCGCGTTGACCACCTCTAACAGCCGCTGGTTGCGCTCTTCCTTCACCGTCTCCGGCAGCTGCCCCTCCATCTCCGCGGCCGGGGTGTCCTTGCGCTTCGAGTAACGGAAGACGAAGGCGTTGTCGAACTCGAGGCGCTTCACGGTGTCGATGGTCGCCTGGAAGTCCTCCTCCTCCTCGCCCGGGAAGCCGACGATGATGTCGGTGGTGATCGCCAGCCCCGGGCGGGCCGCTTTCATCTTCTCGCAGATCTCGACGAACTTCTCGTTCTTGTACGGCCGGCGCATCGCCTTCAGGATGCGGTCGGAGCCGCTCTGCATCGGGAAGTGGATGTGCGGGCAAAGCTTCGGCAGTTAAGTGAAGGCAGCGACCAGGTCGACGCGGTAGCCGATCGGGTGCGGCGAGGTGAAGCGGATGCGCTCGATGCCTTCGACCGCGTGGACCGCTTCGAGCAACTGCACGAAGGGCGACTTGCCGTCGACCTTCTCGAACTCGGTCCGGCCGTAGAGATTCACGATCTGGCCGAGCAGGGTGATCTCCTTCACGCCGTGGTCGCGCAGGCGCTTCACCTCGTCGACGATCTCCGCGATCGGCCGGCCGCGTTCCTTGCCGCGGGTGTCGGGCACGATGCAGAACGAGCAGCGCATGTTGCAGCCCTGCATGATCGAGACGAAGGCCGAAGCGTTGAGGTCCTTCGGGATGTGGTCGCGGATGGTGTTTTGCGAGCCGCTTTCCTCCTCCACGTCGCAGACATTCTCGCCGTGCAGCGAGAGCTGCAGCTCGTCCATCCGGCGCTCGAGACGGCGCTGGAGGATGGCGTCGACGTATTCGAAAACCTTGTGGTACTTCTGCGTGCCAACCACCACGTCGAGGTGCGGGATTCGTTGAAAAAGCTCCGGCCCGCGGGACTGCGCCATGCAGCCCATGAAGCCGTAAACGACGTGAGGCTTGGTGCGGCGCAGCGAGCCCATGCTGCCCATCTTGCCCAGCGCCTTCTGTTCGGCCTGGTCGCGGACCGAGCAGGTGTTGACCAGGACGGCATCGGCCTCCGCCTCGTCGGCGGTGACCGTGTAGCCGCCTTCGCTGAACATCTGCGCGACCTGTTCGGAATCGCGCTCGTTCATCTGGCAACCGTAAGTGCGGATGTAGACCTTGGGCATGGTGAAATCTCGGATGACGAAGCGCGGCGGATCAGGCATCCGAACTCCGGGCCGCGGACGCTAGCGGGCGGCGGCGGGGCGTTCAAGGCGTTAGAAAACGCCCTGCCTCACGGCACCGGCGTGTTCTCCAAGGCCGCGGCGATCAGCGCGGCGGGTTCGCTGCCGTCGTCCGGCGAGAGGCGGTGGCGGAGGACGGCGGGGAAGAGCGACTGGACGTGGTCCGGGTAGAGGGCCGGCGCGCCGTCGAGGTAGGCGGCGGCGCGGGCGGCTTGCATCAGGGCGAGCGAGCCGCGGACCGAGACGGCGTGATCCGACCCGGCGAGGCGGCGCAGGCTTTCGCACAGCGCGGTGATGTAGCCGGCGAGGGCGGGCGCGACGCTGACCTGCTGGACCGCGGCCTGGAGGGACCGCACCGCGGCGGGATCGAGCAGCGCGGCGGGACTCGCGGAGCTGCCGTTGATCTCCCCGGCGGCGTGGGCGAGCAGGATCCGCTGCTGGATTTCCGCGGCGGGCAGGTCCATCCGGATCGACAGCAGGAAGCGGTCGAGCTGCGGCTCCGGCAGCGGAAAGGTGCCATGGCGGTCGGTGTCGTTCTGGGTGGCGATGACGAAAAACGGCGCGGGTAACGGACGGGTCACGCCGTCGAGCGTCACCTGCTGCTCGTTCATGCACTCGAGCAACGCGCTCTGGACGCGCGGCGAAGTGCGGTTGATCTCGTCCGCCAGCACGCAGTGGGCGAAGACCGGGCCGGCGATGAACTCGAAATCACCGCGGTCCATCCGGTAGAGCGAGTAGCCGAGGAGGTCGGCCGGCAGCAGGTCGGGCGTGAATTGCACGCGCTTGAAAGTCCCGCCGATCGAGGTGGCCAGGGTGTGGGCCAGCGAGGTCTTGCCGATGCCCGGCGCGCCTTCGATCAGCACGTGGCCGCGGGCGAGCAGGGCGGTCAGCAGCAGGGCCGCGGCCTCTTCCGAGCCGAGCACGGTGGAGACGAGGCGTTCGCGGAGGAGTTCGAGGGCGGCGCGTGGCATGGGCGGGGGAACTACAGCGGGCCGGGATGGCTTTGGAAACCACGGAACGCGCGGCGGCGGGTGAAAGTGGGTGGACGTGGGGCCGCCCTCGCAAGAGGGGTGCGGGCGGCTCGCCCGCAGACCTGGACCGGAAAACGGGCGAGCCGCCCGTTCCCCTCTTGGGCCCGTTCCCCTCTTGTCCCTCGTTCCAATCTCAGATCCCCAGCGTCGCCGCGACCCGCCGGACAGCCTCCGGGTAAAGCCGGTGTTCCTCCAGCTGGATCCGCTGGTGCAAGGTTTCCGCGCTGTCGTCCGGGAAAACCGGGACCCTCGCCTGCACGATCACCGGGCCGGTGTCCATGCCGCCGTCGACGTAGTGCACGGTGCAGCCGGACTCGGTCGCGCCGTCGTCGATCGCCTGCTTCCACGCCTGCAAGCCCGGGTAGGCCGGCAGCAGGGCCGGGTGGATATTGAGAATTCGGTCCGGGAAGGCCTCGAGCAGCGGGGCCTTCACCAGCCGCATGAAGCCGGCCAGGCAGACCAGCTCGACGCCCGCCGCCTTCAACGCCGTCGCGGTCTCCGCCTGCGCTTGCTCGGGGAATTTCGTCTTGAAGCCGCGGCAGTCGATGACCCCGGTCGGCAGTCCCGCCTTGGCCGCGCGTTCGAGGATGTAGGCGTCCGGATTGTCGGAAAGGACCAGCGCGATCTCCGCGTCGAGCGAGCCGCCGGCGATCGCGTCGAGGAGGGCTTGCATGTTCGAGCCGGAACCGGAGCCGAGAATGCCGAGGCGCATGCGGGGAGGAGGAAGTGTCAAGGGAGAAGTGCCAAGTGCCAAATGAAGGGACCAGATGCTATTCGGCGAGGCGTTGGCGGAGGAGGTCGAGTTCGTCTTCGTGAAGGAAGAGGCCGGTGGCCACGTTGCCCAGCTGTCCAACAAACAACCCCGCGATCTCGGTCCCCGGAGTTTCTTCCTCCTGAGAAAGGACCTGGCGGTCGAAGTCTTCCCATGCCGTCCGACTCCCACCGGCTGCCAGCGGCGCGTCCAAGGTCGTGCAAAAATGCAGCGAATTGGTCGCCCCCAGGCGTCGCGGAGGATTCAGAAACGCTGCAACCGTCTCCTTGATTCCGGCGGGCGGTTTGGTCGAGACCAGGCCCTCCAGCGCCGCGAGAAACATCCGGCGTTCCAGCTGCGACACCGCCGCCAGCTCCTCCGAAACCGGACGCGTCCGCAGTGCCGCGAGCAAGCGCCGTCGATCCGCCGGGTTGAAAATCCGCCGGGAAAGTCCCGCGTCGAGGATCCTCCTCGCGTTGCCTTCGAAGCCCGTCCCGATCAGGGTGGCCAGCAGGAAGTTTCCGCCGCGCAGGTGATTTCCGAGGCGCAGCATCGCCTCCAGATCGGCGGCGGCCGCGGGGCCGTCGCCGGACGCCATCGCGGCGTCGGCATGGACCGCCAGCATCCCGCCGAGATCGCTGATGCGGGTCCACGGCCCCCCGATGTTCTCGAATGAGCCATCGAAGTCCACCGGTGCCCGGGACCCGCCGCGGCCGGCCGCTTCATGAATCGCCCTGAAGTGATCCGCCCGCTCTTTGCCGGCCTGGAGCACCGCCGCGGTTTCCGCCTCGCGACCGTCGAACCAGGACTTCCCCTCGGCAGGCGCTTCATAGCCGTCCAAGTCGAGCCCCGGCCATGCTTGCATTTTCGCCACCGCTTCGGCCTGCGGCGAGCTTTCCGACGCGAGGAATGCGATCACCCACGGATGGGTGAAGAGATTGTCCTCGTCCGGCACGGCCACCGGCAACCATCCCTTGATCCCGAGATCTTTCCCTGTGGTTTTGCAGCGCGCCTGGTATTCCTCCCAGCGCTCGATGTCCCGATGGATCGCCCAGTTGCGGAATCCGACCGCCGCTCCGAGCTGCAGCAGCAGCAGCAATCCAAAAATCCACCAGGTTCTGGCTTTCCAGCGCGGCACAGGCCGAGGCTGTCAGGTGGGCGGCGGAATGCCAAACGGAGACTTGACGTGCGACCTTTTGTGGTAACTCATTACCACATGAGCTCATATTCACTCGTCAGAACCAGCATGTCGCTGGATACGGGGACGCTCGGCACCTTGGACACCCTGGCGAAGCGCTGGGCGGTGTCGAAGTCCGAGGTGATGCGGCGGGCGGTCCGGCGTTTGAAAGAGGAGGCGGATCGCGAGGAAGCGCGGCCGTCCCCCTTGGCCGCGCTCGATTGGCTGCAAGGCGGCGGCGGGCTGACGCTCGCGGAGGGCGAGGATTTCAAGAAGGCCGTGCAAGCGGAACGGAAGGCCAAGCGCTACTGGTGGGAGGCATGATCCACCTCGACACGAATTTTCTGGTCGAGCTGGTGACGGTCGGCTCCGACGGCGCCCGGCAAGTCCGCGCATGGCTGATGGCCGGCCGCGAGGTCGGTGCCAGCGCGATCGCCTGGTCGGAGTTCTGCAACGGCCCGCTGACACGCGAGCAGAAGGACGCGGCCTTCGCGGTGCTGAACCGCAAGCTGCGCGACTTCACTTGGCACGATGGCGAGGAGGCCGCGCGCCTCTTCAATCTCGGAGGACGGCGCCGGGGCTCGCACGCCGATTGCATGATCGCCGCCAGCGCGATCGCCGCGGGCGCGAGCGTGGCGACCCGGAACACCGCGGACTTCGCCCGCTTCGTGCCGCAGGGGCTGCTGCTGGAATCCCCGGTTTGAACCGCCTTTCCCCAACTTGGCACTTGGCCCTTTTGACTTGGCACTTTAAGCGATAGCCGCATGCACGATCCCCGCGTTGACCAACTCGCCCGCCAGCTTGTCCGCTACTCGACCTCGCTGAAGAAGGGCGAGAAGATCCTCATCGACCTTTACGACGTGCCGGACTCGATCGGTCTCGCCTTGATCCGCGAGGCGCGGGCGAAGGGCGCGCTGCCCTTCCTGCGGATCCACGATTCCCGCCTGACCCGCGAGATGCTGAACGGCGCCGAGGACACCCAGTATCAACTGATGGCCAAGCACCTGCTCGCCGAGATGAAGGACATGGACGCCTACATCGCGGTGCGCGGCAGCCACAACATCGCGGAAAGCAGCGACGTCCCGGCGGCCAACATGAAGCTCGCGATGAAGCACCTGCGCGCGGTGATCGACTGGCGCGTGAAGAAGACCAAGTGGTGCGTGTTGCGCTGGCCGACGCCGTCGATGGCCCAGCAGGCGGGAATGAGCACCGAGGCCTTCGAGGACTTCTATTTCAAGGTCTGCCTGGTCGATTACAAGAGCCTGGTCCCCGCCGCCAACGCCCTGAAGAAGCTGATGGACGCGACCGACCAGGTCCACATCACCGGCCCGGGCACCGACCTGAAATTCTCGATCAAGGACATCCCGGCCATCGTCAGCGCCGGCGAGCACAACATCCCGGACGGCGAGGTCTTCACCTCCCCGGTGAAGGACTCGGTGGAAGGCGTCATCACCTACAACGCGCCGACCATTTACCAGGGCATCCCCTTCGACTCGGTCAAGCTGACCTTCGAGCAGGGCAGGATCGTCAAGGCCGAGTCGCCCGGGAAGAACAAGGAGATCAACAAGATCCTCGATAGCGACGCCGGCGCGCGCTACATCGGCGAGTTCGCGCTCGGCTACAACGCGGCGATCAAGCACCCGATGCGCGACATCCTGTTCGACGAGAAGATCGGCGGCTCGTTCCACTTCACGCCCGGCCAGGCCTACGAAGAGGCGGACAACGGCAACCGCTCGCAAGTCCACTGGGACATCGTCAACATCCAGCGCAAGGACTACGGCGGCGGCGAGATGCGCTTCGACGGCAAGGTCGTCCGCAAGGACGGCGTGTTCCTGCCGAAGGCCCTGGCGAAGCTGAACGGGTGACTCAGTAGCCCTTCCAGAACAAGAAAGCGCAGGCCAGCACGGCCACGCCGTAGCCGAGGCCGGCGAGCGACAGCAGCCGCCAGCGCTTGGGCGTCGCGGTCGCCCAGGTCACCGCGTCGCGGAACAGGTAGGGCATGCCGACCCAGTAGAGCGAGGCGATCACCATCACGAAGGCGAAGACCGGCACCAGCAGGCGGCTGTCCGGGTCCTTGAGAAACGAGGATTCCAGCAAGGGGGCGGCCGCCATCAGACCGATCAGCCCGAGCGCGCGGACCGCCAGGAATTCCTTCACCGCCATCCCCACCGCGACGATCGACAGCGGGACGAGGTAGCGCAGGTACTTTTTCAAACCGTTGAACTCGCCCAGGTCCATCGCCAGCGAATGGAGGATCCCTTTCCCGGGCACCGCGACCAGCATCCAGAACCAGAGCAGCCCGATGGCGAGCAGGATCTGCCCGAGCGGATGGTTGCGCGGGAACCGTTTCAGGAAGACTTGGACCGGCGCCGGCTTGGCCAGCATCAGCGTATGGACCGCGACCAGCCACACGCCGAGTACGATGCCGGTACCGAAAAGGGGCAGGCGCTCGTAGAAGTGCATCGAATTCATGTGCGCACGGGGATTAGGCGAGGCCGGACCCGGGGACAAGGCGGAAGTCCGGAGAAGGAGGCCGGGGCCCGGGCGGCGGGGCCGCGGTTTCTTGCCCCGACCCCTGCCCGACGGCCCCTGACCCCTTCTCCTTCCGGCAAAGAACCCCCGGCCGCGCGAGGCGACCGGGGGCTTGGGATGCCCATCACCGGGGGGACAAGGGACGAGTCACTTCTTGAAGGTGCCCTTCAGGAAGGGCTCGCCGACCACGCCCTTGTATTCTTTCAGGATCTTGAACTGGCCGTCGGCGCGGGTTTCCCCGATGTAAACGTTCTTGGCCAGATGTCGGTTCTTCTGGGTGGTCACCTTGCCGCCGGGGCCGTCGAAGCTGATGCCGGACTCGAGGACGGCGTTCACCTTGTCGACATCGAAGCTCTTGGCCTTCTCGACCGCGGCCTTCCACAGATAGACACCGTTGTAGCTAAGCACCATCGGCGAGCAGGTCACGCGGCCTTCTTTGACGATACCGGGGACGTCGGTCTTCTTCAGCCAGGCCTGGAAGCCGTCGCTGAACTTTTTGTTGGCCGGGGTGCGGATCGACTGGAAGTATGTCCAGCATCCGAGCTGGCCGACCAATTGCTTGGCAGGCAGGCCGCGGAACTCGTCCTCGGAGATCGAGAAGCTGACGACCGGGCAGGTCTCGGCGCTGAGACCGGCCGCGGCATACTCCTTGAAAAAGGGCACGTTGGTGTCGCCGTTGAGGGTGTTGATCACGCAGGCCCCGCCGCCGGCGGCGAACTGCTTGATCTCGGAAATGATCTGCTGGTAGTCGGTGTGGCCGAAGGGGGTGTATTTACCGGCCGAGACGATCTCGCCGCCTTCCTTGCGGAAGCCGCCACCGATGTTCGCGAGCGGGACACCCTTGCTCAGGAGATACTCCAACAGCACCAGGTTGGTGGTCTGCGGATAAACATAATCGGAGCCGATCAGGTAGAACTTCTTCTTCCCTTCCGCGAGCATGTAGTCGACGGCGGGCGTTGCCTGCTGGTTCACGGCTTCGGCGGTGTAGAAGATATTAGGAGACATCTCCTCGCCTTCATACTGGACCGGATAGAAGAGCAGCCCCTTCTTTTCCTCGAACACCGGAAGGACCGATTTGCGGCTGACCGAGGTCCAGCAGCCGAAGGTCACGGCGACCTTGTCCTGCTCGAGGAGTTGCTTGGCCTTCTCCGCGAAAAGCGGCCAGTTCGAAGCACCGTCGACGACGACCGGCTCGATCTTCTTGCCCAGCACGCCGCCGGCCGCGTTGATCTCGTCGAAGGTGAAGAGCAGGACGTCGCGCAGCGAGGTCTCGCTGATGGCCATGGTGCCGCTGAGAGAGTGGAGGACGCCGACTTTGACGGTCTCCCGGGCGGCGGCGGGTGGGACCGCGAAAGCGGTGGAGAGCGCTGCGCAAGCGAGCAGGCGTTGGAAATGGGAACGGGTCATGATGGGATCTTTCGAGGGGTTGAACGGAGGGAAGTGCGGCGGTGAAAAGACCCGTCCCAGGATGGAACTTGGAACGGGTCCTTCCTCTGCAACCGTTATAATACCAAGGAAATGGGAAGGCTCAGAACGAGCAGCCGATGCCGATGTTGGCGGTTAAGAAATCGTTGTCGGGGCGACCGGCATCGCTGTTGGCGACGACATCGCTATCCGTCACGTAGTAGGTGAGGCCGGCATGGAGGTTCCAGGCCCCGTAGTCCTCGCCGAGGAAAGTCATGGCATAAGTGGCGGTCACGCCGAGCGAGCCGTAGCCGAAGCCGCTGTCGGTGCTGGCCGGGTGAAAGTCATCGTCCAGGAAGTAGGCGATGTTCAGCGGGAACGAGAAGGTCACGGGACCGGCATCGACCGAGTGCGAGATGCCGGCGACGAGGATGGTGCCGTTGTTACCGCCGGAAGCGCCGGGATCGACGCGGTTATGGACCAGCAGCGAGGGGCTGAGGAAGCAGTCGTAGGCGAACTTGATGTCGATGATCTGCTCGTTGGCGCTGCCGTAGATCCAGTTCTGATAGAGACCGGTGATGCTGAGGTCGCCGACCTTGTAGCCGAGACCGGCCCAGACGTCGATTTCCTGGAGCTTGCCGCCGATGGCGGACGGGACCTTGCCGTTGACGTCCCACCAGGTGCCGAGGATGGCGGTGACGTTGCCGGGGAGCGCCCAGGTCAGTTCGAGCGAGGGATTGAAGGTGCCGCCCCCGAGGTCGTTGCCGTCGCCCCAGACGTCCAGGCCGTAGGAGACGAAGTGCGAGTTGAGGTCGAAGTTCAGGGTGCCCGCGAACTTCGAACCGGCCTCCGGGGCCGGAGCAATCGTGGTCGTCGTGGTTTCGGCATCGCCGGCCAGCGAGACGGCGGTGCCGATTAGGGAGGCGATCAAGGCGCATTGGAGCACGGTGGGCTTCACAAGTTTCTTCATGGTGGGTCGTTATGGTTCGGGCGGGAGGTATCCTCCGCGCCTAACCATGAGCAGACACGCGGCCAAGTGGCCCCGACCCGGCGCATTTATGACAGGAATCCGATTCCCATCTAACAGCATCAGCCATGCGCCGGCCTCATGGAGGCGGCGGGATGCCGTTGCCCGTCAGGAATGCCGTCGCCGGACTACAGGCGGCCGAGTCGCGGCACGGGCTTTCCGGCGGCACGGTAAAGGACTTGGCGCAGCCCGGACACCAGGATTCGGGCAGCCAGGCTGTCGGCGCAGAGCGCGCGGACGAGGTGGGCATTTCCCAAGAGCGGGCCATGGCCGAGATAGACACGGTCGTTGCCGAGTTGATCAAGTTCTTCCGCCGGCCAGCAACCGCTTGGAATGCCCGCGACGTAAGCGGTGACGCAATGGGCGGCGGGAAACTTATCCCGCAAAACCGCCAGGCTGCCGTCGCCGGGACGCAGATCGTAGCGTTCCCGGGCGACGAGTCGGTCGTCCACCTTGAGATCGAGTTCCCAGCGCAGGTGGTCGTAGGCGAAGATCTCACCACGGGCGACGCGGCCGGGAGCCATCCATTCGAAGAAAAACAATCCGGCATTCGCTTCCAACTCGATCACCGTGCGCTGGTGGTAGCGCGCTCCGGCCTGGGGGATGAAAGGCTC
>CAMCYK010000024.1 GCA_945883695.1 Akkermansia muciniphila | reverse complement strand
CGGTTACTCGCAAGCGGTCCAGGACGGCGTTTGGCATGTCGCGGCCGGCGGCACCGGCTTCTACACGGCGGCCGACAAAGCGATCACGGTCAACGACGTGGCGGTCGGCGGCATCGACTTCGCGCTGAAAGGCAACACCCGCGACATCCCGCGGACCGCGGACCTCCTGTTCTCGGCCGTGACCGACAGCCTTCCCGGCAGCGGGGCCTCCGGTCCGTGGGCAACCTATCAACCGGCCGGCCAGATGACCCCCATGGGATCCCCGACGGTGGAAAACCTCAACGGGGTGAAGTGGGCCCGCGGCGTTTATGCCGGCGGCGACGGCTTTTTGCAAGGCACCTACTCGGCCCCGGTGCCGGTCAACGGCGCGACCATCGTCGTGGCGGCGCGGCCGCTCCGCAACACGACCGGCACCAGCTGGACCTCGATCGTCGATCTTTTCTACAACCGGCTGGTCCTCGGCGTGAGGAACAGCACGGGACGGATCGATGTGTGCCGGAACGGCTCGTGGAGCTCCAGCGCGACGGCGATTCCCAGCGGCCAGGCGACGGTCCTCAGCCTGGTGGTCCAGCCGACCGGCCAGTACAAGGTTTTCGCCAACGGGGTTGAAGTCATGAATGTCACCTCGGCGAGCACCATGACCTCGCTGGTTCCGAACGTGCCGGGGGGATATGCCAACGCCTTCAATGTCGGTCGCAACAACCCCGACGGCTGGACCACTTTCAACGGCAACATCGGCGACGTGTTCGTCTACGGGGTGGCGCTAAGCACCCTCGAGCGCCAGCGCTTGGAGGCCGACGTCTCGGCCAAGTTCCTGTCGGCCGACCCCACCATCACCGCCTCCGCCGGCGCGGGGGGCACGATCAACCCGACCGGCGCGGTGCCGGTCGCGCCGGGCGGGAGCCAGACCTTCACGATTTTGCCGCTTGCGGGACAGGTCGTCGACCAGGTCAGCGTGAACGGGGTCGCCCAAGGGGCGATCAGCAGTTACACCTTCACCAATGTGACGGCCAACCGCACGATCGCGGCCACCTTCAAGGCGGGAGTCAACGCGCCGCCGACGATCTCGACGGTCGCCGCCCGGCAGATTCCGGCCAACACGAACACCGGCGCGCTGGCTTTCACGGTGGGCGACGCCACCACCGCCGCGGCCAGCCTGACGGTGTCCGCTTCCTCTTCGAACCAGTCGCTGGCCCCGGATGGCAATATCGTCTTCGGCGGGAGCGGTGCCAATCGCACCGTCACCGTCACGCCGGTGGCCGCGATGACCGGCAGCGCCACCATCACGCTGACGGTGGGTGACGGATCGGCCACCGCCAGTTCATCGTTCCTGCTCACGGTGATCCCGCCGCCGGGCGCGCCGTCGATTACTCCCGTGGCCGGCCAGAGCACCCCCGAGGATTCGGCCACCGCCGCGATTCCGTTCACGTTGGCGGATTCCGATACCGCTGTCACCGCGCTGGTGGTGACCGGGATTTCCTCCAATCCCGCGTTGGTGCCGGATGCCAACATCGTGTTCGGCGGCAGCGGTGCGGACCGCGCGGCCGTGATCACGCCGCTGCCCGATCAATCCGGGACCGCCACCATCACGTTGACGGTCAGCGACGGCAGCAACAGCTCCGACAGCGCCTTCCTGCTCACCGTGAATCCGGTCAACGATCCGCCGGTGATCAGCGCGATCGCCGACCAGGTCGTGCCGGTGGACGGCAGCTTCGGTCCGCTCGCATTCACGGTCGCGGACGTCGACAGCGATCTTGGCAGCCTGGTGGTTTCCGGCGCGTCCTCGAACCAGAGCCTGATGCCGGACGCCAACATTCTGATCGGCGGCAGCGGCGCGAACCGCACGGTGAGCGCGACTCCCGCGGCCGGCCGGTCGGGTGCCGCGATTCTCACCCTGTCCGTCAGCGACGGCAGCGCCTCGACCAGCGAGTCGTTCGCCTTGGCGGTCAGGGGGCCGTCCGCGACCATCAGCGTGACTTTCAATGGCAACCGCACGCTGATCCCGACCGAGGTGGCGGGGGCCGAGGTGGCGGTCGGCAACTGGAACAACCTGCAGGTGGGCGGTGGCGCCCAGAACGGAACTTGGGCCGCCTTGAAGGACTCGACCGCCGTCGCGACCAGCGCGTCGATCACCACCGCCGGCTGGAATTCCATCGCGACAATGTCCACCGCCGGGAGCCCGTTCATGAAGCTCTACGAAGCCGGGATCGCGGTCGAGGGCGGCGTGCCGGGTGGCAACGCCACGGTGACGCTGCAGAACATCCCGTATGGCGAATACGACGTCTACGTCTACCACACCCATTTCCCGATCGGCTCCGACTCCCTCCAGGCATGGACCGAGAGCGAGAATGGCACGACCGCCTACGGGACCAACAACCGGAACCACGGCCATGATTGGGGTGACTATGTCCGCTACCAGACCGCCGACCGCGCGGCGGCGGTCGCCCAGGCGACCTCGGGAGGTGATGGCGGCGGCAACTGGCTGAAGTTCACCGGGCTGACCGACAGCAACCTGACCTTGACCAGCAGCGACCGGAACGCGCCGCAGATCAGCGGCTTCCGGCAGCGCGCGCTGGCCGCGATCCAGATCGTGGACGTCACGGTCGCGCCCCCGCCGGCGGATCCGTTCGTGGTTTGGCAGCAGGATCAGTTTGGCGATGACTGGAACCATCCGGCGATCTCCGCACCTGACCTTGATCCGGACGGCGACGGGAAGACCAATCTCCAGGAATTCGCCTTCCGCGGCGACCCGCGCGATGGTTCGGACCAAGGCTTGTGGATCACCCGCTTGCTCGACGGTTCCGATGGCGACAGCGCCCTCGAGTTCACCGTCACTTGCGCGGTGCGCCGCGGCGCGGTGTTTTCGGCCAATGCGGGCAATGCCCGGGTCTCGCTGCCGGTCGACGGCGTGGTCTACACCATCGAGGGTGGCGGCACCTTGCAAGGAAGTTGGAACACCGTGGTGACCCATCAAGGTGCTTCCGACAGCGCGCCGCCGGGCAGCGGGCTTCCCGACCTCGCGGGGACCGGTTGGCAATATCACACCTTCTCGAGCTTCAACGGTTTGGGGGGGAGGGGGTTCCTCCGCGCCGGAATCGTCAAGCCGTGAGCGGAGGTCGGCCACCGCGGCCGCAGCTCTGCCTGGCGCGGCCGCTCTTCGATGTGCTCCGGGCGATGTGAGGAATTGGCGAAGGTCCTGATCAATACGCGCAGACCGGTTGTGATCGCGCGGGCGGTCCGATAGAAGGCCAGCAGATGAACCCGCCGTCACGCTACCGGTCCGCTGTTTTTGGAATGCTCGCCTTGCTGGCAGGAACCCCGTTGCTGTCCGCCGCTCCCCGGCCGATCCGGGTGCTATTCCTGGGGCATGAAAGCGAGCATCACAACTCCGGCAAGTATCTGCCCTATCTGATGGAGCGCTTCGGTCGCGAGGCGATCTACTTCGACTATTTCACCACGCCGGAGTGCCTGAATCCGGAGACGCTGTCGCTCTACGACACGGTGATGCTTTATGCCAACCACGGCAACATCACCGACGCGCAGTATCAGGCGCTCGACGACTTCGTCGAAAGCGGCCGCGGCTTCGTGCCGGTGCACTGCGCCAGCGCCTGCTTCGGCAACAGCCCGAAGTTCATCGAGATGGTCGGCGGCCGTTTCAAGTCGCATGGCGGCGGGGTCTTCAAGGCCACCATCGTCGACCGCGACCACCCGGTGATGAAGGGCGTCAACGAGTACGAGACCTGGGACGAGACCTACGTCCACGACCAGCACAACGAGACGGGCCGCAAGCTCCTGATGGAGCGGGTCGAGGGCGAGCACCGCGAGCCCTGGGCCTGGGTCCGCCCGCAGGGCAAGGGCCGCGTGTTCTACACCGCCAGCGGTCATGACGAACGCACGTGGCAGAACCCGGATTTCCAGCTCAAACTGCGCAACGCGATCGTCTGGTCGGTCGGCGAGAAGGTGAAGGGCGAATGGGAGCAGTTCCTCGCCTCGCGCGAGACGGAAGTCCGCGAGAAGAGCCCGTATGTCGCCAACTACGAGCGGCGGCCGGAGCCGATCACCTTCCAGCATCCGTTCAGCGTGAAGGGCAGCATGGAGCGGACCCAGGTGCCCGCCGACATGCGGCTCGAACTCTTCGCCAGCGAGCCGGACATCCGCAAGCCGATCGCTTTCGCCTTCGACGAGCGCGGCCGCTGCTGGGTCGCCGAGACCAACGACTACCCGCACGGCGTGAAGCCGGACGGCGTCGGCAGCGACAGCATCCGGATCTGCGAGGACACCGACGGCGACGGCAAGGCGGACAAGTTCACCGTCTTCGCCGAGGGCCTCAACATCCCGACCGGCCTGGTCTTCGCCAACGGCGGCATCATCGTCAGCCAGCCGCCGCGCTTCTTGTTCCTCAAGGACAACGACGGCGACGACAAGGCCGACGTGCGCGAGGAGATGATGACCGGCTGGGGCATCGGCGACACCCACGCGCAGGCCAGCAGCCTGCATTACGGCTACGACAACTGGCTTTACGGCTGCGTCGGCTATTCGGGCTTCGGCGGCGAGGTCGGCGGCAAGCGGCTGGGCTTCGGGATGGGCACCTACCGCTTCAAGGCGGATGGCTCGGCGCTCGAGTTTCTCCACCAGTTCTCCAACAACTCGTGGGCGCACAGCCAGAACCAGCACGGTGACCAGTTCGGCGGCACCGCGAACGGCGCGCCGATCTTCTACGGCGGCATCCCGAAAACCGCCTTCCCCGATGGCATGCGCGGCATGACGGCCAAGCGCATCAATCTGGTCAACGAGGCCCACGCGATCACCCCGAACTTCCGCCAGGTCGACGTGATGGGCGGCTACACCGCGGCGGCCGGCAGCGCGTTCATCCACAGCGCCAACCTGCCGCCCCGCCTCCAGGGCAAGGCGCTGGTCACCGAGCCGACGATGAAATTGATCGGCCTGATGGACGTCCGGCCGGATGGCGCGGGCTACGTCGCGCATGACGGTTTCAACCTGGTCGCCAGCACCGACGAGTGGATGTCGCCGGTCTTCGCCGAGGTCGGCCCGGACGGCGCGGTGTGGTTCGCCGATTTCCAGAACTTCATCATCCAGCACAACCCGACCCCGTCGCAGGGCAGCGGCGGCTACGATGCCAAGACCGGCGTCGGCGGCGCGCATGAGAATCCGCTGCGCGACCACGAGCGCGGCCGGATTTACCGGGTCGTCTGGAACCACGCGAAGAAGCCGGCGATCACCAGTCTCAAGGGCGCGTCCGATGAAGCGCTGGTCAAGGCCCTCGGCAGCGATAACCCATTCTGGCGGCTCAAGGCCCAGCAGATGCTGGTCGAGGGTGGCAAGAAATCGGCCGTGCCATCCTTGAAAAAGGTGGTCGCCGCGAATGACGGCAACATTGCCGCGATCCACGCGCTGTGGTCGCTCCACGGTCTCGGCGGACTCGACGAGGAGACGCACCGCGCCGCCCTGCTTGGCCGCGACGGCGGCCTGCGCCGCAACGCGGTGCGCGCCCTCGGCAGCGATGCCGCGGCGCGGTCGCTGCTCTTCGGCTCGGGCACCCTGAGCGATCCCGACGCGGTCACTCGTCTGGCGGCCATGGTCAAGCTGTCCGAGTTCCCGACCACGCCGGAGATCACCACCTTCGTGGGACTCAGCAGCAGCGACCCCGCCATCCTCAAGGACGAATGGCTGGCCGAAGCGGCCCGCCTGCTGTCCCAGAAGCACAATCCCTTCAAGGAGGGCGCGAACGTCCTCGCGAACTCCGGCTTCGAGGAGGCGGACAACGGCTTGCCGGCCGGGTGGAAGGAAGAAAACTACGGCACCGCGCCCGGCAATCCGGGTAGCCCGTGGCAGGTGGTCGGCGACATCAAGCACGCCGGCGAGCGCTCGCTCCATCTCGAGGGCAAAGGCGGCTTCACCGAGAAGGCGATGGTCATCCAGGCCGATCTCAAGCCGAACACCTACTACCGCCTCGCCGCGTGGATCCGCACCGAAGACCTCCACGGCCGCGCCTTCATCGTCGACCGCGCCCGCGGCACCGAGATCGCGCCCGTGTCGGGCACCACGGATTGGCGCGAAGTGACCCTGCTCTTCAACTCCGGCGACATCCCGCGTGCCGACCTTCACCTGATCTATGCCGCGGAGAAGGGGAAGGCCTGGTTCGACGAGGTCCGCTTGATCGAGATGCTGCCGCTCGACAGCGGCGAGGCGAAGGCCGGCGATGCCAGGCGCGGAGAGTCGATCTTCTGGACCCACCCGGTCGCGGCCTGCATGAACTGCCACATGCTCGGAGGCAAGGGGAGCACCGTCGGCCCCGCGCTCGACGGGATCGCGTCGAACAAGGACGAGGCCTATCTCCTCCAGTCCCTCACGGAGCCCAATGCCAAGCTGGCCGAGGGATTTGAAGCCATTCCGGTCAGTTCGATGCCTCCGATGGGGCAGATCCTGACGCCGCAGGAGCTGGCCGACGTGCTGGCCTTCCTCAAGGAACTCAAGAAATGATTCGCGCGGATTGCGGCATCACATCCCAACCTGATCCAAGTCGATGAAACGATACCCTCAACGCAGAACCCCGGCCCTGTTCTTTGGGCGGCGTTCGGTTCCCCTCGGTCTTGCGGCCTCGCTGTGCCTCGGAATCTTCATGACAGCTCCTGCAACCCGGGCTGCCCCGCCGCCCGAGGTGCCGGCCTCGCTTGAAAAAACGTTTCAAGGATTGGGGGCATCGTTCGGGAGCAAGAATAAGCAAAAAGTCATCGTGAAATCGGGGCCGGTTGCCCGTGCGATGCTTCGTGGGGCGTCGCCGGGAAAATGCTGGCAGGTCTCCCTCGGTGGCGCGGATTTCAGGATCACGATCGAAGACACCGTCAAGATGGACGTGGAAGACTGTCTCCGACGGCTTGAGCAGGTGCCGGCTTCTTACCGCGTGGCGTTTCAGATTGTCTCGGAGGGCAAGAAGGATGGCGTCGCCTTTTACTCGGACCTTGATGGGGCCGCGGCTCATGGTTCCCAGGAATATCTCAACGTGATTCCGCAGGCCAACGCGCTGGTGATGGTCCACGAAGCGGGCCACATCCTGTCGCAGCGGGCCGAGGCGGCGATTCCCGGGATGAACGAGAAGTGGAGCGAGGCGATCGCCAAGGACGGGATTTCCGTGTCGCCCTATGGAGACACCGTGGCCCACGAGGACCTCGCCGAGTTCGCCCGGATCCACGCGATGTGCCTCGACGCCGGGCCGGCGAAACTGGCGGAACTCAAGAAGTTGTCCCCGCGCCGCCATGCCTTGTGGGAGGCGATCCGGAAGGCGGCGAAGGCCGAATGAATCATGGCCTCCCGGGAGGATTGCCAACGGCGGCGTAGGACAGGATCCCACACTTTGAAGGGCAACTTCCATATCGAGGAGATGATCGGCCAGGCCGCGGACAGGGTGGTCTATCGGGCATTGAACCAAGGCTCGGGACGTAGCGTGGAGCTCACCCGCTTTCTGCCGTTCGGGCATTCCGGAGGTGGCTTGCCGAAGGCAGGCAGGCAGTGTTTCGAAAAGCGGATAGAGAGTCTGGTCGAAGTTGGCCACCCCGCCTTGAGGTCGGTGATCGGCGGGGGCTGTGATCCAAACGATGGGATCCCTTTTGTCGCTTTTGATTGGTTGGAGGCACAATCCCTCGCAAGTGTCCTCGATGGGTCGAGGTTATCAGCGGGGGATACCAGGAACCTGATGATCGGTGCCCTGCAGGTTTCCGAGCGCATCTCCCACGTATGCGGGGTTGATGCGGTGTGGGTGGAGACGGATCCCGCCGCGATCCGGGTCGCGGACCGCGGCGATGGTCAGGAGATCATTTTTTCGATATCTGTGGTGAAATGCGTGGGGGTGGACGGCGAGCAGTCGCGGATGGAGCCTCTCCTGGCGCTCGCCGAACAGTTGCTGGGATGGCAAGGAAAGCTCGTCAGCGATGATGCCGGCGAGGGCATGGGAGCATGGATCAAGTGGCTGCGCGGCAACCCGCAGGTATCGGTTCGCGTGGCTCGGGAGCGATTGCTCGCCGACACCCGCCAGGGTGTTCCTGGTCAAGGGGTCAAACCGAGGGGGCAAGGGATCCTCAAGCCCCCCGTGGTCTTGGTCGAACGGGGGAATTCAAGTTGGCCGGTTGGGATCAGCATCGCCCTGCTGCTGCTTGTGGGTTGCCTTGGCATGGTCATGGCGAGCAGGCACCGACCGGTGGATCCCATCGCCGCCGCCCCGTCAGTGCCGGCCGCTGCGGTCGCGTCGAGCGGAAGCCAAAGCGGAGGCATGCCGTTGGTTGAAGCGGTGGTGGAGAACGCCGAGGACAACAAGGGGACGGCGGTTGCGGAGGCCGAGACGCCGCCCATCGGCCCGCTCGAAGAGAAGATCCATCCACTTGTCGATGCCGAGGTCAAATTACCTGCGGGTGTTTTCGACACGCGGCAGCGGGAAGAGATCCTGAGATGTTTTCGAGAGCAGATCGAGATCGAGGGCGAATTGAGGCAGGTCAGGTTGTCGGGAAACCGGGAAATTTGGTATCTTGAATTTTCTCAGGAAGACCCTTCGTCGCACGTTCGGGCGTATCTTTACGTTGCAGATGCAAACCACGAAATCACCCGCGCCGACTTGGAGCCGTTGCTCGGCAGACGAGTCCGCCTGCGCGGCCGCGTCGACACGGAGCACATCAAGCAAGTCCGCCAGCCCAAGCTGATCATGCACAGTTGGGCGGACGTGACCGTGGTGGATTGATCCACTCCCGATAGACTCCCCCAACGGCTGTTTCAGGAGCATCCCGCCAAAAGCAAATTCCTAGCAGTAAAGCGGAGACCAGTGCGGTGGCGGCCAGGGTGTGGAGCGTGTGACGGATCATGGCTGCTTGGCTGGAATGCAGGAAACGTTGTCGAAGGTGGCGGTGTGGACTTTCGATTCATCGCGGCAGCCGGCGGTCACCGCGAGCCCGGCAGACACTTTGGGGGCCATGGACACGGTGACCGGTTCACCGACTTGCGACCAGGTGCTGCCATCCTCGGACCGATGGCCGGTGAAGGTATCGCCGCTGCGGACGAGCTTGAGCCAGCACGGTGCGGTCTTGGTTTCAGGAGCGGGTCGCAGGCTGCGGCTGCCGCCGGCGGGCTCGGTGCGCGCGGACAGCCTCACGCCGACGCGTGGGATGAGCAGCAGTGCGACGTTGCGGGCGTCGTTGGCTGATGACTCGCGCATCATGATGCCGACCTTCGGTTCGCGGCTTTTGACTTCGGAAGTGGTGATGCGTGCGATGAGTTCGCCGTCGCCGATGAGTTCCTGCCACGCGAACTGGCAGTTATCGATCGGCTCGCGTCCTTCGGCGATGTCGCGGCCGGAGCCGCTTACGGTGATGGTGCCCTCGGAGAAATGGGCGCCGCTGCCGGGGCGTTGGGGGTAACCGACAAACGATTGCTGCCACGGGGACGGCAGGGTTCCGGCGGTTTGGAACGGGACCGAGGCACCGGCCCACGCGGTGCCCTTGGCGTTGCGGGCGGACGCGCGGTAGTAATAGGTTGTCCGCGGGCTCAGGCCGGAGATTCCGGCGGTGGCGGTGGCCCCCGGTTGCTGGACACCAAGCGGCTTCGAGTTCTCCCATTTCCCGGGCTGGTCGCCGCCATCGGCGGTTCCCCAGTGCAGCGTGATCTCGGTGGGTGACTCCGCCTGATAAACGAGCCGTGCCGAGAGTGTGGCGGCGGTGCTGCTGACCTTGGTCGCCCAGTCGCCGTTGTTGACCACCGCGGGCAGGCCGGAGTCGGACCATGACGGGAAGATCTTCTTGCGCATCGACTTGCCCCAGCCCTCGGCGGAACGGTTGATCGCCGTGAAGGTGCCATCCTTGATCCTGCATACCACCAGTTCGCCGTTGCTGCTGATCCAGTTGTAGCCGCGCCACTTGTTATCGACCCCGCCGCCTTGGTGACCGACCAGAATCGCGACGACGTTGTAGTTCTGGATCACCTGGTGGAACTTGTCGGCAGCGGAGTAGGTCCACCAATTCTCGTCGATCGGCCGGAAGTGTTGCACGATCACCACCGGACGGCCGGAGTCGCCGACATTGCGGTTCAGATCGTCCGCGAGGAACTCGCGGGCGTGTTGCGGGTGGTGGCCCCGGCCGTAGGCGTCGGCCTCGCCTTCCCAGACATCGCCCGGGAACAGGTTGACGTTGACGAAGTGCACGCCGTCCCAGTCCCATGAGTAATGGTATCCGTTAGGGGAGATATTCTTGATATAGCCGAGTTGCTTGCGGACCAGATTCCGTTCCTTGACTTGGTTGAAGACGAACATGTCCTCGCTGACATCATGGTTGCCGACGCCCTCGAACACCGGGAACTTGCAGCGGCCTTCGCCGTTGACTCCGAAGTCGGCGAGGTAATTCGCCCACTGGGTCGGATACTTGTCCTTGACGGCTCCGTCGTTGATCAGGTCGCCCTGCATGACCACGGCGCGCGGTTTGTCGACCGTTCCGCCGATTTCGGCCGGGTAGGGGGTATCAGGGAGCGAGTTGATCACCGGCACTGTGTCGCTTTGCACGATCGGCGGGCGCTTGCCGCCGCCGTCAGCACCGTAGTGGACGTCTGAATAGCTGAAGAAAGTGACATCTGCCGCGAGCGCGGCACCGCATGCGAAGGCAAGGCAGGCGGTCAATGTTGCCGGCCGGATGGCGATGTGGGTGTTGGTTTCCATGGGTAATCGGGTTGGGTATACCTTTAAAAAAATGATTTGGTGATGCCCACGGGTGGCGAACCAGGCCCAATGGACACCTGGGGCTCAGCATTCCCAGGATGGCCACGGCCGAGGCTCGAATGGTGCCAGACTTTTTCCCGGGCAGATCAGGATGTCTGAACTTGCGGCCGGTCAGCGTCCGCCGCCCTTCGGCTTCTCCTTGTTCCGCTCCAAGGCGTCGAAGGCGGCTTGCTCTTCCTTCGTCCAGGCGAAGGGCTTGAGCTTGGAGCGATCGAGCGATTTCAGATGCGGCTCGTTCTTCCGCGAAGGATCATCCGCCCGGACATAGCGCCACGGGTTCTTGCCGAAAATCTCGGCGCAAAGTTTGGCGAGGGCGGGATCGTATTCGAGGAGTTCCTCTCGGGTATCGACGTGGTTGTGGATGGCATCGTTCTCGCGGTTCGTGTCGAACCATGACTGGACGCCCTCCGCCCAGTATTCGGCATGATTCTCCGCGGCGTAGAGGCCTTTCCAGAGCCCCGCCTTCATGGCCGCGTCGTAGGCCTCGCGCAGACGGGGGTCGAAGTCCGGGGCAAGGTCCATCAGGGCGGCATGATGAATGGCATGGGCGAACTCGTGGATCATGATGCTTTCGGTCGAGTAATGGTCGCCGGGGTTGTGGAGCAGGTTTTCCTCGCCGCACGAAACGCAGGGCGCCCTGCGGGACGCGCCCAATCCCCGCGCGCGGCGGTTCCAGAAGGCCTTGGGCTTGAGGTCCGCGTGTTCCGGCAGATCGCAGGTGCGTTCGTTGACCGCCATGATGCCGAGCCGGATCTTGTTGGCGGCGAGCTGGCGGAGGATGTCCGGGCGTTCCCGGAGCATCGAGCGGACGTTGTGGGCGGCTTCCTCGAGCGCGGCGGGAGCCACTTGACCGGATCCGACCACCGGGAAGCCTTCGACGAAAACGACCTGCTGGTAGTGCTCGCCGAGGTCGAACGATTCCCGGAATTCGGCGCCGGGGACGATTGCCTGGGAAGACGCCGTGGCGCAGAGGGCGACGAAGGCGACGAAGGCGGCCAGCGGCCGGCAAGAGGATGGAAGAGGGGACATGATTGGAAGTTGGAGGGGATAGGAAATAAAATGTTGGAATCGGCGGTCGGTGTCAGCCCGGAAAACCGGGTTGCGCGGATTCGACAATCCGCTTCGCACCGATGATAAAGCGTGGAATCGGTGCCTGGAGACTTTCCGCGGGCCGCCGGCCGGGATCGCTTTCGGAATTTCCGGGCGAATCGGTGCCGGGGGATTGATCATTTCACGAAACATCCGCATGAATCACGCAGCCCGGGAGGTTCGGGAAGCCGCGCCCCGTAGCCCAGGGACTCCGCTCCTCGAGCGGCGCCATTCTTTTTCCGATGAAAACCGTGCCCCGCTCCTTTGTCGTCGCGCTCCGCTTCACCGCCGGCGTCCTCCTGTTTCCCGTCTCCCTCGCCGCCGGCGCGGAGGCCCGCAAGATCGTGCTGATCGCCGGCCACCCCAGCCACGGCCCCGGCGACCACGAGCACAATGCCGGCGTGCTGCTGTTCAAGAAATGCCTCGAAAGCGTGCCGGGGATCGCGGTCGAAGCGCATCTGAACGGCTGGGTGCGCGAAGACAGCGCGCTCGATGGCGCGGCGGCGGTGATCGTTTACTCCGACGGTGCCGGCGGCCATCCGGTGCTCCAGGACCAGCGGCTGGCGCGGATCGCCGGGCTGGTCGAGAAGGGCACCGGCCTCGGCATGCTGCACTTCGCGGTCGAGGTCCCGAAAGACCGCGGCGGCCCGGAGTTCCTGCGCTGGACCGGCGGCTATTTCGAGACCTACTGGTCGGTCAATCCGTTCTGGACCGCGAAGTTCACCAGCCTCCCGGAGCATCCGGTGACGCGCGGGGTGAAGCCGTTCGAGATCCGCGACGAGTGGTACTTCAACATGCGCTTCGCCGGGGACATGAAAGGGGTGACCCCGCTGCTCAGTGCGGTGCCGCCCGACGAGCTGTTCCGCGACGAGAACAGCGACCGCGGGGGGAATCCCGACGTCTTCAAGATGAAGGGGCGGCCGCAGCATCTGGGGTGGGCCTTCGAGCGGCCGGACGGCGGACGCGGCTTCGGCTTCACCGGCGGACATAACCACTCGAACTGGGGCGATGACAATTTCCGCAAGCTGGTGCTCAACGCCATCGTCTGGCTGGCCAAGGCCGAGGTGCCCGCCGGCGGGGTGGTCTCGACCGTGAGCGGGGACGACCTGAAGCAGAATCTCGATCCCAAGGGCGGCCCGCCGCCCGCCGCGAAGGTATCCGCCGGCAAGCCGGGGACCAAGCCGGTGTGGAGGAGCAAGGTGTTCAACAAGGGCATGGTCGACATCGATGTCAAACTGCCGGAATCCAGGAAGATCTGGCTGGTGGTGGGCGACGGCGGCGATGGTTACGGCTGCGACTGGGCGAACTGGATCGAGCCGCGCGTGGAAACCGCGGAGGGCGAGATCAAGCTGTCGGCGATCGAGTGGAAATCGGCGACCAGCGGCCACGGCGAGGTCCGCGTCGGCCTCAGTTCCGGCGGCACGCCGCTGATGACCGACGGCACACCCTACATGGAAGGAATCGGCACGCACTCGGCGTCGGTGATCGCCTACGAACTGCCCGCCGCGGCCACCCGCTTCACCGCCAAGGGCGCGGTCGACGACGGCGGCACCCGCCAGGGCTGCGGCTCGACCGTTTCGTTCATGGTCTTCACCGAGGAACCGCCGGCGCTGGTCACCGCGCCGGCCGCCGCGGGAGGCGGCGGTGGCGGCGCGCGCGGCAGCGGCCCCGAGGCGGCGCTGGAAGCCGCGGCGGAAAACGTCGTTGCCGATGGCCTGGAAGCGACCCTGTTCGCCTCCGAGCCGATGGTGGTGAACCCGACCAACATCGACATCGACGCCCGCGGCCGGGTGTGGGTCGCCGAAGCCGCGAACTACCGCGGCCATCAGAACCTGCGGCCGGAAGGCGACCGGATTGTCATCCTCGAGGACAGCGATGGCGACGGGAAAGCGGATCTCTCGAAGACCTTCTATCAGGACCCCGCGATCAATGCCCCGCTCGGGCTGCTGGTGCTTGGCAACCGGGTGATCGTCTCGTGCTCGCCGAACGTGTTCGTGCTGACCGATACCGATGGCGACGACAAGGCGGACCGCCGCGACACGCTGTTCAGCGGGATCGGCGGCCAGCAGCATGACCACGGCGTGCATGCCTTCGTGACCGGTCCGGACGGCAAGCTCTACTTCAACATGGGCGATGCCGGCGGCCAGCTCCGCGGGCCGGACGGCGGGCCCTTGACCGACCTCGCCGGCAACGAGCCGTCCGCCAACGGCAAGCCGTACCGCAAGGGCATGGCATTCCGCTGCAACCCGGATGGCAGCGGGCTGGAGACCATCGGCCATAACTTCCGTAATAATTTCGAGCTGGCGGTCGATTCGCTGGGCGCGGTCTGGCAGTCCGACAACGACGACGACGGCAACCAGGGCGTGCGCATCAACTACGTGATGGAGTTCGGCAATTTCGGCTACTCCGACGAGATCACCGGCGCCGGCTGGACTTCCGAGCGGACCAACCGCGAGGAGGCGATCCCGGACCGCCACTGGTTCCAGAACGATCCCGGCGTGGTGCCCAACCTGCTGATGACCGGCGCGGGATCGCCCTGCGGCCTGACGGTCTATGAAGGCGAGCTGCTGCCGGAGAAATTCCGCAACCAGATCATCCACTGCGACAACGGTCCGCGGGTGGTGCGGGCGTATCCGGTCGAGAAGCAGGGGGCCGGCTACCGCGCGGAGATCGCGGACCTGATGACCAGCGCCGACACCTGGTTCCGCCCGTCGGACGTCGCGGTCGCGCCGGACGGCTCGCTGTTCGTCGCGGATTGGAACGATCCGGGCGTCGGCGGCCACGGGATGGGTGACAATGTGATGGAAACGATGCGCGGGCGGATTTACCGGATCGCGCCGGAGGGCCACCGCGCGCCGGCGGCGAAGGTCGACCTCGGGTCGCCGGCCGGCCGGATCGCCGCGCTTTGTTCGCCGAATCCGGCGACCCGCCAGCTCGCCGCGACCACCCTGCTCGACATGGGCGGGAAGGCGGAGGCGGAGCTCGCCGGCTTGCTGCGCGGGAAGGCCGGCAGTCCGCTGGCGGTCCGCCACCAGGCGCGCGCCCTGCAGTTGCTGATCCGGCTCGAAGGACGGGCCGCGAGCTACCTCGCCGAAGCCGCCGCCGCCAGCGCCGCCGACCTGCGGGTCGCTGCCCTGCGCGCGGCGCGCGCCGCCGGGGTCGAGGTGATCCCGCTGGTCGAAAAGCTCGCCGCCGACCCCGCGCCGGAAGTCCGCCGCGAGTGCGCGATCGCGCTGCGCAAGAACCCGTCGCCGAAAGTCCCGGCCTTGTGGGCCGAACTGGCGAGCCGTCACGATGGCAAGGACCGCTGGTATCTTGAGGCGCTGGGAATCGGCGCGCAGGGCCGCGAGGCCGAGTGCTTCGCCGCCTGGCAGGCGAAGGCCGGCGACGGCTGGAACACCCCGGCCGGCCGCGACATCGTCTGGCGCAGCCGCGCGCCGAAGTCGGCGACGCTGCTGGCCAAGCTGATCCTCGACAAGGCGACCCCCGAGGCCGAGCGGCCGCGCTACATCCGTGCCCTCGATTTCATCAGCGGCCCGGAGAAGGATGCCGCGCTGCTGGAGATGCTGGGCGCCGGTCTTTGAGCTTCCGATTCACGAGCGCATGAAAGCCTCCCGCATCACCCTGCTTGCCGTCGCTTCGATGATCGTCCTCGCCCGCGGCGAGGAGCCGGCTCCGGCCCCGCCGAAGGTCGCGCTCGAGGCGCTGCAACGGCTCAAGGGCATGGACCTCGAAAGCAATCCCGCGCTCAAGGCGGCCGTCGCCAAGGTGGTGGCGTCCACCCGCGGGACGCCGGACTTCATCGCGGTCGCGCGGATCCTCGAGCTGCCCGATGCCAGCGGCGAGGTGCTGGCGATCGCGCTGAAGCTTGGCGCGGACGACGCGCGGGCGGTCGATGGCTTGCGCTGGATCCTCGGGCGCGGCGAGCTGGATCTGGCGCGCGGCCGGCTGGCCGGCGGCACGGCGGACGAGGCGCCGGTGATGATCGATCTGTTAGGCAACGCCGGCGACCCGCCGGCGATCGGGCTGCTGGTCCCCGTGCTCGGCGAGACCGGCCGCGCGGCGGACCTGCGGCAGCGGGCGGTCCGCGCGCTGGCCCGCAGCGAGCCCGGGGCGCGGGCGTTGCTCGACGCGGCGGCGGCGGGGAAGCTTCCGGACGATCTGGCGGCGGCGGCTGCCACGACCTGGCGGGTCGTCGCCTGGCCGGCGATCCAGGCGGACGCGGCGAAGCAATTCCCCGCGGCCGCCGGCCTCGACGGATCCGCGTTGCCGACCTTGGCCGGGCTGCTCGCGATGAGCGGCGATGTCACGCGCGGGGCGGCGGTGGTGGCGCTGCCGCAGACCGCCTGCCTGGTGTGCCACAAGGTGGGGGAGCGCGGCGTGGACTTCGGCCCGGCGCTCACGGAGATCGGCAACAAGCTGAGCCGGGAAGGATTGTTCGAAGCGATCCTCGATCCGGCGGCGAGCATTTCGCACGGGTTCAAGGGGATGCAGGTCACCCTCAAGTCGGGCGGCGCGCGCACCGGGTTCGTGGTCAGCGAGACCGGCACGGAGATCGGGCTCAGGGAGCCGAGCGGGATCGTCACGCGGATCCCGCTGGCGGAGATCGAAAGACGCGAGGAGCTGCCCGGTTCGATGATGCCCGCGGGCCTGGACCGGACGATGACCCCCGCGCAATTGGCCGATCTGGTGGCTTATCTCGCGAGCTTGAAGCCCTGAGGCGGCTGTCTGAAAGATCACTTCTCCGCGGATTTCGATCTGTATTTTGCGAATTTCCTGACGGGCGGAGGGGAGGGGCAATCTATTCTGAGCCTCTCCCCGCAGTTGTCCCAGGCTACGGGTCAAGTTTCCCGCATGGGTTTTGATTTCCATCGGTTCGGAGGAGCTCTGAAGAGTGGCCGGGTTCTTCCCAAGAAGGCTCGGCCGCAACCAGGATCGGCAGGCTCTATCAAGCGTTTTTGCAGCCCTTCCCGAGGATGAAGCTTCTCACCCCAGCTACAAGTGATTGAGATGACGTCGCGCGCAGTTCGGCGCCGGCCGTAACCCGTTGAAATCCACCCTCCGCCGCCTCTCTGACGAGAATCATTCGATCAATGCCCACCGTTTTTGACAATATTGAGACCCCGTTCCTCGAAAACAGCGATGGCAACGGACTCAAAGATGCTCTCAAGGTCGCGAAACGTGGCGATTTCTGCGTCGGGTATTTCAACCTCCGGGGCTGGCGATGCATCGACTCAGTCGTCGGAGGTTGGCAGCTGCCAACCTCCGAGGATGATCCCGCCCCGTGCAGGTTGCTGGTCGGGATGCAGCGCCTTCCGCAGGAGCAGCTCAAGGAATGGCTGACGGCGGAGGAAGAGCGGCCACCCGACAACAAGCGTTTGGCAAAACTCCGGCGAGACGCGGCCAAGGAGTTCAGAAAGCAACTCACCCTAGGATTTCCCACCGATGCTGACGAGGCCGGCCTCCGGCGGCTGGCGAAGCAGCTCCGGGAAGGCCGATTGCGGGTGAAGCTCTTTCTCAAGCATACCCTCCACGCGAAGCTCTACCTCGCCCACCGGGACGACAGCTTCAATCCGATCATCGCTTACCTCGGCAGCAGCAATCTCACGCTTTCGGGGCTGAAGGCACAAGGTGAGCTTAACATCGAGGTCCCGGACAAGGACGCGGCCCAAAAACTCCACGCTTGGTTTGTCGACCGCTGGAACGACAGCCGCTGCCTCGACATCACCGAGGAATTGATCGAGATCATCGAGGAAAGCTGGGCCGGCGAGCGTCTCATCCCACCCTACCATGTCTATCTCAAGATGGCGTGGCACCTTTCCCAGGATGCCCGCGAAGGGATCAAGGAGTTCCGGGTGCCTGCCGAGATTCGTGATCAACTCATGCCGTTCCAGGAGAAGGCGGTCCAACTCGCTTGCCGTCACCTGAACAGGCGCGGCGGCGTTCTGGTCGGCGACGTTGTCGGTCTAGGCAAGACCCGCATCGCCTCGGCGATCGCCCGCGTGATGTCGGACGACCAGATGCTCGAGACCCTGATCCTCTGCCCGAAGAACCTGACCAACATGTGGGAGGACTACGCCCACCGTTTCGGGCTCCGCGCGCCCAAGGTCATCTCGCAGAGTGTCGCGCAACGGGAACTCCCCAACCTGGTCCGTTACCGGCTGGTCCTGATCGACGAATCGCACAACTTCCGCAACCGCGAGGGCAAAACCTATCAGGCCATCCGCGAGTACATCGCCCGCAACGACTGCAAGGTCATCCTCTTGTCCGCTACGCCCTACAACAAAACCTACCTCGACCTCGGCGCACAACTTAGGCTCTTTAAGAACGAGCAGGAAGATCTCGGCATCCGTCCTGAGGCCATGCTGCGCGAGGTGGGCGAATCCAATTTCGCCCTCAAGAACCCGAACACCCCGATCTCGTCGCTCGGGGCCTTCGAGCAAAGCCTTTTCCCCGATGACTGGCGCGACATCATGCGGCTCTTCCTCGTCCGCCGGACCCGCTCCTTCATCATCAAGAACTACGCCGACATCGACGAGCGGAACGGGCTGCCCTACCTCACCCTCCAGAGCGGCGAGCGGATGTATTTCCCCGTCCGCACGCCGGTCTCGGTGAAGTTCCGTTCGGACCCCGACGACAGCTCGGACCCCTGCGCCCGGCTGTTCCGGGACGACGTCGTCCAAGTCATCGACCACCTGAATCTTCCACGCTACGGCCGCAGCCTTTACAAAAAGGATCCGCTCCCGCCTGACCTCACGGACACCGAGAAGAAGACCCTCGACGATCTTTCCCGCGCCGGAAAGCGGATGAAGGGCTTCTGCCGCACGAACCTCTTCAAGCGATTGGAAAGCTCGGCCCACGCCTTCCTGCTTTCGATCCACCGGCACATTCTCCGCAATCACATCGAGATTCACGCGCTGGAGAACAAGCTGCCGCTGCCGATCGGTCAGCAGGACTCCACCTCACTCGATACCCGCCTGCGGGATTTCGGCGATGGGGAACTGAAACTGGTCCACGGCGACGAGAAGCTGCCGGCCCTCGGTGAATGGACCGAAGCCCACTACCGCTCCGAGGCCGCCCGCATCTACAAGGACACCGCCACCCATCAGGCGAAGCGTTACAAGTGGCTGCGGACCGACGTGTTCAAGAAGACCCTGATCCAACACCTCCGCGAAGATTCCGATGCCCTCCGCCAGCTTCTCACGGATTCCGGTGAAATCCCCACCTCGAAAGACTTCAAACTCCAGGCGCTCATCAAGCTGCTCAAGAGCGAAGCCTCACCCGAGAAGTTCCTCCTCTTCACCCAGTTTGCCGACACCGCGACGTATCTGGCCGATGCCCTCCGCGCCGCCGGCATCGACGGCGTGGACTGCGTCACCGGCGCCTCGGAAGATCCGGCAAAGCAGGCTTGGCGGTTCTCCCCGGAATCGAACGAAAAGCTGAAGGATTTCCCACCTTCAAGGCAAACCCGCGTCCTCATCGCCACCGACGTACTTTCGGAAGGCCAAAACCTTCAGGACTCCGCTCGCGTCATCAATTACGACCTGCCTTGGGCAATCATCCGCCTGATTCAGCGGGCCGGCCGCGTCGACCGCATCGGGCAGAAGCGCGATGTCATCCACTGCTATTCCTTCCTGCCCACCGAAGGCGTCGAGACGATCATTAAGCTCCGCAAGCGCCTCGTCCACCGGCTCCGCGAGAACGAGGAAGTCGTCGGCTCCGACGAATCCTTTTTTGAGGACCAGACTGCCTCCGACGAGGAAGCCCTCCGGAACCTCTACGATGAGAAATCCGGCATCCTCGATGAGCCAGACGACGACGAGGTCGATCTCACCTCCGAGGCCTTCGAAGTCTGGTCGCAGGCCACCAAGAACGACCCCGAGGTTCGCAAGGCCGTCGAGAATCTCCCCGACGTGGTCTTCGCCACCAAGAAGCACAGCCCCGATCCCGAGCGGCCCCAGCTCACTCCGCCGGGGATCCTCGCCTACATCCGCACCCCGCAGGATCACGACGCCCTCCTGTGGATCGATCCCGACGGGAAAGCCGTCACCGAGTCGCTGGTCCGCGTCTTCCGTCAGGCGAAGTGTACGCCGGACCAAGTCGCCCTTCCGCGCCGGGCCGACCACCACACGCTCGTTGCCCGGGCCATCAAGATCATCGAGGAAGAGCGCAAGGACCTCAAGGCCGGCCAACTCGGCTCCCGCCGCGGAGCCCGCTACCGGACCTATGAGCGGCTCCAAGACTACCTCCGCCACCGGGAAGGGGACCTCTTCCTCACCGACCACGTTCGCGCCTCGATCCAAGCGATTTTCGATCACCCCATGACCACCGAGGCCGTGGACAAACTTAATCGCCAGCTTCGCAGCAGCATCAGCGACGACGACCTCGCTGGTCTCGTCACCCAGCTCCACAAGGATGACCGACTTGTTGTGGTGAATCTCCACGAGGAAACTGCCAAGGAACCCCGGATTCTTTGCTCCCTTGGCCTTGCGCCCTGATCGCCATGCATCTGATTTACATCGACGAATCAGGCAATACTGGGCGCAACCTCGCCGACCCGGCTCAACCGATCTTCGTGCTAGGGGCCTTGGTGGTTCCCGAAACTTCTTGGCGGCAGATCGAAGAGGATTTGGAAGAAGCCATTCGCCTCTACGGGCCGAAAGATCAGTCGGCGGACTTCGAGATCCACGGTGGCGATATTCGCCAAGGAACCGGCGTTTTCAGAGGAGTCTCCGTAGCTGACCGGCTCCGCTTGCGGGATGCGTGGTTGGACGTCGCGATCAAGCACCAGCTCCGCTTCATTTATCGGGCAATCGTAAAGAAGCGGTACGAACGGTGGATGACCAAGGCATTCGGTCCCGGAATCACGGTGAATCCTCACCTCGCGGCGTTTCCGCTGGTCGCCCAGGTCGCCAATAATCTGCTCCGTGACTTCGGACCCGACGTTCTTGGCATCATTATCTCCGACGACAATCGGGAGGTCGTAGGCGACATCGAGCGCTTCCAAAAGCTTCTCCGCGTCACCCCGGGCGCCTTGCACCTCGACCGGATCATTGAAAAGGGCTTCTTCATTGATTCCCGGAAAAGCCGACTGCTCCAGCTATCCGACCTGTGCACCCTCCATGCGAGAAAGTCGGAAGAGCGAAAGCTCGGCTTGGACGCCAAGACCATCGATGACCGCGGGATCGAGCTCATCCAGCCCCTCATCCACCGAGGGAAGGAGTCTTTCCCCGACGTGATCGAATGGCTCAAAACCGTGCAAAAATGAAAGGAGCGGCGAGGAACCCCAGTGGGATTCGGGTCGCCTATGGGGCGGCCACGCTCGTCGCTGAGGAACCTATGACACACTCCCCGCTCTCTTTCAACCCCCTTTTCCCATGACGCCCCAGCAACGTAAGGATGCCGCCCGCTATCTCGCCGCATTCGACTTCTCCGGCCTGTTCTCCGATCCCTCCATTGGCTGGGACTGGCCGGACTCCGGAATGCGCCTCCGCGTCCCGTTCAACGGCGACTTCCTCGAACTCGAAGCCATCGCTGAAAAGAAGGGCGTCCGGGTCTTGCAAGTTCCGCCACAGCAGGACGGCGGCATCATGCCGTCCGACCAACGGAAGAAACTCGAAAAAGCCGTCACCCCGCTCGCTGCGGAGCATCTCCTCATCTTCGCCGACAAGGCCAAGACCCGGCAGGTCTGGCTCTGGACCTCCAAACTACCCGGGAAACCCGTCCGCCACCGCGAACTCACCTGGGAAAAGGGCCGCTCGAATGAACTGCTGCTCCAGAAGCTGACCACCATCGCCTTCACCCTCGACGAGGAGGAGGCGCTCGATGTCACCGGCGTGGTCCAGCGCCTGCGCGACAATCTCGACCGCGACAAGCTCACCAAGCGCTTCTATGAGGACTTCCGCCGGCAGAAGGACCGCTTCCAGAAATTCATCAAGGGCCTTGGCGACGAGGGCATCCTCGCCCACTACACCTCGCTGATGCTGAACCGCCTGATGTTCTGCTACTTCCTCCAGCAGAAGGGCCACCTCGACGGCGACCAGCGCTACCTCCGCACCCGCTTCGAGCGCGTCCGGGACACCCTCGGCAAGGACAAGTTCCACTCCTTCTACCGCTCCTTCCTCAAACGGCTGTTCTTCGAGGGCCTCGATGGCGAAGGCCGCCCGCCGGAACTCACCGCACTGATCGGTAAAAAGATCCCCTACCTCAATGGCGGCATCTTCGCCGAGCACCCCATCGAGCGCTCCCATCCCGACATCACCATCCGGGACGAGACCTTCGAGAAGATCTTCGACTTCTTCGACGCCTACCAGTGGCATCTCGACGACCGCCCCATCGGCAACGACCGCGAGATCAACCCCGAGGTCCTCGGCTACGTCTTCGAGAAGTACACCAACCAGAAGGAGATGGGGGCCTACTACACCAAGGAGGACATCACCGAATACATCTCCAAGAACACCATCCTGCCCTTCCTGCTCAAGAAAGTCGCCGCCAAGCTGCCCGCCGATGCCTGGGATATGCTCAAGAACGACCCCGACCGCTACATCTACGAACCTGTCCGGCGGGGTGCGGGGGAAAGCGAGGCGGCGTGGCAAGCGTCGCTGCCGCCCAAGATCGCCATCGGCCTCGACACGCAGGCGCCCGACCTGCTCACGCGCCGCAAGGACTGGAACACCCCAACCCCGGCCAGCCACGCCCTGCCCACCGAGATCTGGCGGGAAACCATCGCCCGCCACCAGCGCTGCCACGAACTGCGGCGGAAACTCCGCGCCGGCGAGGTGAAGGAGCCCGCCGACCTCGTCACCCTCAATCTCGACATCCGCCAGTTCGTCCAGGACCTCATCGCCGCCGCGCCCGGCGACCTCGCCCTGGCCTTGTGGAAGGCGCTGCGGGAACTGTCGGTGCTCGATCCCACCTGCGGCTCCGGGGCCTTCCTCTTCGCCGCGCTGGAGATCCTCCAGCCGCTCTACGAGGGCCTGCTGGAGCGCTTCCGGGCCCTGTTGGCCGACTGGAAGACCACCGGCCAGAAGCACCCGAATTGGGAGAAGGAGATCGGCAAGATTCTCGAAGCCGTCGAACGCCACCCGAACGAAGGCTACTTCATCCACAAGACCCTCATCGTCCATAACCTCTACGGCGTGGACATTATGGAAGAAGCCGTGGAAATCTGCAAACTCCGCCTCTTCCTTAAGCTCGCCGCCCAGCTCGAACCCGGCCAGGACATCGAACCGCTGCCCGACATCGACTTCAACGTCCGCGCCGGCAATACCCTCGTCGGCTACGCCTCCCGCGAGGAGATTCGCAAGGCCTTCACCGAGGCCCAGGGCGGCCGCGGGGGGGGAACAGATGGCGCTGCTTGGCATCGAGAACTCCCTCGATGACTTCCGCCGCATCATGGAGCAGGCCGAGGATGCCGACCGCGCCTTCCGCCGCTTCCAGGATCTCCAGGACAGCGTCGGCCAATCCGCCGCCGAGTTCCGCACGGCCAAGGAAACGCTCGAGGGCATCCTGAAGTCCCTCCGCTCCCAGCTCGACCGCTTCCTCGCCGGCCAATACGATCAGAAGAATCTCAAGAACGAGACGGCCTTCCAGAAATGGAAACAGTCTCACGAGCCTTTCCACTGGTTCGTCGAGTTCTACGGGATCATGAATGGCGGGGGGGTCGATGTGATTGTGGGGAACCCACCATATGTGGAATACAAAGATGTGAAATTAACATATCGAATCAAAGGGTTCGAGACCGAATTATGCGGCGATCTTTACGGATACACCATGGAGCGCGCTTATCGCATCTCGTCCACTGGACAATGGCTTGGAATGATCGTTCCTATTTCAATATTCGGACTTGATGGCTTTTCGTCCCTCCAGAGTCTCACTCGTTCATGCTTTTCTAACGTCTGGTGCTCCTTCTATTCTAATCGCCCCTCGCAGCTTTTCGACGGGGCGCAAAAGCGTCTCACGATTTTGATAGGAGAGAGAGGGGTCGCCGAGTCAACATTTTTTACGAGTCGTTATCACAGATGGCTGAAGTCGGAATTTGATACTCTTTTTAAAGGTCAACTGGAGTATGGGTGCAATTCGTCCCCTTTCAGAATCTTCTCATCGTCTCTAGAGAAAATAGGAAGCGACATTCAAACGAAATGTCTGGAAAAAATCACGGCAAGGTCCAGCGCTTTGGAAATCGACCTTCAAAAGAGGTCTGATTATCCGGTCTATTACACTCGCAAATTTGGATATTTTTTGGCGTTCTTGGACACGCCGCCGAAAGTTCGATCTATCCAAACTGGCGCCAAGCTATTGCCGACCGAGCTGAAAGAATTTTGGTTTAGCTCGCCGAAAGCCCAAGCCGCCGCTATCGGGGCGCTCTCATCCTCTTGCTTTTTCTGGTTTTGGAACGTCCTGTCAGATTGTCGCAATCTCAATCGCCGCGACCTTACGGCATTTCCATGGGCAGCTTCCAAAATGGATACGGAATCCCTCACGAAACTCAGCAAGGCAGGTGGGCTCTATCTCAAGAAACTGAGAACAACGTCCCACGAAATGGAGAAAAGCGGTCTGTTTTTGGAGACTTTCGAATATCGAAAAAGCAAGGTCCAACTTGACGAGATCGACACCATCCTCGCTTCACACTATGGCTTCACCCCCGAGGAACTCGACTTCATCATCAACTACGACATCAAATATCGGATGGGCTTGGGTGGCGGCAGCGCGGAGGAGGATGACGAACCCTAAGGCCCATGAACACCGAACTCGTCGCCAACTGCTGGCCTGTCATCGATTCCACCTCGGGACTCATCCAAAGGGTGCTCGCCCGTGCCTACCTCGTTGCGGGCGGCGACGAGGTGATCAGCTCAACCCTGCTCAGTCTCGCCCCCCAGGACTACCTGTTGGCCACCGCGTTCCGCATTCCCACGCGCTTCACCCTTCAGACCCCGTTCGGGACCCTCGAAGGCTGCGTCAGCGTAGAGCAGTATCAGCGCTACGAATTCCAAATCATCGAGCCCGTCCTCCAACAGCTCGAAACCCAGTTCGCCAAATTCCAAGGGATCAACATGGAGGCCCCAAATCCCATGGCCGTCGCCCGGATTCCGCGTTTCACGGAAGATCCCTACATCATCACCACCTTCCTGTTGGAATCGCCCGATGGCCGCCTCGCCCCGCAGCTTCCCAAATGAACCCCGCCTACCGCCAAGCCCGTTTCCGCGCCGAGCTGCCTCACGGCGGCTTGCCTGAGCGTATTGCCGTCATCACGGCCTGCAATCCGGAGGGGAAGATCGCTTCCGAAGCCGAGAACCGACAGCGGACGGCAGGATTGCATGACCAACTGGCGCGGCTCGGCCACGAGGCCTTCCCGGTCACCGGCTACGATGCGGGCTCGCCGCATCAAGAACCGGGCTTTGGAGTGCTCTGCCCCCTCGCCAACGCCTACGCCATCGGCAATGCGCTGAATCAGGAAGCGATCTTTTGGATCGATCGCGGCCAGGTGAATCTCGTCCCCTGTCTCCAGAAGTTGGAAGTGGAGCCGCTCCGCCCGTGGACGGAGATGGCCGATGCCTCGGCCAGCCCTCGCTTCCACCTCCGTGGTCCGCTTGCCCTGCTCGACCATCCCGCCACCGCCTTCCTCTGCTCCACCCGCTGCCCCGGCGACAAGATCCTGGAAGCCTACGATTGGGCCCGCCGCCAATGCGACGAAGGCGGCACGGTGATCTCCGGCTTCCACACCCCGGTCGAGAAAGACGTCCTCGCCATCCTCGCCCGCCGCGGCGCGAACATCCTCTTGGCCACCGCCCGCGACCTCCCCAAGACCACCCCGAAGGAACTCCAGCCCGCCGCCGCCGAGGGCCGCTTGCTCATTCTCAGTCCATTCGCCTACGGCCACCCGTCCCGCCCGACCCGCGAGTCCTGCTCGGCGCGGAACCGGTTTGTTCTGGGCTTCACGACTTCTCGTTTCATCCCACACGCAGATCCAGGCAGTTCGCTCTGGTCCGATCTTGCCGCATTTCCCACCCCAAAAACGCACCACCCATGAGCATGCTCCTTGTCCACGAATTGCATGAGGCCCGGGACCGGATCCTCGTTCTCAAACAACAGCTCGAAGACGCCAGAGGGCGCGAGCTTCCTGCCTATCAGTCATTTCTTGCCGAGCAGATCGATCTTCTCGAAGAGGCACTGACTGAGGCCAAGATCCCGGAGTGCTACCGGGTGGCGGTGGTTGGGCGGTTCAAAGTCGGAAAATCCTCCTTCGTGAACAAGCTTGCCGGGGAGAGGCTTGCCGGTGTCCACACGAACCCTGAAACCGCTGCCATTTCCGTGTTCCGCTACTCGGAAACCGCGTGGGCGGAAGTCGAATTGGTTTCGGTGGAGGACTGGGAGAAACTGCGTCAGGACCATGTGTAAGATCCGAAGAATGCCGAGGTCAAACGCTTTGAACGCTTCACGACCTTCAACGAACGTCCGCCCGGTAAGGACAAGGAGGGGAGGCCGATTGAGAAAATCAGGTATGATCTAGCAGCTCTGGAGACCAAGTGGCTGGCTCCCGGCGGCAAACGTCACAAGATTGAGTCAAAAGGGTGGGATACGCCTGAGGGGAAGAAGCAGTTCCTAAGTGCGATCAAGAAGTTCACCACCAGTCGAGAGCCGCTGCACTACCTCGTCAACAAGCTCACCATCCATGCTCCCATCCCGATCTTGCGCGACCAGATCGAGCTCATCGACACCCCCGGTCTGGACGATACCGACCACTTCCGGGTTCTGCTGACCGAAGATCTCGTGAAAGACGTGGACGCGATCCTTTACCTGACTCTCAGCGGAGCGTGCTACGGCCAGAGCGACAAGGATTTCATCATCCGCCAGCTTCGCCGCCGCCAGATCAAGCACTTGCAGATGATCGTCACCAAAGCGGATGAGACCTACGAAAATTCGGTGCGCGACGCGACTGACAACGATGAAGATGCTCCCAGCTTCAAGGAATTCACAGTTCGCGAAACGAACCGTGTCCGGGAAGAGACGTCGGCCACGCTTGCCGAGTTGCTGACGTCCAACCAGCTCAGCGACGAGGATGGTTACTATTTCATCCAGCAACTCGATGAGATGCCCGTCCATGTCATTTCCACCAAGTATCACGACGAAGGAGAGTCCGAGAAAGGTGGAATCGACCGGGTCCGGGACGGGCTCTATCGAATCCTTTCGACCAGCAATCGATTTGAGCATTCCAGAACGGTGCTTCGCGATAAACTCGAACTCGTTCTCCAACGCCTGAGGAAAGGGTTCGGCGAGCGTCTTAATACACTGGAGAGCGAGTTCGATCCAACCAAGGTCCGTGCGGCGATCGAAGAAATTCGTAAGCTGCTCGCATCCAAACTTGATGAGTTTGGTGAACGTTCGGGGGAGTCGCTGGGCCTCTTGAAGCAGGATCAGGAGGCCTTCAGCAAGTCACTGCCTCTGAATCTCGACGTGATCTCGTATCAGGCGAAAGAGATCCTTACCGACCTTGAGAAGCTGGATCTGATCAAACACTGGAAAACTCGCAGGAGCGGACGCTGGGGTGCGATGGGCGGGCTCCAGAGCAAGATCGCGGACCGGATTTTCCCGAAAGTGGAAGCCCTGCTCAACGAACTGCGCGGCCATCTCAGCACGTTCATGGGAGCCTCAGGTGGCAACTTGACGTGGCTTCAAAAGGAAATTGCGGCTCTTGAGCAAGACAGGCAGGTGAACGAGCTAGATCCAATGTCTCTAACTGAGACCCAGGGCCCGCTTTTTGATGCTCTGCTGAAGAAGTTCGAAGCTCGCGGGGAGGTGTTTCGGGACAGCATCATTTCAAACCTTGATGATTTCGTCACGGAGGAAGTGGAGGAGCGGCTCGATGACGCCCGGGGGGCGGTAACGGATGTGGTGGGTTCAGGAACCACTATTCGGCAAGCAGGCGAAGTCGCTTCGTTTTATGGCGAGGTCAGAACCCTCTTGGCTGATGCCCTCCGCAAGCATCTGGAGAAGCGTTTTTCCGAGTTTACCGCCGAGATTCAAACGACGGCCACATCGGTCGTGCCTCGGATTCGTACTGCAACAGAAGCCGTGATCGAGCAGCGGCTGAAAGCGGTGGAGTCCGCGTTGTCCGTAGCCTCCGAGGGCCAGCGCGAGCAGGTCGCGGAATACCTCGCGGAAATGTTGGCCAAGCTCGCCAGCTCTGTTTCCACAACGCGCCGGCTCCCTGCTGCGACCAGGGCCTCTGAAACGCCTGATGATGATGACGTCGACGAGGTCGCAGATGCCCAGACGAACGGAGAGGGTAATCTGCGTGAGAGCCACTTTGAAATTTTGGACGGTGAGACCGGTTACACCTATGAACGAATCTTCTGTCCCTATCTCAACTCTGCCCGTCGGATCAGAATCGAGGATCCTTACATCCGGCAACGCCATCAGATCGACAATTTCGCACGATTTTGTGCACTGGCGATCCGCATTGGGAATGTGGAGCACATCGAACTGGTTACCGGAATGCAACCGGGAGAATCAACTGACGACGCTGATAGTCGTTTGGAAACCCTGCGTCGAGACTTGGAGGCTCGGAATGTGGGATTCAACTGGAAACGAGAACCGGCCCTTCACGATCGTGAGATCCGTCTGGACAACGGATGGACAGTCAAAATCGGCAGGGGCTTGGACATCTATCACATTCCCGAAAACTGGCTCTCCATCGAGGCCTCCGATTTCAGTCTGCGGCGCTGCAAACAGACGAAAGTAGATATTTTCCATGAATAGCGTAAAGGACATGAATTCCGACCAAAACGACGTTTCCACCGCCCTCGGCCTGCTCCGCGATTCGCTGGCGGAGGAAGAACAACGCATCCGCAGCGAGGGTGCGAAGGCGATGCAGGAGGGCGACTACGATACCGCGACTTCCGTGATCGAGTTCGCGAAACGCCTGCAAGCCTTCGAGAAGGAGGTTGAAGCGCTGGTGAGCGAATGGGACGAGTTGGAAGACCTGCGGGATGCTGCCAGCCCGGCGGTGCAGGAGATCGTCAGCAAGCGATTCTTCGGCAAGAAACGGAAGGGGGAGATCACGCCTCACACCGACTACTACGGGCCAATCCTGGAGGCTCTGGTTGAGATGGGCGGGTCCGGCAAGACCAAGCTGGTGCTCGACCGGGTCGGCGAAAAGATGAAGGGCGTCCTGAAACCCATCGATTACGAAGCCCACAAGTCCGACGAAAAGCAGATCCGCTGGCGGAACTCCGCGCAGTGGGCGCGGAACACGATGGTCAACGACGACGGCCGGATGAAGAAGGGAAGTCCGAACGGAATTTGGGAGATTTCCGCGAAGGGCAGGGCCTCGATTGCCCCGGGCAAGTAGCTGCTTGCTCGCGGGAATCGCAGGCTGAGCATTTTCCAGGCAGCCCCCGTTGAGGCGGGCTCTCACTTGCCGAGCGAAATGCCGCGGCTCCAGGTCTCGCCCCAGCCGCGGTCGTGGTGGTGGGCGACTTGCAGGTCCTTGCCCTTCAAGCGCACCACCAGGAAGCCTTTGGGCGTGCTCGCGACCTCCGGTGTCTTGGGGTCGCGGTCCTTCTGCGGCGAGGGGCACATGAAGACCGGATAGCCCTCCCATTCATAACGGGCATAGGAGTGTTCGTGGCCGTGGAGGATCAGCACCACGTTGTAGGGCGCGATCGCTTCCTTGAGGTTCGCGAGGTCCTCCGGGGTCCACCACTTCTCCAGCCCCCAGCCACGCAGGCCGTAGTGCCAGACCAGCACCACCGGGCGGCCGCTGTCGCCGACTTGGGTCTTCAAGTCATCGCGCAGGAAATCCAGGCTGCCGCGTGGGTCGTTCCACGGGGACTCGCGATCGTAGACCGGGCGGTGCCGGTTGCCGGGGAAGAGGTTGAGGTTGACCAGGTGGAGCGGGCCCCAGTTCCAGGAGTAGTGATAGTGGTCGGCGCTGAAGTGGAACTCGTCGCCGCGGCGGCGCCGGTTGCGTTCGATGAACTCGCGCTGGACCGTGCTCAACTCGCCGGCGGGCAGGGCGGACGAGAGGTCGTGGTTGCCGATCAGCTCGAAGGTCCGGTAGCGCAGCAGCGCGCCGCCGTTCGGGTCGAAGAAGCGTTTGTAGCAGTCCCAGTGGCGCGGGTCGTCGACCACGTCGACCAGATCCCCGGCGACGATCACCGCGCGCGGCTCCGCGACCTTGCCGCCGAGCGGGAAGTCCTTGCCAGGCAGCCCGTTGATCACCTGGATCATCTTCTCGGTGCCCGCGGTGCCCCACTTGTCGAGGTGGATCTGCGGGTCGGCGACGACGAAGAAGGTGAGTTCCGCCTCCTCCTCCGGCGCCGCGCGCAGCGTCCCGCCGCAGGCCGCGAGCCCGCCGACCGCCAGCCGCGCGAGGGCGTCGCGGCGGGAGCAAGAGACGGCGCTGGCGGGCGGTGTTATCATGGGTGCGGGCGGGTTATTTCTCCCAGACCTCGAACTCGGTCATGCCGCTGCGGGCGTTGCCGTTGTGGGTGAAGACAACGCGCAGCTTGCTGACTTCGGCCGGGGTGAAGGTGACGACGTTGGCCATGTTGCCGGTGGGGATGGCCGGTGATTTCACCAGCTGTGCCATTTCCTTCCATTCGCTGCCGTTCCATCCTTCGACGCTATAAGCCGACGGCGCCTGGACGCCGCCGCGGTCGTCGTAGATGTGGAGCACGGCGCGGGCGGTCTTGACCGGCTTGCCGAAATCGACCTCGAAGGAATCCGTCGCGTTCGGCGAGCCGTAGCAGGTCCAGCGGTTCACGGGAGTGGCCTCGAAGATGATCTTGCCGTCGATCGCGCTCGGTGCCACGCCGCCGAACTGGTCGGAGTGTGACGCGCTGGCTTGCGGGAAGCCTTCGCCGGTCCGGTTGAAGGCGATGTTGCCGGCCGGCGGCGGGGCCGGCACGTAGGGTTTCACGCCGGGGCCCCAGGCTTCGAACTCGGTGAGGCCGGAGCGGCTGCCTTCGGCGTGGGTCAGCACGGCGCGCAGGCGGGAGGCCTTGAGCACCGGAAAGCTCAGGACGTGGGTGCGGCGGCCGACCGGCATATCGGCGGAGGCCTTGATGCCGGGCACGGGCTTCCAAGCGGAGCCGTCCCAGTGTTCGAGCTCGATCTTGGCGGGCGCGGCGATTTTGCCGAACTCGCTCTTCTCGCCGTCGTCGAGCACGTACAACTTCACGGTGTCGATCGGACGGGCCGTGCCGAAGTCGACTTCCACCCAGTCCGACGGATTGGGGGAGTCGATGGTGGTCCAGCGGTTGACCGGGCGGATGTCGTAGCGGTACTGGCCGTCGCTGAGCATCGCCAGCGAGCTGCGCGGGTGGACGTGGGAGGCCTTGGAGCGCGGGTAGTAGTCGCCGTCGTTGTTGACGGCGTAGTTCATCGGCGGGTTGTCATCGACCGGGATGACCTTCACGGCCGGGAGCTTCACGACGAGCCTGCCGAGTCCGGGCGAGCTCGCGACCTGCTTGCCGTTGACCAGGACCTGGAGGCCCTTGCCGGCCTTGTAGCGCTCGCCGGTCTTGTCCCACACGACGGCGATCTGGTGGCCGTGGTAGTGGACGCGGTCGAGGGCGAAGTAATCCCAGCCCGCCGGTGCCAGCGGGTCGACGACCAGGGTGTCGCCCTCGGAGGTCTGGATCCCGGCCAGGCCGGTGATGATCAGGTCGGTGAAGCCGGAGTGGAAGTAGTGCTCGCTGCGGTTCTCCATGTCGTGGCCTTTCCACGAGCCGTCGAAGGGATTGGCGGCTTCCGCGATGTAGGGCTTGCCGTCCTTGCGCTGGGTGATGGCGTAGGTGTGCAGCAGCTCCGTGTAATCCTCGCGGTCGACATGCTCCTGCTTGTAGTGGTGCAGCAGGTTGGCCATCGCCTTGAGGGTCTGGGTGGTGGCGAAGGGCCACGAATGTCCGCTCCACCAGCAGCAGCCGTCCTTCAGCACGAACAGCGGGTCGTGGCGCTCGAGGCTGGTGGGGCCGAAGGGGGCCTTGAAGAAATACTCGTCGGCCAGGAACTGCCAGGCGTCCTCGAAGCCCGGGCCGGGCATGTTGAAGGCCCACGGGACGTAGCCGTGCAGCTCGCGGCCGTGCATGCTGCCGGCGAACTTGCCGGTCTGGTAGGTCAGCGTGTGCTTCTTCACCACGTGGCCGTCCTTCTCGTGCTCCTGGTTGCTCATCGGGAAGAAGAACTCGCGTTCCGGGTCCCACAGCAGCTTCTCGAGTTGTGCCTTGATGCCCGCGGCCTTGGTCGCGAAGACCTCGGCGGTGGCGCCGTCGCCCTTGAGCTTGGCGATGTTGGAAATCGCCATGGCGTCGGCCCACATGTAGGCGTTGAAGCTCGGGCGCAGCGACTGGCCGCCGCGCAGGATGTCCTTGGTCTGCTGGGCGTTGATGTCGAACTCCATGCCGTCGTCGTGGCCGGTCTGCCAGAACAGCCCCTGGTCCTCGACCCAGCATTTCTTCTCCCATTCCTCGTAGTTGCGGATCAGGTCGGCGAGCAGGTCGGTGATGAAGGGGTCGTTGGGATTGACCTGATGGGCGGCCCAGGCGGCATCGGCCGCCCAGAACGAGTAGTTGCGCGGCTGGGCGCCGGGATGGCGCATCCAGAAGCGGACGAAGTCCCTGACATATCTCGGATCCTGCAACCAGCGGACCTCGTTGATCTGGTGGCCGGCGGGGCAGGCGATGGTACCGTAGGCGCCGGACCAGAATGGCCGGTTGGAGAATTCGGTGAAGGCGTAGCCGTGGTTCGGATTGCCATACACGAAGTGCCGGGTCACCAGCTCCCAGCGGTAGTAGTAGGTCTTGTTGATCTCCTCGTCCGGGCTGTCGAAGAAGGGGATGTTCTTCTCGTACCAGTCGAAGTCGCGGTTTACCAGGAAGTCCTGCTGCTCGAGCAGCTTGCGGGCGTCGAGCACGGGCTCGGCCAGCGCGGTGGCGAGGAACAGGGGAAGCAGCGTGAGGGCGTGTTTCATAAAAGGAATCGGGGTCTCGGGTGCGGCGGGATTACCAGGTGTCGGTGCGGAACGGCGAGGCCGGCAGGCCGTCGCGGTTGTAGAGGTTGGCGCCTTCGGGATTCGTACTGTAGGCGTAGCGGACGGCGACCGGCTTGGCGACCTCGGGCGAGCTGACGCGGACGGTGTCGCCCTCGATCACGGCGTCGGCCCAGACCCACTTGCGGTCCTCGCCGGCGATCGCGAAGCGGCGGAGCTTGGCACCCGGCTCCTCGACGGCCGGCTGGCGGCCCGACTTGCGGCCGGCCATCAGCCCGCCGCCGGTGGAGTCGAAGTGCAGGACAATATGATCCCCCGCGGCTTTCATCTCGCGGAACAGCGGGCCGCTGACGACCAGGTCCGCTTTGCCATACTCGTTCCGCAGCGCCCAGAGTGCGAGTCGTTCGCCGACGTCGGCCTTGTTCTTCGGGTGGATGTCGGCGGCGTCGCCGATGTCGATCGCGCTGGCCATGCCGGTGTGCGGGATGGTCAGGCAACGGCGCTGGATATCGCGGATGGCACCCCAGCCGCCGCCGGCGGGGTTTTCATCGACCGGCTGCCAGGCGGCGAGCTGGACGAAGTAGAAGGGCAGCTTCGGGTCGCGGAACAGCTGGCGCCACTCGGCGACCATGGTCTTCTTCTTCTCAAGATAGAGCGCGTCGTCGGCGTTGCTTTCGCCCTGGTACCAAAGCGCGCCGCGCAGGGCCAGCGGGACCAGCGGGGCGATCATGCCGTGATGGAGCGTCACGCAGCGCGGCCGCATGCTGCGCTCGCTGAAAGGATATTCGGGCCAGGCGGGCGGCATCGGGACCGGCTTGCCGGCCGTGGACGCGGCCATGCCGGCATCCGCCCAGGCGCGGGCGGCGGGCAGGATGGCGACCAGTTGTTCCTGGTAACGGGCCAGCGATTCCGTCATCTGTGCCGCGTACGGGGCGAGTTCCGGGGTTTCGAGCAAGGAGGTTTTGGACATCCAGAGCTCGATGTTGGTGCCGCCGACCGAACTGGTCAGCAGGCCGATCGGCACGCCGGTCTCCGCGTGGACCTTGCGGCCGAAGTAGTAGGCGACGGCGCTGAAGCCGGGCACGCTGCCCGGGGTGGCGGCGGTCCAGTTGCCGGTCACGTCGTCGGCCGGGCTGCTGGCGAAATTGTAGGCGACGCGGAAGTGGCGGATCTTCGGGTGGTCGGCGGCGGCGATGTCGGCGGGCACGTCGCAGGCACCGAGGCCCCAGTCCATGTTCGACTGGCCGCTGCACAACCAGACGTCGCCGAGCAGGATGTCCTCGCGGGTCACGCGGTTGCTGCCGGCGGCCGTCAGGGTGAGCGGCTCGGCCGAAAGCGGCTGGGCGGCGAGCACCACCTGCCAGCGCCCGTCCCGGCCGGTGGTCGTGGTGCCGCGGGACTTGCCGAGGCTCACCTCGACCCGCTCGCCCGGCGCGGCCTTGCCCCAGACCGGCAGCGGCTTGTCGCGCTGGAGGACCGCGTGGTCGCTGAAGATCGACGGCAGGGTGACCTCGGCCACCAGCGGCGGAGCGAGCAGGAGCAGTGCGGGGAGGGTCAGCAAGCGGGTTTTCATGATCGATACGACGGAACGGGCCCCGTGAACCGGAAGCCGTCGCAAGAGCGCGATGCTTGCGACCGGTCAGGAGCTACCCTTATCCGATGAAGGTCAGCTGTCCCCGACAATCCCCAATTGTGCCGATTTCGCGCAGGGAATGAGCACCCCGCGAAAGCAAGGGGGAACCCGGATCATCCCTCGTCAAGCCAGGATCATCGACTCCAGCGAGGACGGCAGGTCGCCAAGTCGTTCGTTCCCTTGCGGAGTGACGCGGTAGATGTTCTCGATCCGGATGCCTCCGGTTTCCCCGAGGTAGATCCCCGGTTCGATCGTGGTGACCATGTCGCTCTCGAGAATCTCCTCCGAGTCGGCGCGCAGCCAGGGCGCTTCATGGATCGCCAGTCCGACGCCGTGGCCGACGCCGTAGTCGAATTCCGCATATCCGGCACCGGTGATCGCTTGCCGGGCCGCGAGATCGGCTTCTCCCATGGTGCTGCCGGCGCGCAGTTTCGCCGCGGCGTCGCGCAGGGCCTTCTCGACCACGGGGTAGGCCTGGATCGCGAACTCCGGCGGGTGGCCGGGGAACAGGGTGCGGGTGAGATCGCTGCGATATCCCGACAACTCCGCGCCCCAATCGATCAGCAGCGGTTCGCCGACTGACACCCGGCGAAGTCCCGGGGTATGATGGGCGCTCGAGCTATGCGGGCCGCTCGCCACGATCAGGCCGGTCTCCGGGAAACCCTGGCGGTCCGCCCCGAGGGCGAGCATGCGGGCTTCCAGCTCGATCGAAATCTCGCGCTCGGTCCGTCCGACCACCGCGACGGCTCCCGCCGCGGTGAGTTCGCGGAACGCCCCCTCCGCGATCGCCACGCAGCGGCGCGTGCGTTCGATTTCCACGGAATCCTTCACCGCGCGCAGCGTGGCGACCAGACCCGGCACTGGGACCACCTCGATGCCGGCGTTCGCGGCATGGGCGGTGAAGCGCAGATAGGAATCCGCGAGAATCCGCGAGGGATCGATCCCCACCACCCGAAATCCGCGCCGCACGAGTTCCGACACGACGAAAAGCTCCACGTCCGGTCGTTCGGTGGACCGGCCGCAGGTCAGGATGATCTCGCAGTCGGGAGCCGCCGCGCGGGCTTGCCGGATCAGCATGTGGCGGGAAGTGCCGAAGCCCGACCGGTTCGCGACCACGAACCACGAAAGTCCTTCGCCCGCTCCGGTTAGATAGAGGATGTCCCGCGATTCGCAGACCACCACCGCATCCAGTCCGGCGGATGCCGGCGAAGCGCGCTCCAGCAGGCGGCGGCGGCGCCCGTGATGGTCGGGACAATCGGACAAGGCACGTTCGGCCGCTTCTTTCGGCGGTGGAGATGGGTGGGATCTGATCAGCATCTGTCGGGCGGAGCGGTTGAGGGCGGAATCAGATGCTCGTCATGATCCGGAGGAAGGCACCGGCGTTGTCTCGTGCAAGATTCTCCGCAGCGTGACCGCCATCCAGCCCGGATTTCAACACGAAGATTCAGATGTTCGCAACTCAACCACGGTCATTCGCGAAACAAACACCGCGCCGGCCCCGCTTCCCCGGCACCGGGGATCGGTCGGCGCGGCCGGTCCCGCCGGAGTGGCCGGTCATTTGGTCACGGATCCACTGCGGCGGAGCGACGAGGGGTTCATGCCGAAAACCTTCTTCACGGCCCGCTCGAGCTGGTGATGATCGGAAAATCCGCACTCGGTGACAATCTGCTGCATGGGCAGCTTGGTCCGCCGGATCAATTCGGAGGCGTGGTTGGTCCGGTGTTCGCGGATGATCTCCGCCACGCCGCGCCCCAGGGCCTTTCGGAACCGGATCTGCACCAGCCGCAGGGAATAGTTGTAAGCCTCCGCCAGGGCGTTCGGAGTGTAATCAAACCGCAAGGCATGCTTGCGGATATGCTCCAACATCTCGCGGACGAGCGCGTCGGATGTCACGATCTGGTTCGAACTCTCCCGCGAGATGAATTCGCAGGTTGATACGAACTTGCGGTAGTCGGGCGGCACCGGTTCGCCATTCAGCATCCGGTCGAGCAGGCGCGCCGCCTCGAAGCCCTGGCATTCGTAATCGGGAACGATGCAGGTCAGGGGGATCTTGGTGACCATGCCGGCAAGTCCGTCCTCGGTCTGGGCCGCCATGCCGATCTGGCGGGGGATGTCGATGCGGCGCTCGTCGATCATCTCGAGTAGCTCCATCGCGGGCTCGACGAAAGCGGAGAAGATACCCACCGGCTCGGGATCCCGCACGAGGTGGCCGATCATGGCCGGCCCCAGTTCCCAGAAGCGGTCCCAGCCGGTCGGCGAGCTCCTGCGATAGGGCAAGCCGAGCGCTTTCCAGGTCTCCGGCCGGTCGGGATAGATGCATTCCACTTCGATTCCGCGCGACTTCGCGAGTTCGCGCATCCCCCGGACATGGGTGCACGAGGCATGGGAGGTCTCGTCGGAACTCGGCCCGAGGTAGCAAAGCCGGCGATAGTTGCTCGCGAGGAAATGCTGGGCCACCATCTGTCCGAACTTCGATAGATCGGGAAGCACCAGCGGAGTCCGGTCTTCCTGGCCCGGGATCGCCCGCAGTCCCACCTTCGGCACCTCGCACTTGCGGATGAAATCGAGCAGCGGCGGATCGAATTCATCCACCTGGAAGAGCACCCCGTCCGGATCCCAGGTCGCCAGGCGGTCAAGGCTGTCGCGGTCGTGGCGCTGGCAGATCCAGCCGGCTTGCTGGCCAAAGCGCATCATGCCCCGCCATTGTCCGAGGCGAAAGAAACTGGTGACGATCGCGACGCGTTTCCGTTTCAAAATGGGGCTTGGTGGCGGGTGGGTTCCAGGAGGCAGGGTGATCTCCCGTCAATCCGTCCTGAGGCAGTAGATTACGCGCGGTGGGCTACGGATCATTTCAAGGAGTTTCGCGGATTTCACCACCTGCGGTAAAAATGTTCACCACGCGATCGCCCGATTCCACCCGGGATCGTGCAAAAGCGGGCGGCATCCTGCAATTTGCGATTCTCCAGTGAGGCAGGGTGGCACCCCGCTGGCGTCGGGATCCTACGGGGACAAGGATCTTACGCTTATGTTGAAGGTGGCATCCAGCCTGCGAAGGGAGTGGCGTGCTGCGAATGCTGGCGGCGAGCAGGCCGGTCCGGCAAAGCACCGCGAATCCGCACTCCATCAATTTCCCCCCGAAACCAAAGCGCCGGTTCCCCCCCCGGACCGGCCCGTGGCAGAGGAAACTCCGGTCCGCCCCCCCCAGGCGGGCTGGAGTTTCAACATACCGCGAAGCAGAACGAAAGCCGGGCCCTCCTCCACGGAGGACGCCGGCTTTTCCGTTAGGCCGGGGAAAAATGGTGGTGGTTGCCAAGTGGACCCGGCCGCAGGGTGAAGAATTCGATGACTGAAATCAAACCAATCAAGCTGTGCTTGGTGCCCCAGGCGCGCGACACGCGGCACCACGGCATCGACCAGTTCTTCCGGACGTTGGCCGAGGACCGCGGCCACAAGGCGATCGGCGTGGTGCTCTCGGGGGCGATGAACGACGGCACCCTGGGTCTTGAAGCGATCAAGGCCGGGGGCGGGAGCACCTTCGCCCAGGATGCCAGCGCGGAGCACGAAAGCATGCCGCGCAGCGCGGTGGCATCGGGCTGCGTGGATTTCGTGCTGCCGCCGGCGGAGATCGCCCGCATCGCCCGGCACTCCTACGTGGCGCCGGATCCCCGGTCCGCGGACGACGAGGAGCCGCCCCACGCGCGGATCGCGGAGATCGTGCACCGCGAGCTGGGAGTCGATTTCACGCACTAAAAGTCCAACACCTTGTACCGCCGGATCACGCGCCGGATGGTCTTGCACAAACTGGACAGCTTGCAGGAATACGAAGAGCTGCTGCTGAAATCGCGGGAGGAAGTGGAGGCGCTCTACCAGGACATCCTGAAACGCTTCTTCAGCAAGGAGGAGGGCGGCTACCGGATCTGCAAGTCGGTCCGCGAGCGTTGCATCTTTTCAAGACACAACGTGCTCGGCGATCCGCCGTTCTCGCGGGTCGATTTCATCTCATGCCGCAATGTCCTGATCTACATGGATCCGGTGCTGCAGCACCAGATCATGCCGCTGCTGCATTACGCGCTGAAGCCGGGCGGCTACCTCTGGCTCGGCAGTTCGGAGACGGCCGGTAACTCGCGCGCGCTGTTCGAGGTGGAAGACGCGCGGCATAAGATCTCCGTCCGCAAGGCGGGCGGCGCCACCGCCGGCGTGCGTTTCCGGCCACGGGCCGGCGAGGCGGCCAACGGCCAGTTTCCCGCGGCGGCGAATTTCGCGGGACAGCCGGCGCGGGCGGACCTGCTCAAGGAGGCGGACCGCGTCCTGCTCGCGAAGTACATTCCACCGGGTGTCGTGATTTCACCCGCGATGGAGATCCTCCAGTTCCGCGTGGACCTCGGGCTGCTTCGGCAGTGGCTCCGGGTGCCGGTTTGATCGGCCGGTTGCTGCCGCGGCACCCGGAAGCCCCGATCAATAGAGAGGAGTGGTGGTCTGGGTTTCCTTGCGGGTGGTCGTGGATCCGGACCATGGATCGGTCGTCTGCGTGGTGCGCTGCGTGGTGACCTCGGGACGGACGGACGGCGTGACGACGGTCGTCGGTTCGACGGTGCAGGAACTGAGGGCGGCGACCGCCGCGGTGGCGGTGAGGATCAGGATCGATGATGGCTTCATGGCTTTGGTTGCTTGGGGGTGGTGGCCGCCGCGGCTTTCCGGCGGCGGCCTCAGCGGGCACTCCAGCAATTCGGGTGCTAGCCCGGCAACGATTGCGGAAGCGGCCGCATGAACGGGTTATGCGGATGCGAGGAATCCGCCGCGGCGGATTCCCGTGCAAGCTTCCGCTTGGCCCGTGCATTGCGCACGCCCCTTGATCCATCCCGATCCGGTTTCCGCCGCCGGCGATCAGAGGGAACGCTTCAGGACATCGAACTGCTGGCGCAGTTTGGCGACTTCCTTTTCCTTGGCCTCGATCTGCGAGTGCAGTGCCGCGAGTTTTTCCAAGGCACCGTTGACTGATTTGGACTTGCCGGTTCCGCGGACCGCGGCGGCGGGCGATTTTTTCAACCAGCTTGAGATCGTCAGCATGGAGATCCCGAACTTCTTCGACGCGGCGGTCTGGCCGCCGCGACCCTTGCTCGCGTTCACCTTCTCGACATGCCCGATGATCGTGGCTTTCTCCTCCGCCGAATAACGACGGCCCCGTGAATTCTTTGCGTTTTTACGATTGGCCATGCGGGGGGATAACACAATTTTCCGGGTTTCGGAAACAGATAATTTGCCGTGCTGTCGCCGGATGGTTAGAAGGTATTCCGGAAAACCGGACAAGTGGTGACGATAGGATATCGACCCGCGGTGTGGTGCGGGCGGATCTGGCGGAGAAATGTTAGCCTATCACCGGATCAACTCGCTTCGCCGACCAGTTCACTCAGGATTTCAAGACCGCGGGCGATTTTCCGGAAGAACAAGGGGTGATGATTCACCACGATGAAGCGCGGGTGTTTCGACCAGACCAGGCGGAGCCGGGCGTCGAGCGCGACCGCCTCCTCGAGCGATTCCTTGCGCGCCGGATTGCCGCCTTCGATCCCCATGCCGCCGACAGCCGCGCTTTCGAAGAAGATCACCACCCGCTCGCCGATCTCGCGCCGGAAGAGGTCGGCGGCGGTGGTCTTCCCGCCGCCGGGGCCGCCGGTGAGGACGATCCGGCAGCGGTGGCGGGTTTCCGGCGGAATCGAAGAGCGTGGCATCCCCGATGGTCTAACCGATCCATCCCGCGACTCAAGGAGGATCCGGCGGCGGTCGCCACGCGAGAGCCGGCTTGCGGCGCGGGCGTTGCGGGGATATGCGTCGTGCGCCGATGAAAACCCGCTGGATCTCCGCAAGTGCCGCCGTCCTGATGCTTTGCCAGTGCGGGACCCCGTCCCCGCCGCAGTGCCGGAGCCTGCCCCGCGCGTCGCGGGGGGACGTCCAGCTGCAGTTGGAGCAAGCCCGCGCCGCCTGGTCGGGGGTCGCCCGCGCGGACTCGGCCGCGGAGCGCGGCCAGGCGCTGACGGCCTACAACTCGACAGTCGCCAAACTGGTGGACCGGCTGCGCTGCGGTCCCGGCACGTATCACGACAAGGCCGCGGCGATGGGCACCACGATCGACGAGTCCCGCTCGCTCGGGGTGGGGATCCGGCTTGCCGACATCGATGCCCTGATCCCGGCGGCTTCGGTATCGACGGCCGGGGTCGGCACGCGTCATCGGGTCGACGGGATCGGGGTTCCGGTGATCGCGTGGAAGAAGACCGCGGAGGAAGGACAGCCGCGCTGGGAGTTCGAGCCGCCGACGGGTGTCCCCTTGATGCTGACCGCGGTGCTGCGCTTTCCCGCCGGCCGTCCGCCCGAGTGGGCCTTCCTTTATCCGGGGAG
>CAMCYK010000023.1 GCA_945883695.1 Akkermansia muciniphila | reverse complement strand
GCCAAGGAAACCGGCCTGCCGATCCCGCTGGTGGTCCGCCTCGAAGGCAACAACGTCGAGATGGGCAAGGCCACCCTCGACGCTTCCGGCCTCAACATCGTGTCCGCCACCACCATGGCCGACGGCGCCCAGAAGATCGTCGCCGCGGTGAGCTGCTGAGTTTACTTCGGACCCTTCCAGCGCTAGGATCCCCGCATGAACGCAACGCTCCAGAAGGAATTGGCAGCCCTTTCCCGCGAAGAGAAAGCCGAAATCATCGACTTCCTGATTCCCGCTGTGGCGGGCTCCGAGGATGATGACATCTCGCCCGAGCTGATGGCGGAACTGGAGCGAAGGATCGCGGAACATGAAGCGGATCCTTCCGGTGCGGTCACCTTGGAAGAGTGGCGAAAGGAACGCGGACTCGCGCGATGAGCTGGACCTTGATCATCACCGAAAACGCGCGCCGGGATATTGCGGAAGCAAGTGATTGGTATGATGACAAGGAGCCAGGCATCGGCAGGGAATTCGACCTCGCGATGGATCGTGGCTTCCAGCGGATCTTGCAGAATCCGACTTCGTTCAGGGTTCGCGACCGAAAAGCGACGCGGCTCTGCCGACCGGGCAAATGGCCCTATGCAATCTATTTCCGGGTATGTGAGACACGCTGTGAGGTCATCGCGATTGTCCACGATGCCCGAGACCCGAAGTATCTAAACTACCGACTCCGCTAACTCCATGTCCATTCTCGTTGACGAAAACACCAAGCTCCTCGTCCAAGGCATCACCGGCAGCTTCGGCGCCCGCCACGCGCAGCTGTCCCTCGACTACGGCACCAAGCTGGTCGCCGGGGTCACGCCGGGCAAGGGCGGCCAGAAGTTCGCCGGCACCGTGCCGATCTTCGACACGGTCGACCAAGCCGTGCGCGAAACCGGTGCCACCGCGTCCGCCATCTTCGTCCCGCCGCCCTTCGCCGCCGACGCCATCCTCGAGGCCTTCGATGCCGGCGTGGAGCTCGTCGTCTGCATCACCGAAGGGATCCCGGTCATGGACATGATGCGGGTCAAGGAAGCGATCCGCGGCTCCAAGTCCCGCCTGATCGGTCCGAACTGCCCCGGCCTGGTCACTCCCGGCCGCGGCGAGAAGTCCCACGGCGGCTGCCGCATCGGCATCACGCCCGGCCAGATCTGCAAGCGTGGCAACGTCGGCGTGGTCTCCCGCTCCGGCACCCTGACCTACGAGGCGGTCTTCCAGCTCACCCAGCTCGGCTACGGCCAGAGCACGCTGGTCGGCATCGGCGGCGACCCGATCAACGGCACCAACCACCTCGACGTGCTGGAAATGTTCAACAACGACCCCGAGACCGAAGCCATCATCATGATCGGCGAGATCGGCGGCAACGCCGAGGTCGAGGCCGCCCGCTGGGCCAAGGAGCACTGCAAGAAGCCGATCGCCGGCTTCATCGCGGGAGCCACCGCGCCTCCGGGCCGCCGGATGGGCCACGCCGGCGCCATCGTCGGTGGCGAGGAAGACACCGCGCAGGCCAAGAAGCGGATCCTCGCCGAGTGCGGCATCGCCGTCGCCGAAACCCCGAGCGAGATGGCCACCACCCTGCTCGCCCGCTGGGGGAAGTAGCGCAACTTTGCAAGTTGTGACGGGGTGCGGCCCGCCTCACCCGCACGCCACGCATCTCTCTGGAAAGCCCGCCCCTCCCCACGAGGCGCGGGCCTTTTTCTGGCGCGAGGATTGAACCCTTCCAAGCTGTCGCCCTGCTAAGAGAATGCTCACAACGAAATCGGCGAACCTCCGCGAAAATCAAAGCATGGGGAGAACCGCTCCGAGCACACGCAAGGTTGATCTTACCATTTTCCAAAACCTCTGAAATTTCGCCAGTTTCGTCCCTTTCGTTGCTCTGATCCCGGTATCCAGGATGACCGGTTCCGCTTCACGCTCCGATGAGGCTGAAACTGGTTGGCTGCGAGCTTGATGAGGGCGGGCCGGCCTTTACTCTCCAGTAAAGCCATGGGCCTCGAAATCTTCTGCGACCTCCACGCTCCGGCCGACTGGCATCGGGACCGGGTGCTTGCTGCCATCGAGGTCGCCCATCAGACCGCGGTCGGATTGGACTTTGCCGAAGTGGATCCCATCGTCCCGAATCTGCAGGATTGCCCCGAAACCATTTCGGTTCAGGACGCCCCCGACAGTCTTCACGGCCTGCGCGCCAAAGCCGAAGACGGATGGATCTTCCGCACCTGGCCCGGCGAGGGATGCGAGACCGCCCTGTTCGGTCTGTGCCGCTTTCCGGGCACCGTCATGGCAGGCGACCGGCTGATTCCCACCGGATGGGGCGAAGGCTGGCACCACCATACGTGGTGCAAGACCCAGTATGCCGACCGGATCAGTCGCGGGCATTTTCTCAAATGCCACCTCGGCATCATCGCCATTCTCGACGCCTTCCGCAGCGCCGGTATTGAGGTGAACGTCCGTGACGGAAGCGGCTTCTGGGATCACCGGGATCAGGACGAACTCATCCGGCAACTGGATGAATGGAACGGAACTGTCGCCGCGGTGGCCGGTGCCTTCAAGGATGCGCTCGACCAAAGTGCGGGACGCGTCGTGTCACCCATCTTCAGCGCGCCGGATTTCGAGCATTTGGAGGCGCAGGGCCACGAGACGCTTCGACGCAAGCGGGACGAAAGGACCCGGGTAGACCCGTGATCCAAGCGCACCAGAAAAGACCACCAATCACAAAGCACATGATTCGCCTTCTCCGCTATCCTGTCGCCGCGCTTTCGTGCTGCTTGGCGTTCCTCCCGGCGGAGGAAAAGCCACGCGCCATCGTTCTTCCCGCCGAGTTCGAAGACCCCTCATCTCCTGTCGCCGATGCGGAGAACGGGATCCTTTCACTCCCCCAGAATCTCCTCCAACTTCGCGAACAAGGTCGAGAAGACATCATCCCCCAGCACCGGCTCCGCCCCCGCCCGCGTGCCGGGAGGCGGCTCCGGCAAAGTGACCCAACTCCGGCATCCGCCGTACTTCGCCTCGTAGGGAAATTCCCAGGGCTTCACCAAAGCGCTGACCCTCACCAGGGCGACGTGGATGCTGCCGCTGGCCATCCCCTTGCCTTCCCAGTCGAAGCGCTGGCGGATCGTCTCCGCGGTCCACACATGATAGGGCTCCAGCGCGGCGACCTTATCCCAATCCGTGAGCGTCTTCGCCCACAGCGCCTCGCAGTAGTGCGTGATGCTGACCGTCTCGCCCGCCACCCATTCCGGCGCGGCCACCACGTTGCCCTCGCGGACGAACTGGTCCTGATTGTGGAAGCGGGTCGGGAACAGGAAAAAATTCTCCTCGGCGAACGAAAAGCCGGTGCGCCCCTCGTGGATGCCGCCCTTGCGGAGAATGATCGCCTGCCGCCCGCTCGCCAGCGCGTCGCACACCACCTGCCACTCTTTGAAGCCGCTCGCCATGGGCAAAGGAGGTAGCCCCGACCGCCGCGGGGCTCAATGCTGAAATCGATACCATCCCAACCGGGAGGACGAAGTCGCCTCCGGCGACCGACGAAAGCCCTGCCCCGGTCATCCGATCGTGTGACTGGGCAGTCCCCTCCTCGGAGCCAGACTGCAATTCGAGAAGTCCAGACCGTCAACCTCACCTCATTCTTCTTCCGCACCGGCGACCCGATGGGAAATGGAATGGTCGAACCGCTGCCTCCGTGAGACAATCGGGCGGATTCACCGCTCATTCACCCCATCGATCCATGCCCCGAAGCATTCTCCCGGCCGCCGGTTGGTTGGCCGCCCTCGCCCTTCTGGTCGCCACCGGAACCCTCCATGCCGCCGCGCCCGATCTGACCAACGGTGGCATTCCGGACACCACCCGCACCATCAATCTCGGCCCGACCGGGCTCCGCGGCTGGGTGTATCACGTCAAGGAAAACAGCTCCGAGAGCCGCCAGATCCATGTGAAATCGGTGGCGGCGGAATCGCCCGCCGCCGGCATCCTCGCCGCGAACGACCTGATCCTCGGCGCCAGCGGCACCGGGGCCGCCCCGGTGAACTTCAGCTCCGACGCGCGCAAGAGTTTCGCCAACGCCATCAACGATGCCGAAGCCCGCGATCCCGCGACCCTGAAACTGATCCGCTGGCGCGCCGGCGCGACCAGCACGGTGGAGGTCACCCTGCAATCCATGGGCGCCTACAGCCCCGGCGCGCCGTACAACTGCCCCAAGTCCGCCCGGATCCTGGCGCAGGGACTCGACGCGATCATGGCCGGCGAATCCGCAGGCCGTTACTCCTTTGGCACGCTCAGCCTGCTGGCGGGCAACAATCCGTCGGATCCTGACAACGCGGCGCGCCTGGCACGGGCACGGACCGAGGCCCGCGCGCTGATTCCCGACGCCGGCACCCGGGCGCAGATGATGTCCGACGCGCGCGACGGCAGCTCCATGATCACCTGGCAGCGCGGTCACACGCTGGTCATGCTGGCCGAGTATTATCTCGTCACGGGGGACACCCAGATCCTGCCGGCCATCGAGGCTTACGCCGTCAACATCGCCAAAAACACCAGCCTGTTCGGCACCGTCGGCCATATCTTCGCGGAGAAGTATTCCAACGGCGGCCCCAACGGCCCGATGGGTGGCGTCTACGGCCCGGTGAACTCATCCGGCATGCCCTGCTTCCTCGGCTTGCTGCTCGCCCGCGAGTGCGGACTGGGCAATCCCGAGATCGAACCGGCCATCGTCCGCGCCAGCCGCTTCTTCGCCTCGTATGCCGGCAAGGGTGCCATTCCCTACGGCGAGCACGAGCCCTATCCGTCCCACGAGAACAACGGCAAGAGCGGACTCGCGGCCCTTTGCTTCGCCCTCCAGGACCACCGCGTCACGGAAGGGAAATTCTACGCCAAGATGGCCGCCGCCGCCCCCGCCGAGAGGGAGACCGGCCATACCGGCGCGTTCTTCAACTACCTCTGGTCGCCGCTCGGCGCGGCCGTCGGCGGCGAGGAAGCCGCCGCCCTCCACTTCAGCCGGATCCGCTGGATGCTCGACCTCAACCGCCGCTGGGACGGGAAATTCGACTACGACTGCCTCAACGGCGAGGGTCCTAACAGCGGATCGACCTACAATGACTTCCGCATGTCCACCGCGGCCCTGCTGGTCTACGCCCTGCCCCTGCGCCAGCTCCACCTGACCGGCCGCGGCCACGAACCGGCCCGCTGGCTGAGCGCGAGGGACGTCGCCGATGCCGCCAACGCGGACACCTACGGTCCCACCGGCCGCTCCGTCGCCGATCTCATCACCGACACCGGCAACTGGTCGCCCAAGATCCGCCGGAACGCCGCGATCGAGTTGAAAGCCCGCGGCGTCACCACCACCCAGCGCAACCAATTGCACGCCATCGCCACCGACACCACGCTCCCCGCCCATGTCCGCGCCGGTGCCTGCGATGCCTTGGGACGGATCGCCAGCTCCGCCTCCGCCGGCGTGCTGGCGGACCTGCTCACCGATTCGCAGAAGTACGTCCGCTATGCCGCCGCCGAAGGCCTGCGCTACCTGCCAACCGCGGACCGGCAGGCCCAACTGACCAAGATCCTCACCGCCGCCGCCTCCAACGCGCGGCCGGTGATCCCCTACGACGAGGAGGACCCGCTGCACTTCGATCACGGCCGCCTCGCCATGCTCCTCTTCTACGGCGGCAATGCCTACGGCCCCAAGGGCATCCTCTGGAACAACATCACCGGCGTGGACCGCAGCCTCCTCTACCCCGCCATCCGCGCGGTCGCCGCGAATCCGGTCGGGCAGGCCCGCAGCACCCTCGCCTCGGTCTATCCCTTGCTGACCCGGGACGATACCCTCGCCGTCGCCGGCGCGGTGGTCGACACCGTGCTGGAATACGCCCCCTCCGACCGCATGTTCGCCTCCGGCGTCCGCCAGAAGGGCTTCGATCTCATGTGGAAATACGATGTCGCCGAGGGAGTCCCGGCCGGCATGAAATACATCGCCGAAGCGACCGCCGGCGACCGTTCCGCGGCGCTCGGAGTGCTCAAGAAATACGCCGCTTCCTACACCACCATCACGCCCGAGCCCGATGTGATCGCGCTCGCGACCTCCTACCTCAACGCGAGCGGCGGCAGCGCCGAGCAGAATATCGCGGTCAGCGCGGAGGCCCAGGCCGTGCTCGACGCGGTCGCGGCCGACACCCATCCCGAGACTCTGGTGCCCTTCAAAGGCATCACCTCCGCCACCGCCGACTCTTCCCGGCTCACCCTGCCGGCCAACACGACCGTGCTGCGGGTCAATTCCTTCGACCACGCGCAGGGCGACAGCCGGTTCACCTGGCGCAAGGTCCAAGGCCCCGGCCAGGTGGCCTTCAACCAGAACGGCACGGCCGCGGCACGGAACTGCGCGATCCTGCTCGGCAACCACGCCGGCCACTACCTGTTCGAAGTCGCGATGTCCGACTCGCGCGGGTTGACCGAGGTTTCGGGGACGGTGGCGGTCACCCTTCTCAACCCCGACGGCACCCTGCCGCCGAACAACCCGCCGAGCGCCATTCCCCAGTCGATCAGCGCCGGCAAGGCCACGCCGGCTCCCATCATCCTCTCCGCCACCGATCCCGAGGGATACCCGCTGGAATTCACCGTCACGGTCCCGCCCGCCCACGGCACCCTAACAGGCACCGCCCCCTATCTTGTTTACACATCGGGTTCCGGCTACTCCGGGCCGGACAGCATCGTCTTCCGGGTGACGGACAGCGGTGGTCTGACCTCGACCGCGACCGTCGACATCACCGTCGATCCCCTCGCCACGATCGGACTGGCGGTTTACGAGCCCTTCGACTACGCCGCCGGTGCGCTCGGCGGGAAATCCGGACCCACCGAAGTGGGCCTCACCGGCTCCTGGATCGCCAACGAAACCCTCATCGCCGCCGGATCCTTGACCCAGGGCGACCTGGTCACCAAGGGCGGCAAAATCGCCGGTCTTGGCGGGAGCATCAACCGCTTCGCCGGGGCCCGCGCCATCAGCACCGCCGCCCTCGCCGGCAACGGACTGCTGGCCGACGGGGCCACCCTCTGGTTCGGCGCCATCGTCGGCTTCGACACCGGCGGCAACGTCACGAACTCCCGGCTCGCCCTTGCCTTGGCCAACAGCCAGTTCAACAGCGGCAACTACAAGTATTGGATCAACAACGAAGGCGCGCAGCTCGGTGCCGGCGTCGGCCTGGTTCTTGGAAACGTGAACGGGGTCAACGGCCGGGTGGTGGCCACCCAGTTCCGGGATCTCGCGGCGGGCGACGGGATCAATGGCAACCTCCTCGGCTCGTGGACCGGCGCGGGCAGCACCTACGGCGCGGGGACCCAGGGACTCATCGTCGGCAGGATCACCTGGGGTGCCACCCCGGGCGACTTCGACCGGATCGAACTCTATCAACCCGCTGCCAGCCTCGTCCTGCCCGCCACCCCGGTCTCGGTGCTGAACACGCAGGTCAATCAATCGACTTTCGACACCATGACCCTGGCGCGGGGCGACAAGATCGTCTGCGACGAGATTCGTTTCGGCGCGAGTTATCAAAGCATCCTGGCGGGCACCGTCGCGATGACCCCGGACCTCGCCGCGCCGGTCCCCCATCCGATGGCATTCCACTCGCCGCCCGCGGCATCCGGAGCGGGCGCGATTTCGATGATCGCGGCCACCGCCTTCGATCCCGCCGGAGTGGAGTACTACTTCACCTGCACTTCCGGCAGCGCGTCCGGCGGCAGCGACAGCGGCTGGCAGGACAGCCCCGCCTACACCGACACCGGCCTGGCACCGGGCGTCGAATATGCCTACACGGTCAAAGCCCGCGATAAATCCCCGGCGCGCAACGAAACGGCCGCTTCCGCGCCGGGATCGGTCCAGAACCAGGTCGCCATCCCGAACCTGACCGGATTGTCCCAAGCGGACGCCGCGTTCATCCTCGCCGCCTCAAACCTCTATCTCGGGACCGTGACCACCGCCGCCAGCCTGACCAAGCCCGCCGGCCATGTGATGAGCCAAACCCCCTCCGCGGCCAGCAACGCGGCGTCCTTCTCGACGGTCGATCTCGTGCTGTCGTTTGCCGGCACTGAAAGCCCGTATGTCCTCTGGTCCGGTGGCGCCCCGGCCGACGGCGACGCCAACCAGGACGGCGTGCCCGACGCGATCGCCTGGGTGCTCGGCGCGGCGGGCCCACAGGTGAACGCCAGCGGTCTCCTGCCGACCTTGGATCCCGGCGGCGACCCGGCTTACGTGCGATTCACCTTCAACCGCAGCGACCTCGCCCATGAAGATCCCCGCACCCGCATCGAGGTCGAATACGGCAACCACCTCACCGGCTGGACCACCGCCGTCCACGATGGCGACCACGTGATCCTCAGCGAGACCGCGGGCAGCCCGACCGACGCCGTGGAGGTGAAACTCAAACGCTCGACGCTGGCTCCGGGCGGCAGGATCTTCGTCCGCCTGCGGGCGAGCGTGACCGCGCCGTGAGCATGCCCGACGATTCCATTTTCTCTCTAACCGAAGCTCCGAAAAATGAACCGCAGACACTTCCTTCTCACCGCGACAGGCGCGGCCGCTTCCGGCACCGCGCTCCCGGCCTTTGCCATCGGCAAGCCGGGCAAGTCCGCCAACAGCAAGCTGAACATCGCCTTCATCGGCTCCGGCGGCTGGATCGCCCGGCAACCCTACGAGCAGGGCTGCGGCGAGGAAAACCTGGTCGCGTTCTGCGATGTGGACCGGAACCTCTGCGCGGAGAACATGAAGAACTGGCGCACCACCCAGCCCTTCTTCGAGGACTTCCGCGAGATGTTCGACAAGATGCACAAGGAGATCGACGCGGTGGTGATCTCGACGCCCGACCACACGCACTTCGCCGCGACGATGGCCGCGATGGAGCGCGGGATCCATGTTTACACCCAGAAGCCGCTGACCCACAACATCTGGCAATCGCGCAGCCTGGTGAAAGCCAAGGATCGCTACAAGGTGGTCACCCAGATGGGCAACCAGGGTCACGCGGGCGACGGCATCCGCCAGTCGGTCGAGGCCTACCGCGCCGGTCTGATCGGCGAGGTCGGCGAGGTCTTCTGCCGCAACAGCGGACCGGAAATGGGCGGACAGCATTTCGCCAATCCGGCCGTCATGCCGCCGCCGCCCTCGCCGGTGCCGGACGGCCTCGCCTGGGACTTGTGGCTCGGTCCCGCCGCCAAACGGGAATTCAGTCCCGACTATCATCCCTCGAAATGGCGCGCTTTCTATGACTTCGGTCTCGGCATGTTAGGCGACTGGGGCTGCCACACGCTCGACACGCCGGTGTGGGCGCTGGATCTCGATCCGCCGACGGTGGTCGAGTGCCTCGACCGGAAGGAATCGCTCGATGGCGTGATTCCCGCGGGCAGCCGGATCAAGTACCACTTCCCCGCCAAAGGGGACCGCGGACCGGTCACCCTTTATTGGTTCGACGGCCCGCAGGACTGGAGCAAGGTCGGACGCATCGAGAAATTCGGCGCCGAGCACGCCGCGCACCTCGGCCGCGCCTGCTGGATGGTCGGCAGCAAAGGAATGATCGGCTGCGGCACCCACGCCGGGGCTCCCTTGCTGCTGCCCGAAGATCTGCACAAGTCATGGCAGGCGAACCCGCCGCAGCCGTCGATCCCCCGCGTCGCCGGCGGCCCGTTCCGCGAGTGGCTGCGGGCGATCAAGGGCGAGGGGCCGGAACCGGGATCCAATTTCGCCTACGGGGCGAAACTCACCGAGATCATCCTGTTGGGCGTGCTTTCCCAGCGCTTCAACACCCGCATCGAGTGGGACGCCAAAGCCGGCCGCATCACCAACCACCCGGAACTGAATGCCTTCATCAAGGAGCCGGTCCGCGAGGGTTGGCGTTACGGCGAAACCCTCTAACCAGCCCCCGATCTACCGATATCCATCATGAAAGCACCCTTCATCGCCTGTCTTGTGTCCAGCCTTCTGGCCATCCTGCCGGCAGCCGCCGCACCCAAGCCCGCGGACCGCACGTGGACCGATCCCGCAACCGCCCTCCGCGAGGACCCGGACTTCGCGATCCTGGGCGAATACCGCGACGAGAAAACCGGCGCGCAGGTCGTGGCGCTCGGCAAGGGACAGTTCGACCTTTACCTGCTCGATGGCGGTCTGCCCGGCGCGGGCTGGGAACCGGGAATGCCGCGCACCCTGCTGAAAGGCGGGCGCGAGGACGGCAAGCTCGACTTCGCCGGCGATGCGGGCAAGACCACCGCCACCATCGCCGACGGATCCTTGTCCCTGACCAAGGCGGACGGCACCAAGCAGCAACTCAAGAAAGTCGAGCGCCGCAGCCCCACCCTGGAAGTCAAACCGCCGGAAGGTGCCGTCGTCCTCTTCGACGGCAGCTCGGCCGATGCCTGGGAGAACGGCAAGATCGAGAACGGCCATCTCGCCGCCAGCGGCTGCACCACCAAACAGCGCTTCGGCGACTACACGCTGCACCTCGAATTCCGCACGCCCTACATGCCCGATGCCCGCGGCCAGCAGCGCGGCAACAGCGGCGTCTATCACGGCGGCCGCTGGGAAACCCAGATCCTCGATTCCTTCGGTCTCGAAGGCGAGGCCAACGAGTGCGGCGGCATCTACTCGGTCTCGAAGCCCCGCCTCAACCTGTGCCTGCCGCCGCTTTCCTGGCAGACCTACGACGTCGAGTTCACCGCCGCGAAGTTCGACGCCTCCGGCAAGCGCACGGCCTGGCCGCGGATCACGGTCCGGCTGAACGGCACGCTCATTCACGAGAACCTGGAACTCGCCCGCGACTTCACCGCGGCCGCCCCCCTTTCCAAGCCTCTCGAGTCCCCCGAGGGCCCGGTGTTCCTCCAGGCGCACGGCAACCCGGTGGTCTTCCGCAACATCTGGATCATGCCGGGCCGGGTGAAATGATGGCAGGAAGCCCATTCCACCCCCCACTCTCCTCCAACCGCTCCCGTCCTGCCGAATCCCCTGCCCGCCGCCGCGCTCCGTTCCCATGCTCCGTCCCCTCCTGTTCCTGATCGCCGCCCTGTCGGTCATCGCCGCCGCCGCCGCCGCGCCGCCGTCCCAACTCATGGGACACCGCTTCCTCACCCTCAACACCGTCGTGAGGGTCCAACAGATCGAAGTCACCCGCGACACCAGCCACGGTGAGGACGAATCCAGCGTCCACTCGCCGACCGAAGCGAGAACGTTCCGCGAGGCGATCGAGAAGGCATGGCCCGGTGCCCGCATCACCTGGGCCTTCAGCTGGCTCGCCCTCCATGATCCGCGGGAAAACTACCAGTCCCTGCGGGATCTTGTCGTGAGTTATCACAAGACCTTCGGCGACGAGATCACTTTCATCCCCGGCGCCTACTTCGCCAACATGTACAACACCCGCGACCAGGTGAACCGCGACCTGCGCGAAGGACTGCAACGCGTTTCCGAAATCGTCGGCGGCGGCTACCGGCCGAAAAGCGTGGTCGCCGGATTCCTCTCCTCCGAAAACCTCCGCTACCTCGCCGAGGTGGAAAACATCCACGTCTGCCAGGGCAACATCTGGAGCCAATACGCGGTCGACAACGGCGATGGCGAGGGCTCGATCGCCTATCCCTACTACCCCTCGCGCGAGCATTTCTGCAAACCCGCCCGCGGCACGGCCGACTTCATCGACTGCGTGAACCTCGACGGCTGGACGGTCGATTTCCTCTGCGCCCGCATCCCGGGAGCGCGGATCGTCGAGGGCGAACGCTGGCGCAGCCGCCAGGGCGTCGGACCGATCGAGACGCTGCTCGACATGGGCACCGAGCGCGGGCTGCAGTCGATGCTCGCGACCACCGCCACCCACTTTGACGATGGCTTCAAGCGCAACGGCTTCGCCTGGGTGACCTGCGGCTGGGAGATGAGCCTGGTCGAAGCCCGCAAGATCTACGGCTACGGCGGCCGCAACGGCATGGACGGCCTCCAACTCTGGCTCAGCGGGATCCGCGAACGTTGGCCGGACGCGGTGCTCGTCACCCAGGGCGAATTCGGCGAACTCTGGCGGGCGCATTTCAAGAACAACGACGCGCTCGACTACCGCTTCGTCCACACCGGTTCTGGCATCCGCGCCTCGCGGGAAGACCTCCGGATCCGATGGTTCATGAACCGGGACTTCCGTCTCGCCCTGCTGGGCGACGACCAGGGCAAGGGACCGGAGCAGGTCATCGACTTCACCCGCTACGACCTCCCGGCCCGGGAGCCCGCCGACCCGGAGCCCGGCAAGCACTCCCGCAACTGGAGCCTGATGAACCGCATCAACCAGAAGGGCACCCGCCCGCAGGACCAACCGGTCGCCCTCACCGCCCTCACCGCGGAGGAGCAGGCCCTGATCCGGCGCCACTACCCCGAACTCCTGCCACCCGCCGCAACGGGCAGGTAAATCGGTCGGCGACCCTTTCGCCAACCATTCGGACAAAAAAGCCCTCTATCCGACCGTCGCCGGATTCCGGTAAGGACCGGGTCCATGGGAACCCCAACCGGTTCCTCCTCCGTCACCATCATCAAGAGCGACCGCACCGGCCCCGCCCGTTACACCACTCAGTACAAGCGCGAGGTGCTCGCCCCCTACGAGTCCAACAGCCTCAACGCTTACCACCAGCTCTTCTTTCTCGGCTTCTCGTGAGGCAGCAGCGCTCCTTGGACTGCGTGCAGCCCGCTGCCGCTTTCCCTCCGCCAGCCTGCTGGCGAGTCCGGGGCGTTCACCAGCTTCTTCCGGATCAGACGATGGAGTCCGGGAAAATGGAGCTTGATGTGAATCGGATAGAACTGACCCCATTTATCATTATCTAATAAAAAACAAAACATTGGCGGTTTCCCAATATTTGTAACTTATCGCGAAGGCCCGAGCAGCGGAGAATGGAAATACTCGACTGACTTGTACCCCAATGGCAGCAGTGTCAGAAAATCGAACATTCACCAACCTGAGTGGATAACTTATCATAACGGAGAGCGCATGCCAAGTTACTAAAAATTTATACAATGAAAGCATTTAATGTCACTTTGATTCTAATCCTAACCTTTTCAGGGTTTACTTTTAGCGAAAACAAAGAAATACTTGACGAGGATGTTATTTACGATAAGATGGAGGTTGCAATTATGGAATTTCATGATCGAAAAATTGCAGAGCTGCCAGCTAGCGTAAGGCGAGAACTACTGCGGTGTAAATCAGAAGAGGATTTGAATGAGATTAGGTCTGATGCGCAGGCATGGCTAAGCGAGGCGTTTGCTCACGGTGGCGACCCTTCCATCACAGACGTAATGGAGAAAATCCAGCAAATTAGGACGGCGGACGATGCCGCGCAGATTTTACGAAAGACATTTTGGTCCAAGCTGCACGGAAAGCCCCTCCAACTGAAGCAGAAGATCGAACGTGTTGGGATGTACTGGGCAGAGAACGACCGCCCCAGGGTACGGTTTTCTCCTAGAGGAAAATCTGAAGTTCACTGGATTTGGAAATTACCTGTCAGTGACCGACCGCATGGAGTTATACATGTCGGCATTGACGAGACGACCCGATAGTTCTTGTGTTATGAATCAACTGTCGGCGTTTACTACCCTATCGGGGATCTTCTGGACCGGATCCGTGCGGAGATCGTTCAAGATCCGATTATTGCGTCCGATCATGTCGGACGTGGCAGGATCAGCAAGCAACATAAATCTTCCAATGGCATGCGGTGAAAAGAGAGTCTTTCCCACAAAATCAATGGGTTTAGGCCTCACGGATTAACAAATGGGCCAGAATCAATGGTAACAGTTTAGCTCATTTTTCTCACAACGTGGCGGGGAAAACTTGGAGATGAACCTGACTTGCGGACCCTGCGAAGAGCGCCTGAAAAATACCGATGACCTTGCCTTCCTTGAGCTACGTGGTCTGGGCCAGACTGCTGAAGATCGCAACGTTCTCCGACCCTGTCCGGCTTCGCGATCCGAGGCAGACCTTTCTGAAGATGACCAGCGGTCGCAATGCCCTTTCCGCATGATGGTTCGTCGGTGGACTCCCGAACCGCATGAAGGCGAAGACTTCGTCGTACTCCCGCGCCCCTGGAATAGCAACTTCACCTAGCACCGTTCTCAAACGGGGGCTCCTCAGAAAACATTCTCCACCCGGTGGACATAGGGCTTCTCGCCGTCGGTCAGGATCACCTCGATCACGTCGAAGCGCCAGGGGATCTCGCGCGTCCCTAACAGCCGCAGCCACTCGTTCGCGCCGCGCTCGATCAGGCGGTGCTTGTCCTTGTCCACCGCGTCCAAGGGCCGGCCAACTCCCCCGGCGCGACGGGTCTTCACCTCGGTGAACAGGAGTTGCCGGCCCTCCCGCGCCACGATGTCCACCTCGCCGCCGCCCGGTGCCTTGAAATTGCGGTAGAGCACCTTCGCCCCGTTCGCCCGCAGCCAGGCGCGCGCGATCTTCTCCCCCATTACCCCGATCGCCGCCGAGCCGATCCCCCGCCCGTCACGCGCCGTCAAACGGCAGGGCGAGTTGAGCGACCGGCTGAAACGAGAAACGATGGAGGCGACAAGGGCCGTGGAGACGGAGCGCTTCAAGATGCTCCTTCGTACCATAGCCCATGTGCCGCTCAAAGCCGTAATGCGGGAACTCCCGCGCGAATTCCAGCATCAGCCGGTCGCGCGACACCTTCGCGACGATGCTGGCCGCGGCGATCGACAACGACTTGCCGTCGCCCTTCACCACCCCGTCGTGCGGCCACGGGAAATCGCGCACCGGCAGGCCGTCGACCAGACAATGGTCGACCGCGAGCGCGAGGGCTTTCACCGCCCGCGCCATCGCCGCGTGGGTCGCGCGCAGGATGTTGATCCGGTCGATCTCCTCTGGCTCGGCGAATGCCAGCGACCAGCGCACGGAGGCATCCGTGGTGATCACCTCGAACAAGCGCTCGCGCTTCGCCGCGCCGAGCTTCTTCGAATCGTCGAGCCCGGGGCAGCGCCAACCCGGCGGCAGGATCACCGCCGCCGCGGCCACCGGCCCCGCCAAGGGCCCCCGGCCGGCCTCGTCGATCCCGGCCACGATCTTGATTCCGCGGGCACGCAGGGAGCATTCGAGAAGGTCGTCCGGCATGTCGCGCCTTCAGAAATGCCTCATCCGGTCGCTCGCCGCCCTGTGCGAATGGTTCTCCGACGCGAACAACTGGGTGGCGAAGACCGTGCCGTCGGGCGCGACCGCCACGCCGATCCCCGTGACATCCCATTTGCCCTTCATGTTCTTGGCATGGCCGGATGAATTCTTCCAGGCACCGACCAGGGTCGTCGCGGGGCTGGTGAAGCCGCCGGAGCAGGTGGCGATGTTTTCCGCGACATTGCTCATGCCCATCAGCCGCTGCGCGGCCATCGCCCGCTCCTCGAAGCCGTAGTGGCTCAAGCTCGAAGAATCGCCGACCGAGAACTTGCCGCGGTTTTTCAGCATGAACTCGCTGTGCTGCCGGGCGAGGCGGTCGAGCCCGGCATGCCGCGGCAAGTGGCTCCGCCCGATCGTGCCGCGGTGGGCGTTCACCTGGGAATGAATCGATCCGGCGAGGGATCCGTCACCCGGGGACGAAGGGACCGCCGAGGACATCGGCACCGAGGTGGATTCCAAGCGCGGGCCGCACGAGGTCACCAGCAGCGCGCCCGCCGCCATGACTGTGAAGGAACGAAATTTTGAATTCATGATGGGAACAGCCCGGGCATCTTCCAAAAATAAGCCTGATTATAAAGCACTTTTTACAAAACGAGGGAATCACCTCGCTTTGAAGCGTGGCCATCTCGAAGGAGGTGGTTCCTTGGGGAACGTAGCCCCGCTTTAGCCCAATGCCTTTAAGGATTCACATCGAAGGCCGGGCACGAAGGCTTGGCTTCGTGCCTTTTTACCGCGGATTTTACGGATTGGACGGATTTACGGATTTGGAGGTAAGGGCCTAATTTTGAACAAACAGGAAGCTCATGGAGCTTTCCCCGCTTGCCCAACTCTCTGCCAATCCGTGAAATTTGTGTAATCCGTCAATTCGTGTTGGTGGTTCGCCCGCCCTTGGCACGTTGGATCCTTTCCTCAAAAATCCCGCCGCGAAAACATCCAGCAGGCCAGCGCCAGCACCAGTCCCTCGAAGGCCAGCGAACTGCCGATGATCCAGGCCGCCGAATGACGCTCGAGGTCGTCCTCGACCGTGTCGTCGAGACCTTCGATCCGCCCCCCTTCCTTCACCGCGTCGAAGGTCGACGCACCCAGGTTCTCGCCGTCGCCGAGCACGATCCAGCGGTCGAGCAAGGCGGTGGTCTCCCCCGGCTTCGGCAACAGGACATACGGCAATCTCGCCCATCGGTGGGCGGCCTGCCATTTCTCCTGATCCTCCGCCGAGAGCTCCTCGCCGGTGAGGCCGACCCCGCGCTTTGAGGCCGAGTAGGTCATCGATTCGCCGATCTGGGCGATGAAGCAGGCGAACCACACCAGCAAGGTGATCAGGATGGAAGCCATCACCGAGCGGGTCTTGATCCCTAACAAAACCAGCACCGCGAACAGGTAGGAAAACACCAGCACCACCACCGGCACCGACCAGAACACCGTGGGATTCCAGCTGCCGACCCGCCAGCGGATCGCGAAAAACACGATCACCGCGAAGAGCACCGCCTGCACCGCGATGAACAGCAGCGCGCCGATGTATTTGTAGGCGAACAGTTTCACCCGCGACACCGGCTTCGACAGGGCGACCCCCGCCGAGCCCTCGCTCATGAACTCCGGAAAGATCGGCGCGCAGGACACCAGCGCGATCACGATGGCGATCCAGGTCAGCCACCACGCCACGATGAAGTTCCGGAAGATTCCCAGATAGACGAGTTCCGCGCCCTCCGAGCCTTTCGTGAGAAAGGGGATATCGAGATTAAAGGCTCCGAACAGCAGGGTCATGCCCTGTTCGTCGAAGCCGATCGAAAGATAGAGCAAGGCCACCAGCGCCGAGATCCCGAGCGAGATCCAGAACAGGGCGCGCGCCCGCAGCAGGCGGACCGAATCGGTGATGATCGTCAGGAAGATCCTCATGCCGCCTCCTTTCCTTCGACGGCTTGCAGGAAGATGTCCTCCAGAGAATCCCGCGCCTCGCGGATCTCGCGGATCGCCACCCCGGCGCCGCGCAGCAGATCGATCACCGGCTGCACCGGCAGCGCGTCGTCGGCGACCATCGTGACGCGGTCGCCCGCCACTTCCAGCCCCTCGCGCAGCAGTCCTTCCCGCAGTGCCGGCGGGACCGGGCCCACCGTGCGGACTTCGTAGCGACGGCTGGTTCGCGTCAGCTGCTCCACCGTCCCGGAGCGGATGACGCGGCCGTGGGCGAGGATCGCCACATGGTCGGCGACCTGCTCCACCTCCGCCAGCAGGTGGCTGTTGACGAAGACCGTGCGGCCTTCCTCGCGCAAGCGCTCGATCATCTTGCGGATCTCGATCCGGCCGCCGGGATCGACGCCGTCGGTCGGCTCGTCGAGAAAGACGATTTCCGGCTCGTTGACCAGCGCCTGTGCCAGCCCGATCCGCTGGCGCATGCCCTTGGAGTAGGTTCCCAGCTTCTTGTCACCCCATTCGGCCATCCCCACCCGTTCCAGCAGCTTGACCGTCCGCTCGCGGGTCGTGCGGGCGGGAACCCCGGCCAAACCGGCCGAGTAGCCGATCACCTCGCGGCCGGTCAGATATTCCGCAAAGCGCGCGTGTTCCGGCAGGTAGCCGACCCGCCGCAAGGTCGCGCGGTCGCCGATCGGCTTGCCGAGCAGCCGGCCGCGGCATTCGGTCGGACGGATGATCGTCAGCAACGATTTGATCAGCGTGCTCTTGCCCGCCCCGTTCGGCCCGAGCAGCCCGAACACCGAGCCCCGCGGCACGTTCAAAGAGACGCCGGCCAGCGCCTCGAAGCCGCCGTAGCGCTTCCGCAAATACTCGATTTCGACCGCCGGTCCTTCCATCCCGACACTCCATCCCGACGGGTCTCCCTTGCCAAGCGGGAAGATCGCCGAGGGTCCCTTTGGAGTGCGCCGGCACGACCTGCCCGTTACCCACAAGTCGGGTGGCTCCCGTCTTATGCCCCAACGGGGCAATACGAGATAGCCCGGGGCCGGCAACGCGCAGCCCCGGGATCGGGCGAAGGCTCGGCGCCGCGCTGAAAGTGCGGGATGGGGCGGGTGGCACCGGACGTCTCGTCGTACCGGCCCCATCGCACCCTTTCAGGGTGCCAGATCCCGGACCCACGGACCCGGGGCTGCGCCAAGCCTTGCCCCGGGCTATCTCATCACGCCCCGTTGGGGCTTGAATCAAACGAGGTGGGTAACGGGCAGGGCACGACGGCGCTTTGGCTACGGGTGAACTCCGGCGCACCCCGTCGGCCGCGGAGCCGCCGCGAAGGCGATCCGCGGCCAGCAGAACAAAGCGGCCGCCCCCCAAGCCAAAGCCGCGTCATGCCGCAGCACTCCATCCCGGCATCTCGCGGCATTCCGCAAAAACTTGCAGCGACGCCAGCGTGGGGCAGATTCGCCCGCCATGATCTGGAACGACCGATTTCTCGAACTCTTCGACCGCTGCGCGAAACGCTACCGCGCCGGCGATACCGACTTCACCGGCTACTACGACGCCAAGGACGACGCACTGCTCGAGGAAATCGGCTACAAACCCCGCGAGTTCTTCGATTTCGTCGAGGACCACTGCGAGGAGGGAGATCCCTCGCCGTCGACCGCGCTGCTGGTCGCGGCGGTCCGCCGGGACTACTTCCGGGTCGTGATGAAGGGCAAGCCCGGCAGCCGCTTGCTGACGCGCGACGACATCCCGACCTTCGGCGACGAACTCGGCGGCATGGCCTACCTGCCCCGGCTGCTGGCCAAGGCGAAGGCCAAGCTGCGCGGCGAACTCGATCCGGACCTGATGTACGGCTGCGGCGGCGACCGGGCTTTCTTCCAACGCAACGGCGGCCTCCATCCGGCCGATTTTCTGCGCCAGGTCTGGGCGGCGGACGGCGATGATGCCAAGGTGCTCGCTTGGATCCGCTCCTGATACGTTCGCTCTTTTTCAGACAGCCACCCCACCCCGGGACGCTTTGCCCATGCTGTCACGGATTCGCACTGGCGGTATCGGAATTGCACAGCCATCCTTTCGCAGAAGCCACTCATGACGACCGAAGAATTGCAGGACCGGATCGCCGCCACCAGCGGATGGATCGCCGCCGTGAAAGATGAAATGGGCCGCGTGCTCGTGGGACAGGACCGGCTGGTCGACCGATTGATCATCGGCCTGCTGTGCAACGGCCACGTCCTGCTCGAAGGGGTTCCCGGCCTCGCCAAGACCCTCGCGGTCAAGGCGCTGTCGGGCTCGCTCGACGCCAGCTTCGCCCGCTTCCAGTTCACTCCCGACCTGTTGCCGGCCGACCTGCTGGGCACCATGGTCTACAACCCGCAGGAGGCGAAATTCTCGCCCAAGCTGGGCCCGATCTTCAACAACCTGATCCTCGCCGACGAAATCAACCGCGCCCCGGCCAAGGTCCAGTCCGCCCTGCTGGAGGCGATGCAGGAAAAGCAGGTCACCCTGGCCGACACCACCTACAAGCTGCCCGAGCCCTTCCTGGTGCTGGCGACCCAGAACCCGATCGACCAGGAAGGCACCTACCAGCTGCCGGAAGCCCAGCTCGACCGCTTCCTGCTCAAGGTCAGCGTCGGCTACCCGTCGAAAGACGAGGAACTCCAGGTGCTCGACCGGATGGCGACCTCGACCCCGCCCTACCAGACCAAGACCGTCGCCAACCCGCAGCAGGTCGCCGAGTCGCGCTCGCACGTCAACCAGATTTACATCGATACGGCGGTGCGCGAATACATCGTCGACCTGATCCGCGCGACCCGCTTCCCGGCGAAGATCGACGGCGGCCTCAAGCACCTGATCCGCGCCGGCGCCTCGCCCCGCGGCACCATCAACCTCGCCCTCACCGCCCGTGCCCGCGCCTTCACCGTCGGCCGCGCCTACGTCACCCCGCAGGATGTCAAGGACATGGCGCACGACGTCCTCCGCCACCGGATCCTGCTCAGCTATGAAGCGGAAGCCGAAGAGGTGAACACCGACCAGATCCTCGACCGCATCCTGTCCAAGGTGCCGGTGCCGTGAAGACCCAAGACTTGAAGACGCAAGACTCAAGACTTGAAGCCATGAATCCGACGCTAAAAGAGCTGGCGAGCAAGCAAGGGCCGGGATCCTCCGGTCTTGCGTCTTGCGTCTTCCAGTCTTCCGTCTCGCTCCCATGACCCACGAAGAGCACATCGAGGAGGTGATGGCCCGGGTTCGCAAGCTCGAGCTCAAGGCCCGGCGTCTGGTCCGGGAGACCTTCGCCGGTGAATACCAATCGTCGTTCCGCGGCCAGGGCCTGGATTTCGACGACTTCCGGGAATACGCCCACGGTGACGAGATCCGCTTCATCGACTGGAATGTCACCGCCCGGATGGGCACTCCTTACATCCGGAAGTTCCGCGAGGAACGCGAACTGGCGGTGGTGCTGGCGGTCGATGTCTCCGGCTCCGCGGACTTCGGCAGCATTCATTTCTCGAAGCGCGAGGCGGCGGCGGAGGCCGCGGCGATCCTCGGTTTCAGCGCGGTCGGCAACGGCGACAAGGTCGGCCTGCTGCTGTTCGCGAAGGAGGCCTTCCTGTTCGTCCCGCCGGCCAAGGGGACCCGCCACGTGCTGCGGATCGTCCGCGAAATCCTGATGGCCGAAGCGCCTGCGGCCGGCACCTCGATCGCCGCTGCTTGCGACTTTTTGATCCGCACCCTGCGCCGCAGGGCGTTTGTGTTCATGATCTCGGACTTCTTCGACGATCCGCTCGACAAGCCGCTCGGCAAGCTCGCGCGCAAGCACGAAACCATCGCCCTCCAGGTGTCCGACCCTCTCGAAGCCAGCCTGCCCAAGGCCGGCCGGGTCGTTTTCACCGATCCCGAAACCGGCTGGGAAGCCCAGATCAACACCAACAACGCCAACCTCCGCATGGGCTACGAAAAGCTGATGCGGCGGCAGGCGGAAGGGGTCAAGGCGGTCTGCAAAAAGAACGGGATCGACCTCGCCCAGCTCTCGACCGACCGCGACCGGCTCGGCGACCTCCACCGGCTTCTCAAGAAACGCGCCCGCAAACGAACCCGCTGAGTCTGTATGGCCGAGCAATCCGAAGACGCGATGATCTTGCGGGAACTGGTCCCGGCGGAGCCCTTGCTCCCCGACCCGGGCCTGCCGCCGTGGGCCTGGGTGGCGATCGCGCTGGCGTCGCTCGCGTTGATCGGCCTGGTGGTTTTCCTGCGCCGCGGCAAGCCGGCCGCCAGTAACCCCCGGCACGCCCGCGAGGAAGCTTACCTGCGCGCCCAGCAGGAACTCGAGGCGGTCCCCGAAGGCGGGATCCAGCAGGCGGCAACCCGCGTCTCGGTCGCGCTCCGCCGCTATCTGGCCTCGGTCAGCGGCGACCCGGCGCTGTTCGAAACCCACGAGGAATTCGTCGCCCGCCACGCCGCGCTGGCCAGCTACCCCGAGGAACTCCGCACGGTGACCGCGGAAGGCTTTTCGCATTTGGCCCGATTGAAGTATGGTCGGGATGCCACCGGCGACCCGGTGGCGTTGTTCACCGCGGCGCGCCAACTGCTAGACCGCCTCCACCAGCACCAGCCCGCATGAGGGATTTCGTCGAACATTTCAAATTCATCCAGCCGCAGTGGCTGCTGCTGCTGATCCCCTGCGCCCTGCTGTTCCTGCTGCGCCGCGGCCGCGGGGCGGAGGCCGCGCTCACCTTCTCCACCCTTTCGGTGCTGGTCAGCCTCGGCGCCAAGGTCCGCCGCACCGCGTGGTCCTTCGGCCTGCCGCTCGCGATGTTCGCGCTGGTCCCGGCGATCTTCGCGCTGGCCCGTCCGGTCTGGCGCAACGAATACCAGTCCCGCACCGCCAGCGGCATCGACATCGCCATCGCCTTCGACGTCTCGCTGTCGATGAGCATCGACGACTTCCTCACCCCCGACCGCCGGCCGCTGCAGCGGATCGACGCGGCCAAGGCGGTGGTCAACAATTTCATCAAGAGCCGCCCGGACGACCGCATCGGGATGGTGATCTACTCCGGCCGCCCCTATTCGGTGAGCCCGATCACCCTCGACCACGACTGGCTGCTGCAGAGCTTCAAGAAGGTGGACCTCAACATCCTCAAGGAAATGGGGACCGCGATCGGTTCCGCGATTTCCGCCGCCTCCACCCGGCTCGATTCGCGCGACGCCAAGAGCAAGATCATCGTGCTGATCACCGACGGGGCCTCGAATTCCGGCAAGATCTCGCCGATCGAGGCCGCGGAGAACGCCAAGAAGCTCGGCATCAAGATTTACACCGTCGCGATCGGCACCAAGGAGGGGCGGGTGTCGCGGGACATCCAGCAATTCGCCCGCCAGGAATTCGACCTGCCCACCTTGCAGAAGATCGCCGCGATCACCGGCGGCGAGCACTATTGGGCCCGGAACGTGGCCGAACTGGAAGGCACTTTCCAAACGATCAACGACCTCGAAAAGTCCGAGACGATCTCGCGGACGGTGATCGAAGACACCGAGCTGTTCCCGTGGTTTCTCATGGCGGCGGTGCTTGCCTCCCTGTCCGCCGCTTTTATCCTCGCCCTCAACCCGCCACCCGCGCCATGACCCTCGCCCAACCCGCCTGGCTGGCCCTGCTGCTGCTGATCCCGCTGTTCATCACCGGGGCCATCCTGACCGCCCGCTTGCGGCGCAAGCAATGGGCGGCCTTCGCGGCCCCGCGCTTGCGGCCGAAATTGCTCCGCCGCGGCAGCCCGCTCCCCCGCTGGCTGGCCTTTTCCTTCCTGCTGGGGGCCGTGGTCTTCCTGGCGATCGGCCTTGCCCGGCCCCAGACCAACAAGGGTATCGAGTCTGAAACCAGCCGCGGGCGCAATGTCCTGCTGGCCCTCGACCTGTCCCGCAGCATGCTGGTCGGGGACCTCAAGCCCGACCGCCTGACCCAGGCGAAGGCGCTCGCCTACGATTTGATCGAGGCCTTGCCCGGCGACCGCGTCGGCGTGCTGGGATTCGCCGGCGAACCGTATTTGCTCGCGCCCCTGACTCCCGACCACGCGGCGGTCCGCGAAACCATCGACCAGGCCGACACCAACTACATTCCGGTCGGCGGTTCGGACCTGGAAGCCGCGCTGGAGATGGCGATCAAGACCCTCAAGGAGACCGGCCAGAAGGAAAACGCGTTGATCCTTCTGACCGACGGCGACGAGACCACCGGCCGGATGATGGAACTCGCGGCGGAGGCCAAGCGGGCCGGCGTCTATGTCTTCACCATCGCCGTCGGCACCGAAGGCGGCGACTTCGTGCCGGACAAGGATTTCCCCGACGGCCGCCACCGCGACCGCGCCGGCAACGTCGTCCGCAGCGCGATCAACGCCGCCGCCCTGAAGAAACTCTCGCAGGAAACCGGCGGCCGCTTCGCGGTGGCGACCTCCGCCAGCAGCATCCCGGACATGGTGAAGCTGGCGATTTCCGACATGGAACAATTCGAGATCGCCGGGCGCGAGCGATCGGTCCCGGTCGAATATTACCAATGGTTCGTCCTGCCCGGGATCCTGATGCTGATCGCCTCGGTGGTCGCCGGCACCCGCTGGCGCGGGCTCGGACCGGCCAGCGCGGCGGCCACCACCGCCTGCCTGATGCTTTTCCCGCAGCCGCTCCGTGCCGGCGAGGAGCAGGACGCGCGGCAAGCCCTTGCCGAAGGCCGCCACGAGGAGGCCGCCCAACTTTTCGAGCAGCTCGCGACCGGCGAGGACAACGTCGAGCGGGCCGCCCGTTACCGGCTGGCGCAGGCGAACGCGGCCTACCTCCACGGCGATGGCGACGCGGCCCGCCACGGCTTCAGCGAGGCACTGCGCTCCGACGACCCCAAGGTCCGCGCCGCCGCCCACCACGGTCTCGGCACCCAGTTGTTCGGCGGAGGCTGGCAGCGGCTCTCGAAGGGAGCCCCCTACCCCGAGATCGCCAAGATCGACGAAAACAAGAAGTCCGACGCCTTCGGCCGCATCGCCGATGCCATCCTCGGCCTCTCCGGTCAGGAAAAGGATGAAGAGGAAACCGCCAAGGATCCGCTGGCGGCCTTCGACGGGATGGTCCGCGAGGCGCTGTCGGAGTGGATGCAGGGCGAAGCGCCGGAGGACGGGGACAGCGCGGGCTTCAACCGTTTCGACGGCGTGCTCAGCGACTGGATCGACGGGGTGAAGCACTTCGATTCCGCCCTGCGTTATGACCCGTCGCTCGCCAACGCCGGCCACAACCGCCAACTGACCGTCAAACACCTCAAGCGCCTGCGCGAGATCCTCGAGGAAGTTCAGGAGAATGCCCAGCAACTCCAGCCCCAGCCCGGCGAGGGCGAAGGCGAAGGCCAGGGCGACCAGCCGCAGCCGGAAGGCCAGGGCGAAGGCGACGAGGAAGGCGAAGGCAAGGGCAAGGGCGAGGAGAAAGGCGAAGGGCAGAACGAGGGCGAGAAGGAAAGCGACAAAGGCGAAGGCGGCGAACGCCCCGAAGACAAACAACCGGGCGAGGACGGCAAGGACGGTGAGAAGCAACCGAAACCCGGCGAATCGCCCGAAGAAGCCGCCCGCCGGATCCTCCGCGAGAACGCCGACTTCGAGAAGGGTGCCCTGTCGCCCGGCCGCCTCGAATACCGCCAGCCCGAGAAAGATTGGTAAACCCCATTTTCCCTTTCACCGTGAACCGATTCATCCATTTCCCGATCGCCCTCCTTTTGTTGCTCGCCAGCGCCGGCGCCGTCCGCGCCAGCGCGATGGTCGAGGCCGTCATGAGCAGCCGCTTCCTGGTCCGCGGGGAACCCGGCATGCTCGAATTGTTGCTGATCGGCGAAGTGCAACCGGACGAGGATCCGGTGATCCCGACGGTGAAGAACCTGACGATCAAGCCCGCCGGCTTCAACATCCAGCGCCGCCAGGGTGCCGGCCGCCGCATCGAGTACTTCATCCCCTTCTCGGTCACGAGTTATGAGATTGGCGATTACGTGATCCCGCCGATCGAGCTGAGCTTCGACGGGGTCATCCACCGCACCTCGCCGATCGCGCTGAGGATCATCGACGACATGAAGCTGGATTTGAGGGAAGCCAAGGTCGGCCAGACCACCTTCCGTTACGCGGCGTCCTTCCACGCCCTCAAGGACAAGCCCTTCATCGGCGAGAAGCAGCCGGTGGAGCTCAAGATTTACTTCCCGATGGAGGTCAGCGTGATCGACTGGGGGATCCCGGAATTCGAGCGCGACGGCCTCTCGGCCTGGCGTTTTCAGCCGCAGCCGCGGATGGAGCGGGCGACCTTGGGAGGACGGGCCTACACGGCGGTCAGCTATCCCAGCACGGTCTCGACCAACCGGACCGGCATCTCGACGCTCGGCCCCGCCAGCTTGCGCATGCAGCTCCGGATGATCTCGGTGCAGGATTTCGGCAGCGCCTATGCCCAGCCGCTGACCCTGACCATCCCCGCCATCCAGTTCGATTCCAGGCCGCTCCCCCCGGGCGCTCCCGAAGGCTTCGAGAACGCGATCGGCAACTTCGAGCTGTCGGTGCGCGCCGGCGAGACCGAGATCCGCGAAGGCGATCCGATCACCCTGGAAATGACCGTCCGCGGCAGCGGCAACCTCGACGCCCTCAATCCCCCGCAGCTGCTCGACCCGGATGGCTGGAAACTTTACGATGCCTCGTCCGCCGAGCGCGGCGAGGAGCGGCGCGAGCTTTCGGGCGAAATCACCTTCCGCCAGTTCATGCGCCCGCTCCGACCGCAGCGTGCCGTGCCGCCGTTCCGGTTGGTGTTTTTCGACCCGATCCGCGAGGTCTACGACACCCTGTTGTCGAATCCGATCCCGCTCACCGTGCTGCCCTCGACGCTGCAAGGGATCAGCCAGGCGGTGCCCCAGGCGCTGCCGATGCCGCTGGAGGAAATGACCGACATCCTGGGCGTCGTGAATCCCAATGCCGCGCTGCTGTCGGCCCGCCGGAATTTCCCGAACTGGCTCTGGCAGGTGATCCCGGCGCTGATCGCGCTCGGCCTGATCGTCCGGATCGCGGTCCGCGAGCTGGGCCCGCGCCTCCGCAAGGACCCCGATGCGCTCGCCCGCGCCCGCGAGTGGAAGGCGGTCGAACGGGCGCCGGACCAGACCGGTGCCTTCTACCGCAGCGCCGGCCATTTCATCGAACGCTGGCTTGGCGATCGCAAGGAACCGCTGATCGTCGAGGTGCTCGCCAAGCGCGACCAGGTCTGCTTCCGCAAGGAAAGCGCGGAAGCGAAGATCGAGCGCTCCGAACGCCAGCGGGTGCTGCGCCAGCTGCGCCGCCTCGCCTTGCCGCTGGTCCTGCTGTTCGGGGCCCTCGCCAGCCAACCGCTCGCCGCCGCCGAAGATCCCGCCGCGCTGTTCAACGAAGGCCGCTACGATGCCGCCGCCAAGGCCTGGCTCGACAGCGGCCCCTACGACCGGCTCCCCGCCGACACCCTGTTCAACATCGGCAACGCCGCCTACCGCCTCGGCTCGCCCGGCGAGGCCGCCCTCTACTACCGGCGTGCCCTGGAACGGGATTCCGCCCACCCGGAGGCGCGCCAGAACCTGCGCTTCCTTGAGCGCAAGTTCGGCTCGATCACCGTCCAGCGGCCGGACTACCAGCACCTGCTCGCCCGCCTGCCGCTGCACTTCTGGCAGGGCCTCGTCTGGGCCTCCGCCTGGCTGCTCGGCATCGCCCTGCTGGTCTTTCCCGCCACCCGCCCCGGTGCCGGCGTGCGGATCGCCGCCATCGCCGCCTTGGTCAGCGCCCCCTTGCTCGCCGTCGGCGGGCTCCTCGCGTGGCGCCACTACCCGGACGACGCCCGCTTCGCGCCGGTTCGCGAGCAGGTCGTGATCGTCGCCGACAGCGCCGCGGTGCGCACCGATGCCGCCCGCACCGCGCCCAAGGTCATCGATGCCCCGGCCGGTTCGCTGGCCCGGGTCCTCACCCGCTCGGGCGACTGGGCCTACGTCGCTTTCACCAACGAAAGCCGCGGCTGGGTCCCGCGGGTTGACATCGAGCCGATCCTGTCCGAAACCACCCCTCAGCCGCCGAAGTTCCGTCCACTCCCGGCCGGCGACGGCGCCAGCGACGCCTGAAACCCTCCACCAATCCAACACGACATCGCATGAAACGCCGACTGATCCTCGCCCTCGCCCTCCTCGCCCCCTTCGCCTTCGCGCAGGAAGCCCCGAAGGAGGCCGCGAAACCCGCCGCAGAAGCCAAGCCCGCCGCCGTCACCGACATCAAGATCAAGATGGTCACCGACATCGGCGACATCGAGGCGACCATCTTCTCGTCCAAGGTCCCGATGACCGCCGCGAACTTCCTCAACCTCGCCAAGCGCGGCTACTACAACGGCATCGCCTTCCACCGGGTGATCGAGAACTTCATGATCCAGGGCGGCGACCCGACCGAGTCCGGCCGCGGCGGTCCGGGCTACAAGTTCGGCGACGAGTTCCACCCGTCCCTCAAGCACTCCAAAGCCGGCCTGTTCTCGATGGCCAACGCCGGTCCCGGCACCAACGGCTCGCAATTCTTCATCACCATGGCCCCCACGCCTTTCCTCGACAACCGGCACTCGGTGTTCGGCGAGGTGACCAAAGGCCAGGATATCGTCGGCAAGATCGTCGGCAAGGTCGACACCGGGGAACCCGGCGGCAAATCCGACGGCAAGGGCAACAAGATCGTGAAGATCGAGATCCTCGATTCCACCGACGCCCTGTTCGCCGCCCAGAAGGAAAACATCGACAAGTGGGAAGCCGCGCTGAAGGCCGCCGGCAAGTAAGCGATTCCATTTACCCTCCAGCGCGGCCCCGACCCGGGGCCGCGCTTTTTCGTGCCGTCGGCCGCCTGGTCCCCGTCCCGCCAAAAGCAAATTCCTGGCAACCACCGAGCTAGAGCCCTGACGTCCCTCATAATGTAGCTGGCGCGTCTCGCGCCAGTCCGTTCAGATGGCAGCTTGCCCTCCGTAGCCGGTGGCGAAGGAAGGGTCTCGCCGCCTGAACGGAAGCTTCCAACTCCACCCTTGAATCAGGGAAGCAAAAAACTACCTTTCCCTCACCATGCCGGCCCTCGTCATCAAATCGTTCCCTGAAGCCCTTCACGCCAGGCTTCGACAAATCGCCGCCGCCCATCGGCGCTCGGTGACGCAGGAAACCATCCACCTTCTTGAAATGGCGATCCGAGCAGAGGAAAAAGCCTCACCCGCCGGCAGCGACGAAGGCCCTTCCTACTGGGCAAATCGGAAACTGCTCCCGGAATACGAAGCCGCCCTCAAGGCCGGCGCGTTCTCCGGTGGAACCGACTCCACGCAGATCATCTCCGAGGAACGGGATGCCCGATGAACGCCGCCTACTATGACGCGGCCTACCTCATCAAACTCCAGTGCAGCGAGCCCGGCACCGCCGAAGTCAGCGCCCACGCCGCCACCGTCGATATTCTCTGTTGCTCCCTGCATGGACGTGCCGAATTCGCCTCCGCGGCCTTCCGCAAAGTCCGGGAAGGCGCGGCCACTCCCGAGCAATACCGCGCCCTCCTCGCCCAACTCCATCAAGACTCCGCGGCCGGGCACTTGAAGTGGCTCCCCGTTACAGACGCCATCATCGAGCGCGTCGAAAGCGTCTTCGCCACCGCGCCTCCCTCCACCAACCTCCGCGCCGCCGACGCCGTCCACCTGGCCTGTGCGGCCGAGTATGGCTTCACCGAGGTCCATTCCAACGACCGCCTCCTCCTCGCCGCCGCGCCGCGGTTCGGGCTTACGGGGGTGAATGTGATTCCCGGTTGAAGCCGCAGGGGAAACCCGCGCGCTGAATCCCGGCCCGACGGCCGACTGGCGGACGGTCGACCTATCATACAAATCCACCCTGTCGGCCCTTGCGGCCTTGACCAGCCGGGCGGTGGACAACCAGGGTTGCGTCCGTCGTGAAACCCAATTTCAACGGTGCCCCCGTTGGACCCCTCATGCCCCTCCGGTCCTTTCCTTGCGCCCTCCTGCTGGCATTCGCGGCCAGTTGATCGGCAGCCGGATCCAGAGTCCCGGCGACACGCTCTTCTCGGGCTATCAGGTGATGGCCGTCGGCAGCTCCAATCCAGGCCGCAACTTCAACGGCGACATCGCGGAGGTGCTGCTCTACAACCGCGACCTCGGCGCGACCGAACGGGCCTTCGTCGATGCTTATCTGGGCACCCGCTACGCCCTGCCCGGAGCCGTCACGCCGCAGGGACCACAACTCCACACGAATTTCAGCATCGACGCCGGCGGCGAAACGCTGGTGCTGACCCGGCCCGACGGCACCTTGCAGGATCTCGTCGCGCCCGTCGCGGTGCCGCTCGACGCCAGCCACGGTCTTGCGCCGGAAAGCGGGAATCTCCGCGGGTTCTTCGCCACCCCCACCCCCGGCCAGCCGAATGCCGCGGAATCCTACGGGCCGCCGGTCGCCAAGCCGGTGCTGTCGGAGCCGTGCGGCTTCAAGGAGGCGCCTTTCAATCTGGCCATCACCCACCCGGATCCCGCGGTCACCCTTGTTTACACCCTCGACGGCAGCGAGCCGTCGACCACCAACGGCACCCCTTACACCGGCCCCCTCGCGATTGCCTCGACCACCGTCGTGCGCGCCGCGGGCTTCAAGACCGGCGCCCTGCCGCAGCGGCTGGTCAGCAGCCATTCGTTCTTCTTCCTCGGCGATATCATCGGCCAAACCACCGCTCCCGCCGGCTACCCCGCCACCTGGGGAAACTTCGCGCAGACCAGTTACGCCATCAGCCCGACCGTCGCCGCCCTGCCGGGTTACGCGGCCACCCTGCGGACCGCGCTCGCGAGCTGCCCCACCCTGTCGATTTCGATGCCGGTGGCCGACCTGTTCGGCAGTGGCGGGATCTACGCGAATCCGCTGGTCCGCGATGTCGAGAAGGTGGCATCGGCCGAATGGATCACCCCCGACGGCTCGCTCGACGTGCAGATCGACGCCGCGTTCTCCGCCAGCTACTTCGGCGGCGTGCGCGAGGACTACGACGCGATGACCCACCGCGGCGTGCGCGATGGCGACAACGTCGCCTGGAACGCCATGCGCGCCCTGGCCCAGGCCGGCCTCGCGCCCCCCGCCCAGTATGCCGCGATCCAGCAGTATCTCGATGTCGACGGGTTCATCGATTACATGATCCTCAACATCTACGGTGGCAACACCGACTGGCCGAACAACAACTGGAACGCCACCCGCAAGCGCGAGGCGGGCGCCGGCTACCGCTTCTTCGCGTGGGACGCCGAGCGCACCCCGGAAGATCCCAACTCCAACCGGGTCGCCCTGACCGGCAGCAACAACCCCGCGGAATTCTACGCCGCCCTGCGCGCCAACGCCGAGTTCCGGCTGCGCTTCGCCGACCGCGTGCGCCGGCATTTTTTCAACGGCGGCGCGCTCACCCCGGCGGCCGCGGCCGCCCGCTATGCGGAGCGCGCGACCCGGGTGCAAGCCGGGGTCTTCGGCGAGGAGGCGCGCTGGGGGGCCTATCGCGACGAGATCTACGACCGCAACGGCCCGTCGCCCCGCTACCGGCTGGATCCCCACTGGCTGGCGGAATGCCAACGGCTCCTCAACAACTACTTTCCGGTCGGCACCGCCACCGTGCTGGCCCAATTCAAGGCGGGAAACCTCTACCCGGCCGTCGATGCCCCCACCTTCAGTCAACACGGCGGCCAGCTGGTCGCCGGACAAACCGTGACGCTCAGCGCCCCCGCCGGGACGATTTACCACACGACCGACGGCTCCGACCCGCGGGTGGCGGTCACCGGCGCGGTCTCGCCGGCGGCCGTCGCCTACACCAGCCCGCTCGCGCTCGCCGGCCAGCCGGTCCTCAAAGCCCGCGCTCTTGCCGGAGGAGTGTGGAGCGCCTTGACCGAGGCGGCTTTCTTCACCGTGCCGCCCGAGTCCGAGTTCAAGCCGGCCGGCAGCGGCGACTGGACCCCCACCACCAACTGGACGCCCGCCCCCTATCCGAACGGCCCGGGCAAGCGCGCCCTGATCCGCGCCCCGCTCGCGGCCGACCGCAATCTCGATCTCTTCGCGCCGGTCACCATCGGCAGCATCCGCTTCGATGAATCGGCGAATCTCTTCCGCAACCGAGTCCGCGACCAACTCGCCGGCAACACGCTGACCTTCGACGGCGGTCCCGGCGACGGCTTGATCCAAATCGACGGCGGCGGCAGCGGCTTCGTCGAGTCCGAGGTGCTCGCCGGGGTCGTGCTGGCCGGTGACCTCGAAGTCCGGGTCAACCATCTCGCTGGAAACCCGGAGCACGGCGCGCTCCGGCTGCGCGCCCCGTGGAGCGGGCCCGGCGGTCTCCGCAAAACCGGTGCCGGCGTCGCCTCGCTCAACGGCGAGGACAAGGACTTCACCGGCGACCTCGAGATCCACGAAGGCGTCCTCCAGCTCAGCGAGCCGGCCACCCCCGCCCTCGTCCCGTCGATCTCCGTCCAGCCCGGCGGCCAGCTCCGACTCGTCTCCGGCAGCTCGCCCGGACTGCCGCGCACCCATGGATTCACCGTGCCGATCGCCCTTGCCGGTCACGGCCGCGGCCCCGCGATTCCCGACGACGCCGGCCAAGGCAAGCTCGGTGCCCTCCGCTACGATCCCGGCAACGGTTCCAACCACGCGATCGTGCCGGTCCCGCTCGAATTGAGCGCCGCCGCATCGGTCCATGTCGATGGCTCGCTCAACCGGCTCGAACTGACCGCGCCCCTCGCACCCTCGCTTCACCCGCTGACCAAATCCGGCGGCGGCACCTTGCACCTCAACGCCGGCAACGCCGGCTTCACCGCTCCCGTGCAGGTCGCCAACGGCACCCTCGAACTCGCCGGCCCGCTCGGCTCGCCGCTCGTCCTCGGCAGCAGCGCCACCTTGGCCGGCCACGGCAGCAGCGGCCCGATCTCGGGCAGCGGCACCATCCGGCTCGACGGGAAAATCCTCGCCGCCCCGTCGCTCGGCGGCACCACCCTGTCCGCCGTCCTGAACCCGAAACTCTTCAGAGGGACACGACATCTTCACGCATTCCATTCCCAAAGCCTCGGCCCCGATGAACCTGGAACTCGGCGCATCGAGAATCCGGCCGCTCCAGCAGGATCCCCACCGCCACCGGAAGCCCCCTTTTCAAGCGGATGAAGGCCTCCCAAAAACGAACAGTTCGAAGTTCTTCGCCCGCAAATGTGAATCCGTGAGGACTGACCCCATACGTGTGAATCCGTGAGGACTGACCCCATACGCTCACCGCCGCGGTCTCGAACTCATCACCAGGCGCAGGATCGCGAGCGGCAGCAGCGAAATCCCGACCGCCGCCACGGCGATCTTCCAGCCGGGGTAAACGCGCGGCCGATCGGCGGCGAGTCCCGCCAGGGCCTCGCGCACGACCTCCTGCTGCGTCACATAGAACCATTCCCGGGCCCCGAAATCGGTGCCGGGGCCGCGGCCGGCGACCTCGCCGAACTCGGTATGCACCGGGCCGGGGCAGAGCGCCATCACGCGGATGCCGTGGTCCCGAACCTCGATCCGCAGCGCTTCGGAAAAACTGCTGACATACGCCTTGCTCGCCGCATACACCGCGAAATCGGGGATCGGCAACAGGCTGGCGAGCGAACTGACGTTGAGAATGGAACCGCTCCCGCGCTCGATCATGGTCGGCAGCAGGGCGTGGGTCAGATGGGTCAGCGCCTCGACATTGAGCCGCAGCATCGCCTCGATCTTCATCCAGTCCGAGGTGACGAATTCGCCGTAGTCGCCCATCCCCGCGTTGTTGACCAGCAGGTCGGGCAAGAGGCCCTTGGACAGCATGTGGCCCACCGCTTGCAGCCGCGCCGACGGATCGGTGAGATCCGCCTCCAGCGGCATCACCCGCAGGCCGGGATGGTCCCGCTCGAGTTCGCCCGCCAGCTCGACCAATCGGTCGGCGCGCCGGGCCACCAGCACCAGGGTCCCGCAGTGCGGGGCAAGTTGCCGGGCGAACTCGGCCCCGATGCCGGCGGAAGCGCCGGTCACCAGGGCACAGGAGTAGCGGGTCACCGGCAAGAGCTCACGCGACGGGTTCGGCCTGAGGCTGCTGCTGGACCTGGACGATCCGCAGCGGCAGGCGCATCAGCAACTCGCCGTCACAGCCGAGGTCGATCGAATAGATGCCGGACTTCGCGAAACGGAGGCCCTGCAGGTTCATGATCACGTTGCGGGTCAGGAACGGCGTGCCGGCGGGAAGCTGGACTTCGAATTCCGGCTCGATCGGCATGTTCTGCGGGTCGAGCGACTCGCCGTCCTCGTTGATGATGTTGATGGAAAGCTTGTGGCGGCCGGAATCTTCCTGCGTGAAGCAGAAGCGCAGGGCCAGGCTGCACATCGGGTGCACCACGGGCAGGGCGCGGGCGGCGAGGGTGTCGAAGGTGCCGGAGATGACCAGCTTGCCGTTGTAGTCGGCGGCGAAGTCACAGAGGGTAGCGATTTGAATGTCCATGGTCGGATTCTTGGGTCGTTGGGAGTGATGCCTCCGTTCGTGGAGGCGGTCGGTATTTGGCGGCAAAGCGGGGCCGCGTCCAGCCCCGAAAACAGGACCCTCCCGTCACTCTCCGGGAATCTCGTCGGGATCGACCGGCAGCGCCTTCGGAATCTCCTCGCTGACAGCCTCTTCCTCGTCCATCACGCCGGTTTCGAGGATCTCGACCTCCTGCGCGCGCAGCACGCCCTCCGTGGGCACGTCCTCCGCGTCCCCGTCGGCCGGCGTTTCGGATTCGTCGACGATCTCCAGGGCTTTGGGGGCCGGGGCGATGATCTCCTTGATCTCGTCCTTCAGCGGCTCGAAGAAGGCCTTCACGATCGGCGCGGCATTCTTGCCACCGCTCGGGTTTTCGCCCGGCCGGCCTTCATAGACGGCGGCAAAGGCGAAGCGCGGCTCGTCGAAGGGCAGGAATCCGGCAAACCACGCGAGGTTGGTCTTGCTGGAAATCTTCCACTGGGCGGTCCCGGTCTTCCCGCAGAGTTCGGTGAAGCTGAGGCCGGCGGAGCGCCCGGTGCCCCCGTCGACCACTTCGCGCATCCCCTCGCGCACCGTCTGGATGGCCTTCTCATCGATGCCGAGCCAGTTGCGCCGCTCGGGGATGGCCTGCTTGATCACCCGGCCGAACGGATCCTGGACCTGGTTGACCAGATGGAGCTTGGGCAGAACGCCGCCGTTCGCGATCCCGGCCATCGCCTGTGCGACCTGCAGCGGCGAGACTTCCAGCGATCCCTGGCCGATCGACAGGTTGAAGGCGTCGCCATCCATGAAGCGGCGCTTGTGATTCGCGAGCATCCACTCGTTGGTCGGCACCAGCCCCGCGGTTTCGCCGATCAGCGGCAGGCCGGTCTTCTCGCCGAAGCCGAAGCGGCGGGCCGTGTTGAGGAAGGCATTCGACCCCAGGCGCATGCCGACCTTGCCGAACCAGATGTTGTTCGACGAGGCGAGCGCCTGGACCACGTTGATTGATCCCGCGGCGCGCTTGTTGTGGTTGTGGAAGGTGTGGTTGCCCAAGGTCAGGGAGCCGGGACAATCAATCGCGGTGTTCTTGGTGATCTCCCCGTCGTTGAGCGCCGTCAGGGCCACGATCGGCTTGAAGCAGGAACCCGGCGGATACTTCGATTGGAAGGCCCGGCCATACAAGGGAGTCGAGGGATCCTTCTCGAGCTCCTCAAAGTCCTTGGTGCTGATCCCGGGAACGAAGCGGTTGAGATCGAACGACGGCCGCGACGCCATCACCAGGACCTCGCCGGTGTTGACGTCGATCAGGACGAAGGCACCGCGGCGGCACTTGTCCTTGAGCACCTTCTCGGCATGGCGCTGCCACTCGAGGTTCAGGGTGGTGACGACCGCCCCGCCTGGCCGCGGGCGCTTGGGAAGCTCCTCCGGGAATTTGCGGCCGGTCTCGTCAAAAAGCAGTTTCTTGGTGCCGGCCTGGCCTGCCAGCTCCCGGTTCAACAGCAGCTCAAGGCCCGAACGGCCCTCGGTTTCCTCCCAATACGGTTCGTTGAAATTGATCGGACCGGTCGGCAGCTTCCCGACACTGCCGGTGTAGCCGACGATGTGCGCGGCCAGATCGCCCTCGGGGTAGTAGCGCTGATAGACCGGATGCAGGATCAAACCGCTGCTCAAGCCGCCTTCGATTTTCTGTTTTTCCGCCAGGTTGATGTGACTTGAGATGAGCAGAGGCAGCCAGCGCCGCTCCTCGTAGTGGCTCCATAACTCGTCGTCGGTCGGCTCGCTGACGGCGGGATACAGCGTTTTGGCGGTCTGCAAGTGCCCGCGTGCCCAGTTGATCACGAAGGCGCGGTCGGCCTTCTCGAACTGCCGGAACTGGAGTCCCAATTGCCACGCCACCCGGCTTTGTGCCAGCGGCTCGCCGTGGCGGTCGAGGATCGGTCCGCGGGGCGCGGGAATCGCCAGCGTGATGGCGCGGGCGTTCTTGCGGGTGAAAATCGAGCCGTCGCTGGCCGACCCGCCGGGCGGCGGGGTCTCCGGCAGCAGGGCGATCTCCTGCGAGTGGGTCACGGAGACCGCAAGAAGTCCGGAAAGAAAGGTGGCGATCGGTTTGCTCACGGAAATAATGAAAAAGCTAGGCCGGATTCCGTTCCAAGGCAACGCCCAATCCCCGCCCGGAAATGCAGCGCCGCGACGGGCGGGTGCGGTGCCTTTATCGGGACCGCAAGGAATTTCGGGACCCGGCAGAAAGGCCTCCACACCCGAGCAAACCTCGCATGGTTCCTGCCCCGCGCCCACCGTGGACGGCACGAGGATACATACGGCATTGCCGCATCGGCCACTACGCCATGAACAAGCGGGCGACCTTGAGGGCGGGTTTCATCCCCGGACAGCGCGCGCCATCACCGCAAACCGCCTGCACCGGGTGCCTGCATCTCCCCCTCCCCCGCAAAGGAAAGAGCCCCAACCCGCTAATGTTACGGCTCTTAAGTTGGCTACGGCGCTAGCTGCTCATGATCGGGTTCTTCGAGAACCTTCCCAGCGAACGTTCCATCGCCAGCCGCTGCGCCGACTCGTTTTCGCTGCGCGCTTTCCTCGGTTACGGCCTCGAAGAAGCCACTCCCGACCACTCCAGTCTCAGCGTCATCCGCGGCCGTCTCGGCACTGCCATCTATCAAGCCGCGTTCGAACTCGTCCTCGAGGGCCTGCGCCAGCACGGGCTGCTCAAGGGCCGCAACCTCGGCATCGACTCCAGCGTCATCGAGGCCAACGCCTCGCTGCGCGCGCTCGTTCACCGCAACACCGAGGAAGAATACTGGGAATACGTGAAACGCCTTGCCGCCGAAGCCGGCATCGATCCGGACGACACCAAGGCGGTGCGCCGCTTCGACAAGAACCGCGAAGGGCGCAAAACCAGCAACCAGGAGTGGGTCAACCCGCACGATCCCGACGCCAAGGTGGGCATGACCAAACACGGTGCCTGCGACATGATCTACAAGCCCGAGCACATCACCGACCTGGACACCGGTGTCATCGTCGCCGCCGAAGTCCGCTGCGGGGACGAAGGCGACACCGTGGGCCTCGCCGGGCGGGTGCTCGCTGCCGGCGAGGTTCTCTCCCGGGTCTGTGAAGATCCCGATCAAACCAAGGTTCTCACGAGCCTGACGGCCGATGAAGGCTACTTCGCGGTCGAGGAAACCTGCTGCCTTCGGCTGGAGCGCGTGCGGGTCATCATCGGCGATCCCCACGAATCCAAACGCAGGCCCGACAAGCAGGACGCCGTGGTTCGGCAAGTGCTCCACAAGGCCAAACAGACGGTGGGGAGCGAGAGCGGCAAAGCGTTGCTGCGCAAGCGCGGCGAACACCTTGAACGAAGCTTCTGCCATGTGCTCGACCATGGCAAACATCGCCGGGCAACCCTGCGCGGCCGCAAGAACCTCACCATGCGCCAGCTCGCGGCTGCCTTCACGCACAATCTTTCGGTGCTGATGCGTCATCTGACCGGCCACGGGACCCCGAAGCAATGGCTGGCGGCGGCGGCGGGCGCATTTTTTGGCGTGATTGGGGCGTCCCGGGCGGCGCTGGAGCGACTTGTGGCGCTTTCGACTCGGAAATTGCAGAGATATTGCTTCAATCGATCCGGGAACGACGGCTCCGTCAGGCGCGGACCTTGGCGGCTGAGCGTCACATGTGAATCCGAGATCCGGCGTTTTTCAACGGGCTGCTAAATCCCCTCAAGGGGACTTCTCCCCTCCCGTCCCCCGAGGGAGCGTCGCGACTCTCGTTCTTGATCCCCCTGAAGCCAAAGCGCCCACTAAACGCGGGTCGGTCCACTGGAGATCGTTGGCCGGAGCAAGTGCCAATCCGACGCCACCGGAACACGTGTCAGCTTTCTGCATGGAAAGTCCGGGTTCTTCAGGGGCGCGAAGTGCCTTGCCGCTCATCCGCAAGGGGCTCGAAACCAATATCTTCCGAAACCGCGATCCCATTCCCGGCCATCTTCCGCCCGCCTCCGCCCGCCTCCGCCCGCAGGCCCAGTCATCCCGCGCCGGTCACTGATGTCTCTCAACCCGGTTTGGCCTTGGATTCAACCCCAAATCCTGTTAGGCCGGCGTGCAACGGGCGTATCCGTGAATTCGCACCGACCGTTTTTTCGCCACGCCCCGCGCTTGTCCGACCCCACCTGCCAAAACCGTTTCCTTCGCCCCTTTCGCCTTTCCCGCGACTCCTTCCCACCCACCCATGGATCAAGCCACCCACAACAAGATCGTCTCCTTCATCTGGGGGATCGCCGACGATGTCCTCCGCGACCTCTTCCGGCGCGGTAAATACCCGGACGTCATCCTTCCCATGTGCGTCCTCCGCCGGCTGGACGCGGTGCTGGAGCCGACCAAGAAGGCCGTCCTGGAAGCCCGCAGCCTCCTCGACAGCGCCGGGATCACCGAGCAGACCGCCGCTCTTTGCTTCGCCTCCGGCCAGGCCTTCTACAACACCTCCCGCTTCACCCTCCGCGACCTGAAGTCCCGCGGCAGCCAGCAACAGCTCCTTGCCGACTTCGAGGACTACCTCGCCGGCTTCTCGCCGAACGTCCAGGACATCCTGGAGAACTTCAAGTTCCGCAACCAGCTCTCCACCCTCTCCAAGGCCGACGCCCTCGGCACCCTGATCACCAAGTTCCTCGACCCCGAGATCGATCTCACCCCGGCCGGCATCGACAACCACTCGATGGGCACCGTCTTCGAGGAACTCGTCCGCAAGTTCAACGAGGACAACAACGAGGAAGCCGGCGAGCACTGGACGCCCCGTGACGCCGTCCGCCTGATGACGAATCTGGTGTTCCGCCCCGTCAGCGACCAGCTCCTCTCCGGCACCTACCTGCTCTACGACTGCGCCTGCGGCACCGGCGGCATCCTCACCGAGGGCGAGGAGACCCTTCAGACCCTCGCCTCCAGCCTCGGCCTCCAGGTCACCGCCCACCTCTACGGCCAGGAGATCAATCCCGAGACCTACGCCATCTGCAAGGCGGACATGCTCCTCAAGGGCGAGGGCGAGAACGCCGAAAACATCATCGGCGGCGCGGAATGGTCCACCCTGGCCCATGACGCCTTCCCGGCCCTGGTCTTCGACTTCATGATGGCCAATCCGCCCTACGGCAAGAGCTGGAAGAAGGATCTGGAACTCATGGGCGGCAAGGAAGGGATGCGCGACCCCCGCTTCAAGGTCATGCACAAGGGCGAGGAACTCTCCCTCGTCACCCGCACCAGCGATGGCCAGATGCTCTTCCTGGCCAACATGGTGTCGAAAATGCAGCACGACACCCCGCTCGGCAGCCGCATCGCGGAGGTCCACAACGGCTCCTCGCTTTTCACCGGCGACGCCGGCCAGGGCGAAAGCAACATCCGCCGCTGGATCATCGAGAACGACTGGCTGGAGGCCATCGTCGCCCTGCCGCTGAACCTGTTCTACAATACCGGCATCGCCACCTACATCTGGGTGCTGTCCAACCGGAAGCCCGCCCACCGCCAGGGGCAGGTCCAGCTCATCGATGCCTCGCAATGGTTCAAGCCGCTGCGCAAGAACCTCGGCAAAAAGAACTGCGAACTCTCCCCGGACGACATCGAACGCATCACCCGCACCTTCCTCGATTTCAAGGAAACCCCGGAGTCGAAAATCTTCCCGAACGAGGGCTTCGGCTACTGGAAGGTCGTGGTCGAGCGCCCGCTGCGGCTCCACGCCCAGCTCAGCCTGCCACGGATCGAGCCCCTGCGCTTTGCTTCCGGCGACGAGGAGATCCGCGCCGCGCTCTACGAGGAATTCGGCGACGACCTCTTCACCGGGTTCAAGGAGATCGCCGGCAAGCTGGAGACGCGCCTCAGTGCCTGGGGGGACGACGACGAGGAGGAAGGCGATGACGAGGACGGCGAATCCAAAAAGAAAGGGCTGTCCGACAAGAAGATCCGGAAGCTGCTGGATCCCAAGACCTGGGAACGCGACGGCCGCTTGGTCGATGCCGCCAACTCGCTCCGCGACGAACTCGGCGACGGCCTGTTCGAGGATTTCAACCTCTTCCGCGACCAGGTGGACACCGCGCTCGACACGCTCACCATCAAGCTTCCGGCGCCGGACCTCAAACAGATCCTCAAAGCCGTGAGCTGGCGGGATGAGAGCGCCCCGCCGGTCATCGGCAAGATCCACAAGCCCGGCAAGGCCAAGCCCGATCCCTTCCACGGCCTCTACGAAATGAAGATCGGCACCAAGACCTGCGTCGTGGAATACGACACCGACAGCGACCTGCGGGATACCGAGCAGGTCCCGCTGCTGGAGGACGGCGGCATCGAGGCCTTCATCCGCCGCGAGGTGCTGCCCTACACCCCGGACGCCTGGGTGAAGAAGAACGCCACCAAGATCGGCTACGAAGTCAGCTTCACCCGCCACTTTTACAAACCCCAGCCACTCCGCACGCTCGAAGAAATCCGCGCCGACATCCTCGCGGAGGAAGAAGCCGCCGAAGGGTTGCTGGGAGAGCTTTTGAAAGGAGGTAAGGCATGAAAGCCTCCAAAGCCCCAACGGGGCGACTCTATGCCAGCCCAACGCAACGCCCTGGGTTATCCATTGGAAATCAACCAGCCCTGAAAGGGCGGCCAAAGCCATGCCTCAGTCCCTTGCGCGCCTCCACATCCATCTCGTTTTCAGCACCAAGAATCGCGAGCGAATCATTCCTGACCGGGTTCGCGACTCGCTCCATGCTTACATGGCCACCGTGTTGCAGAACCTTGGCTGTCCTCCCGTGCTCATCAATTCCGTCGAAGACCACGTTCACGTCCTCTTTGAATTGGCCCGCACCGTCGCTGTCAGCTCAGCCGTGGAAGATGTTAAAAAGGCGTCTTCCAAATGGATCAAGACGCAGGGCGGTGAATTCACCGGATTCGCCTGGCAGGCAGGTTATGGAGCGTTTGCGGTGTCCGAATCCAACGTGCCCGCCGTACGGGAATACGTCGCGAACCAGCAGGAACATCATCGGAAAAAATCGTTTCAGGAGGAATACCGGGCGTTTCTGGAGCGACATCGGATCGCCTTCGATGAACGGTATGTTTGGGATTGATGCTACCGGTTGGTTCGCCCCTTCAGGCCCCAGGGCGTTGCCCTGGGCTGGCATGGCCCTGCCCCGTTGGGGCGCTAGAAGAAGCTTTATTCAAGCCCGAACGGGGCGACCCACGGATCGGCCGCGCGGTTGGCCCGCCCTTTCAGGGCTGGATTCATTTTCCATTTCTAACCCAGGGCGTTGCCCTGGGCTGGTATGGATTTGCCCCGTTGGGACGCAAGAAGGAACCGCCTCCAGAGCCCCAACGGGGCGATATCATTACAGCCCAGGGCAACGCCCTGGGTCCACCGCCACCCCACCCATTCCAGCCCCAACGGGGCGGCCTAACGCGCGGCACCGGGTTTGTCCCGCCCCTTCAGGGCTCAATCCATTTTCCATGGCTTACCCAGGGCGTTGCCCTGGGCTGGCATGGAACTGCCCCGTTGGGGCGCAAGAAAGGGGCATCTCCAAAGCCCCAACGGAGCGGCCTTACCGGAGCGTGTGGGCCTTTTATCCAACATTCCCGAAATGTGACGCAATGCGTCACGAATTAGACTCTTCCCCCAAAGCCCCAACGGAGAGGCCTTACCGGAACGTGTGGGGGTTTTATCCAACATCTCCCAATTGGAACGCACTGCGTTCCGAATTGCGTTTTTCCAAAGCCCCAACGGGGCGGCATCATCCCAGCCTAGGGCAACGCCCTAGGTTCCTGACCACCCCACCCATTCCAGCCCCAACGGGGCGGCCTAACCGGAATGGAGGTGCCGCATGATCGCAGATCTCAAACCTTATCCGGAATACAAGGAGTCGGGGCAGGAATGGCTCGGGGTGGTTCCGGCGCATTGGGACGTGTTACCGAACAGGGCAATTTTTTCGGAAATCAAGGATCGAGATTGTCCGGATGAGGAGATGCTCTCGGTGACGATCACTCGTGGAATTGTCCCTCAGAAGGCGCTCTTGGCCGGTAGCTCTAAAAAGGACAGTTCCAACATCAACAAGGCGGCATACAAGCTCGTTCAACCTGGTGACATCGCATACAACAAGATGCGAGCGTGGCAGGGGGCTTTGGGGGCTTCGAGTCTCCGGGGCATCATCAGTCCGGCCTACGTGGTGATGCGCCCCGTGGCGGGTGCGAACCCTTTGTATTTTCACAACCTCTATCGAACTCCGATGTTCGCGAAAGAGGCTGAACGCTGGTCTTACGGAATCACTTCCGACATGTGGAGCCTTCGACCGGAGCATTTCAAGCTCATCGGATCTTTGCTCCCACCCCTCGCCGAACAAACCGCCATCGTGCGCTTTCTCGACCACTGGAACGGGCGCTTGGAGAAGGCGATCCGGTCGAAGCGGCGGGTCATCGCCCTGCTCCAGGAGCAGAAGCAGGCCATCATCCACCGCGCCGTCACCCGCGGC
>CAMCYK010000022.1 GCA_945883695.1 Akkermansia muciniphila | reverse complement strand
ATCTCGATGCGGCCGGTGGTCAGCTTGTCGAGCAGGCTTTCGACCAGCAGCTCGGGCTCGTGGTGGAGGAAGAAGGCGCCGTAGAGCAGGTTCACGCCGACCACGCCGAGGGCTTCCTGCTGGAGCGAGGCCTCGGCGTCGAGCATCCGGACGTGGATGAGAATCTGGGACGGTTCGTCGCGCGGGCGGGACTGGAATTTCACGCCCATCCAGCCATGGCATTCGTTGCCGCCCTTGAAGCTGCGGGCGACCACGGTGTCGGCGAAGGCGAAGAAGGCGGTGGAGTCGCCGCGCTTGTCGGCGAGGCGGTCGACATTCAGCGAGAACTCGCGGTCGAGCATCGCCTGCAAGCGGGTGCGCGAGACGTAGCGGTCGCCGCTGCCGTAGATCGCGTCGCTGACGGTCATGTCGTAAGCCGAGATGCTCTTGGCCACGGTGCCGGCGGCGGCGCCGACGCGGAAGAACCAGCGGACCACCTCCTGGCCGGCGCCGATCTCGGCGAGGGTCCCGTACCAGCGCGGGTCGAGGTTGATCTTGAGCGCCTTGTGGTGGGTATCGAGTTCTTCGGCTTGCATGATGGGGTCAGAGCAGGAGTCACGCCATGAGGGTGGCCGGCTGAAAGGCTTGCGGCGAGACGCCGCAGCCACGGTGGGAGTGTTCAGGCCACGATGGTGGCCGGGTAATGGCGGTAGGCCTCGCGGGCGGTGAGATCGACAAAGGCCTCGAGCGAGCCGCCGCCGTGGCGGGCGAAGTAGTCGTGCTGCGAGGCATGAGCGCGGAAAGCGGCGAGGCGTTTGGCGCGGTGCGGCCCGCCCTTGACGACCAGATCGGCGGGGTCGTCGCGGTTGAGCAGGCCGGGCAAGGGGTGGCCTTCCTGCCAGGCGTGGATCGTGAGGAGGTCGCGGGCGCCGCCGGCGGCGCGCCGGACGGCGTGATGGACCAGCAGATGGGCCGGATGCCAGTATTCGCCGCCGCTGCCGTGGGTGAGGAGGAGGGATGGCTGGAGGTTTTGCAACAAGGGCTGGAGTTGCGCGGCCAGGTCGCCGGCGGAGACCTCCGGCGCGTAGGTGCGGTGGGGCTTTCCGGGCGGGTCGAGGTGGTCGAGGAAGGTCACCGAGGAGGCCCCGAGGATGGCGGCGGAAGCGCGGAGTTCGGTTTCGCGGATCCGCCCGAGCTGGCTTCGCAAGGGGGGCACGGGCGGCCCGCCCGTGGTGCCGCGGGCGGCCCGCCCGCTCCCCTCTTGTTCCGTCGCTCCGGCGGTCCCGCCTTCGCCGCGGGTCAGGCAGGCGAGATGGAAGGCGCGGCCGCGGGCGGAAAGCTCGCACAGCAGCCCGGAGGCGAAGAGCTCGTCGTCGGGATGCGCGATGACCATCAGCAGCGGCCCGGGCTTCTCTAACAAGCGCCCGGGCGCCACCGGCCGCGGTGCCCGCGGCGGCCGCAGCGGGCGGACCAGTTGGAGCCAGCGCTTACGGTCCCCGGCAGCCGCGGGGCCGGCCGGAAGGTGATTCCTTCCGGCGAGACGCGGGTCCCGTAGGCCGCGTTCAGGCTGTCCCAATCCACCGGCGACGCGGTGGTGAAGGTGACCTTCGCGAGGTCCTGCAGCGCGTCCAGCGCGCCCATCGCGGTGGCTTCCGAGCCGCCGCGGCCCATCCACGGATGGCCAACCAGGATCGCGGGCTGGAGGGGGGGCATCGGACCGGGCGGATCAGGAATCGGCCCGCGAGCGCGGCCGCCTGCTGCCGGCTTGCGGAATGCGATTCACGAGGGAAGATCAAGGGCGCGCCGGGGGATTTGTCGAACTTTTTGCTTCCTTCCAGTCCCCGCATCCCCCGAAGGGGTAGGCACCGGTCCGCCCGCGGCCGGAGTAGATAGAGACGTGGACACCATGCACCTTCCGAAATCGATCGCCGCGCTGATCCTCCTGCTGATCCCTCCGGTCGCCCTCGCCCAGCGGGAAATGGAGGCGCTCGACCGCGGGTTGGTGGCGGTGCGCCAGGCCGACGGCAAGGTCTTCACCGGCTGGCGGCTGCTGGGCACCGATCCGGAATCGGTCGCGTTCCATCTCTACCGCGTCGCCGGCGGCAAGGAGCAGCGGGTCAACAGCGCGCCGCTCGCGGGGGCGACGAATTTCATCGATGCCAGCGCCGGGGACGCCGCGGCCTATTTCGTCCGCCCGCTGGTCGCGGGGAAGGAAGGCGCCGCGAGCCGCCGCGCGAACGTGCTGGCCGCGGATTTCATCGAGATCCCGATCCAGCCGATCCCCGGCTACCGGCCCGGCGACGCCTCGGCCGGCGATCTGGATGGCGACGGCGAATATGAAATCATCCTCCACCAGGTCTCCGGCGCCCGTGATAACTCGTTCACCGGCATCACCGGCACTCCGGTGCTCGACGCCTACAAGCTCGACGGCACCCACCTGTGGCGGATCGACCTCGGGATCAACATCCGCGAGGGCGAACATTACACGCAGTTCATGGTGTACGACCTCGACGGCGACGGCCGCGCGGAGATCGCCTGCAAGACCGCCGACGGGACCAAGGACGGGACCGGCAAGATCCTCGGCGACAAGGCCAAGGACTGGCGGAACCAGGAGGCGGATTCGCAGCGATACGGCCGCATCCTGTCCGGTCCGGAGTTGCTCACGATCTTCGACGGCAAGACCGGCGCCGCCTTGAAAACGGTGGACTACCTTCCCGGCCGCGACCCGATCGACGGCTGGGGCGGGATCGGCGGCAATGGCGGGAACGACAGCTACGGCAACCGCTGCGACCGCTTCCTGGCCTGCGTCGCCTATCTCGACGGCAAGCGTCCCAGCCTGGTGATGGCGCGCGGCGTTTACGGCCGCACCGTGCTGGCCGCGTGGGACTGGCGCGGCGGCGAGCTGAGCTCGCGCTGGGTTTTCGATTCGGGGGTCAGCCGGCCGCCGTTCAAGGACGCGTCGCCGTATTCCGGGATGGGCGGCCACGCGCTGTCGGTGGCGGATGTCGATGGCGACGGCAAGGACGAGATCGTCTATCAGGCGATGACCGTCGACGACAACGGCAAGGGCCTTTACGCGACCGGCCGCCGCCACGGCGACGCGCTGCATGTCGGCGACTTCGATCCCGGACGGCCCGGCCCGGAGCTCTATCTGGTGACCGAGAACGAGGAGAAAACCGTGCGCTTCCGGACGCCGGGCGCGGGATTGCATGACGCGCGGACCGGCACGCCGCTGTGGAGCCACAGCCCGGGCGTCGACATCAGCAGCGGCGTGGTGGCGGACATCGACCCGCGCCATCCCGGGGCGGAGGTGTGGGGCGGCCGCGGTCAACTGCGGACGATCCAGGGCGTCGAGATCGGCCCGGGGCCGCGGAATGCCGACTGGGTGATCTGGTGGGACGGCGACCTGGGACGCGAGATTTACAACGGGCTCGCGATCTTCAAGTGGGACCCGGAGGAGGGACGGGAGCGGCGGATTTTCAGTGCCGCGCCGGCGGTGTCCGGCGGCCGCTCCGGCCGCTCCGGCGGGCGGTGGCCGGCGCTGGCGGCGGACCTGTTAGGCGACTGGCGCGAGGAGTTGCTGGTGCCGGGGCCGGGCGGGAAATCGCTGCGGCTTCACACCACCACGATTCCGACCGAACACCGGCTGGTGACGTTGATGCACGATCCGCAGTACCGGCTGTCGGTGGCATGGCAGAATGTCTCCTACAACAAGCCGCCGCATCCGTCGTTCTATCTCGGGGAAGGGATGAAGCCGCCGGTCCGGACGGAGATCAAGGCGGTGGGCGTGGCGAAGTGATCCGGCGGCCGGGTTCGCCGGCTTTTCGAAGGCATCAGTCCGGCTCCTGATCCGCCAGCACTTCGCGGACCTCGGCGACCCGTTCCTCGACCCCCGCCAGGATTTCCCCGAGGTGCTTCCGCGCGAAAGCCCGCCACACCGGGGTCGCGAGGCTTTCCTGGTCGGCGGAGTCGAGGCCGCCGAGGGCGTCCCGCAGGTAGCCGCGGGCCTTCTTCAAGCGCACCAGCACGTTGCCCGCGACCAGCTCGTCGGGCGGCCACTCCTCGTCGCAAGTTCCCATCGCCCCGGCCAGCTTGGCCGAGGCGGATTGCGTGCCGTGAACCACCGCGCGCAGCGGATGTTCTTCGGCGTCGACCTCCGCAAGCCACACCCGGGCCTCCTGGTGAAGCCGTACCGCCAGCTCCTTGCAGCGCTCGACCAGCGGATGCCGTTGGCGGTCTTTCCAATCGTCCGCGGCGGGGGCCGCCACCGCTTCCGCGCAGATCGCGTTCATCTCCTCGATCCGTTTCTGGCGTTCGGCTTGCTGCTCCGGGGTGAGCACCGGGTCGACCTCGCCGCGTTCGCGTTTCAGACGGGCGCGCTCTTCCACGAGGATGCGCTCGAAGTCCTCGTGTCCCTCGCGTTCCATCCGCGCTTGCACGCGGTCGAGCAGGGTGTCCATCCGCGCGGAGTCGGCATCGGCTTCCGCCTCGGCCTTGCTTTGAGGTTCGTCCTCGTCGTCCTCCTCCTCCCCGCCGCCCGCCAGCAACATCCGGTCCATGAAGCCGGTCATCGCCTCTTCGTTGGCCCGGCGCTGTGCCAGCTCCTCGTGCTCGCTCATCGTCCACGCGGCGGTGGCGTCGAGTTCGAGGGTGAAGTCCGTCGTTTCGATGACGACGCGGCCGTTGCGCCGGCTGAACCACTCGAGATAGAGCGAGTTTCCCCAATGCCAGGGAAAGGGCTGCTTCTTCGCGTAGCACTCCATTAGTTCCTCCATCGAGATCTCGGGCACCTTGACCTTGCGCGAGGCCGTGATGTCGCCCACCACGCCGGCCTGCTCCTCCGCCAGACCTGCCGGCGGGCCGGCTTTCGGGGTGGGATTGGTGAAGCGGAGGAGGTGTCCGGCGAGGTCGCGCCAGGGGTTGCCGTCCAGCTCGAGGCGGATCGGTTCGTCGCGCCCGACCAGCCAGAGCCGGCCGCGGACCTTGCCCGGGGTGCGGTTGTCGATCTCGCCGCGGATCACCTGTTCATCGATGCGCCATGCCATGTCGGGAGGAGGGTGGTGGATTGTTTTTCGGATGGCCAGTCGCAAGAGGAAGTGTACTGGACCGCGGATCTTTAGTCCGCTTGGACGGTCGGGGAACTCGAGCGGACTGAAGATCCGCGGTCCAGGACATCGAATGATTCGCGGAGCTCTATCAGCAAAGCGTTGACCCGATCCCGCTCGGGGGCGTCCGGGAGAGAGGACGCTTCAAAAGCCGCTTGCACTTCCGCGAGCTGGTCTTCCGCCCGCGCCACCAGGTCGTCGTAGGCGAATTCACCCGCCCGGACGCGCAGCAGGTAGGCGCGGTTCGGGCGGCGGATGCGGAGCTCTCCTTCCCGTGCGATTTCCCCGGCCATGTCGAGCAGGCGCAGGGTGTGCATCAGGTTTTTCGAGTCGTAGCCGCGGCCGTGGCTGGCGTTGGTGGTGAAGCGCTCCTCGTTGCGCTTGCCGACCCATTCCCAGTATTCGCGGTGCGCCTTGCAGTGGGCCTGGAAGGCGCCGGCGTTGAAGTGCATCCAGCCGACCGGCACGGCCTCCTTGGCCACGCTGCTGAAGACCAGCGTGTCGGGATCCTTCGGCGAAACCAGGCCGCGGGCCTCGCTACGAGGGTCCTCGTAGATCGCGAACATCCCGGCGGCGTGCTGGACGGCGGTGAGGCCGCACTTGCGCGGATCGATCCCGCGGGCGGCGAGCCATTCCATGACCGGCACGCTGCCCTGGCCTTCCGGGACGTGGCAGAACTCGAGCATCGCCTTCCGCTGTTCCGGCTGCGGGTTGACGATTTTCTTGTTCAGCCCGCGCGCCTTGCGGATCTGGCCCATGGCATACTCGCCGAAGGTCTTGGCGCAGAGTTTCGAGAGGAAGATCCGCGGCTCGAGCAGTTCGAACAACGGATGCCGGTGGCGGATGCAGTCGTCGGGCATCGCCAGCAGTTCGAGCGCGTTCGGATTGTTCTTCAGCAGCAGCGAGACGAAGCGGCCGAGCTCGTAGTAAACCTGGTCGCTGCGTTCGTCGGCGACCTGCTCGATGGCATCGAGCCCGAGCAGGAAGGCGCGCGGCGCGGCGAAGACCCCGCGGCGGTCCTCGTCGGAGCCCTCGATCGCGGTGCCGTAGGCGTGGCTGCCGGCGACCGTGTCGAGCAGCAGCAGGTCGGGCTGGCGGACGCGGTCGAGGGTGAAGTCGGCCGGCTTGGGCGTTCGGGTGAGGAGTGCTTGGATTTCGGGGGGCATCCGGCAGGGAGCATGGGTGACTGCGCCTTGGAAAGACAACGTTGTTGAGGCATTCCGCCAGGATTTTGGAGAACCTGACGGAAAGGGTGGCGGATCCTGCGCTGGTGTACCGTAACCTGGTGGAGGCCGCTTTTGAAATGCGGCGGCTGACTTCGGAAGACAGGTGCGCGTTCTGGAGTTCGGGAGGGGAGGAGGATCGATTGCGAGGCGTGGATTGGATGGAGCAGTCCCGATTGCCGGAGACAGATTCCCGACACCGCAAGCCGCCTCACGTGCTTTCGGAGGGATCATTTCTGACAGGGCTCAAGCAGGTTCAAGCCAAGGAGCTTCACCGCCTCGCGCAGGAGGGTCGCTTCGACCGGGAGATGAGAAAGAAGCTTTTGGGGATTTGAACGAGGTGGGTCTCCGGACATCGAGGGTGCGGGCGCACGAAAAGCCGCAGCCGTTTCGGCCGCCGCCTTGTCCGAGCGGGCGATGACCACGGCGGGTCCGGGGAAAACCCAAGAACCCCGCACCCGCCGTGGCACACCGCGATGGACTGGCAGAGAAACCCAAGAAACCACCAATCCAGCGCGGACCATCCGCTGGCCTGAGGAAGCTGTCATTGTGCCAATGCGGCGGGATTTTTGGAAATAATCCCGGCAGCGAGGCGAGCGACCTCGTGAACGGCACGCGGCAGGACGCCGCAGCCACGGTCAACGCTTCAACCAAGCCTCCAGCAGTGCCGGCCAGACGGCGAGATCGCCCTTGTCCGCCACGTTCATGCCGTAGCCGTGGCCGCCTTTTTCGAACAGGTGCAGGCTGACCGGCACGCCGTTCGCCTTGCAGGCGGAGGCGAAGTCGAGGCTGTTGCGGCAGTCGACGCCGTCGTCGAAGGTGCTCAGCAGGAAGACCGGCGGGGTGGCCTTGGTGACCTGCTTCTCGGTGGAGCATTTCTCAAGCAGCTCCGGCGCGGGCGTCTTGCCTAACAGGTTGGTCCGCGATCCGCCGTGGGCGACCGGACCCGTCGAGATGACGGGGTAGATCAGGATCGAGAAATCCGGCCGCGCGCTGAGCTGGTCGATCGCGTCCTTGCCCTCCTCCGGGAAGGTGTCGGCGAAGCGGGTGGTGCAGAGGCTGGCGAGGTGGCCGCCGGCGGAGGAGCCCATCACGCCGACTTTCGCGGGATCGACGCCCCATTCCTTCGCGTTCGCGCGGACGGTGCGGATCGCGCGGCGGGCATCGAGGAAGGGCACGGGAAACTGGTAGCCGAACTCCGGCTTGCCGACGCGGTATTTCACGACCACGCCGGTGATGCCGCGCTCGTTGAGCCACTTCGCGTAGTCGTGGCCCTCGTGGTTCATCGCGAGGATCCCGTAGCCGCCGCCGGGCAGGATCACCACCGCCTGGCCGGTGCGCTTGCCTTCGGGCGCGACGTAGACCTGGAACTGCGGGACCTCGATGTCGGTGTAACGCCAGCCCTCGTTGATCTTCTCGGTGCCGGCGGGCGGGCGCTTGGCCCCGGGGGCTTCGCCGGGCCACAGCGGTTTCCAGTCATCGGCGGCGGCAAGGGCGGTCATCAGGCAGAGGGCGGCGAGGGTTTTCATACGGCAATAAGATACCCATCCCAAAGCGCCTGCGTTTCGGCAAGCCTTCCCGGGAGCGTCTTCCCGGGAGCGCTGGTCTTCAGACCGGCGCGAGTGGTTCCCGGCAGCCGGTCCAAAGTCCCCCGCTCCCTCGAGAGCCCGGCAAGCTTACAAGCGATGAGGGTCCGGTGCTTCCCACTTTCCCGGGCGGGACAGGCGCTTCGGATCCTCAAGAAGGCAGGGCAATCACTTCGCGCTCGATCTTCGCGCCGACGGACCTCTGGGCGACCTCCAGATCATGCTCGGCCTGAAGCCCAACCCAGAACGCGGCAGAAGTGCCGAAGAATTTCGCAAGGCGCAAGGCGGTTTCCGCGGTCATGCCGCGCCGGCCCTTGGTAATCTCAGTGAGCCGCGAGGCAGGAATCCCCGTCGAACGGCAAACCGATGCGAGACTCAGTCCCATCGGCTTGATGAATTCTTCCAGCAGAATTTCCCCTGGATGAATCAGAGGCAGATATTTGGATGCGCTCATGGGCTCAGTGGTAGTGGATGATGGTGACGTCGTGCTTGGAGTGATCCACCCATCGGAAGATCACCCTCCATGGTTCGTTGGTGCGGATCCAGCCGGAAGTTCCGCCGCAGTCCAGCCGCTCCGCCATTCGAAGCCGGGGGCCGATTGTCCGGACCCCGGGGATTCATCGTTTCCAAGCCGGATTTCCTTCAGCTAGAACACGCCCATGTCACGGCAACAGGCGGACAAGGCGGTTCAAGATTTGGCGAGCGACGATCCCGCCCGCTGCCTGGCCGGTGCCGAGACGCTCCGGGCGCTTGCTCCCTGCGGGGTCTTCGCGAGCGCCGGATTATCGCCCGAGCAAGGATTGGCAGTCCTACGCGCAGCCTTGAGATCGGACTGGCCGAGCTCGAGCAATTCTCCGATGGATGAGGGTTGGTGTCAGCGCTTGCTGTGCTGTCTTAGCTCGGTTCCTCATGCACACTATTTGCCCATGCTCTTGGAGCAGATCGACTCGCTCCACGGATGGACCAAGTGGCAGGCGCTGATCCTGCTTTCGGAGATGCCTCAACGCGAGGCGGCCGAGTTTTGGATTCCCCGCTACCGTGTTTTGCTTGCGGCGGGGAAAGGCAGCCCTCCTCCGTTGGCGGGACTCCGGGCGAAAGAAGGTTTGCACGCCGATTTGGTTTTGCCGGCCCTGCTTGAGTTTGCATTGACCGCCCAAAGAACCGCCGACCGTGGACGACCGAACTCTCCTCCAATTCGAGACGTGGCGTCTGCAATACCTTCACTTTGCAAGAACAGCCGGACCAGTTTTCCGCCGCCGAACACGTTGAACGTATCCTGGCCATCCTCACGGGTGTGAGGTAAGCTGTTGTGGCCGCAGCATGGAGTCGGGGTATGGCAACTTTCCAAGCCCGTCTGGCTGCTCGGTAGATGAAGCCCCTGAATCCCATGAACTTGTTGAAACCCACGAGCGGCCTCGTGTTCGCGGCCCTGCTACTTGCCAACGCCGCCTCGGCCGCGCCGCCGGGCGAGGGCTGGGTGCTCGGGTGGAGCGATGAATTCAGCGGCACTTCCCTCAACACTTCGAACTGGACGGTCGGCACCGGCAACCGCCGCGACGCCGTGAACACCGCCAGCGCGCTGAGCGTGCAGGACGGCCACCTGCGGATCAAAACCTACACCGAGGGCGGCACCCACCACACCGGCTGGATCGGCTCCCAGGGGAAATACGAGAACTGCTTCGGCTACTGGGAGGCGCGGGTCCGTTACAATTCCACGCAGGGGATGTGGTCGGCGTTCTGGCTCCAGCCGTACGGGATCAACAACGTCGGCGACCCCGCCGGCAACGGCACCGAGATCGACATCGCCGAACACCGCAGCCGCGACACCGGCGGGGCGAACCTGACCAACCGGCTGGCGATCAACATCCACTGGGACGGCTACGGCGCGAGCCACCAGTCGGTTGGCGCCACGGTGAACAATCCGGGCGCGAACCCCGCCAGCTTGCAGGGGAATTTCCACACCTACGGCTTGCTGTGGGAGCCGGGGCGCTACCGCTTTTACATCGACGGGGTGGAAGTCTGGACCACCACCGCGGCCATCTCGCAGGTGCGGCAGTGGATTTACCTGACCAGCGAGGTCGAGAACGGCGCCTGGGCCGGGCCGACGCCGGCGAGCTACGGCGACCGTAGTAGCACGACCACCTGGCAGGACATCGACTACGTCCGCTTCCACCAGCGGGCCGAGCAGACGGTCAACGGGGCCTTCTCGAACCGGCTGGGTCCGTGGCGGCAGATCGGCGCCGCCGGCCACTCGGCGGCCGGCGGCCGCAACGCCACTCCCGGCGCGCGGCTGAATCCCTCGAACACCGCCGGCGGCCGGGTCGCGCAAAAGGTCGCCGGCCTGCTGCCGAACACGCCGTACGTCGTCCGCGGCTGGGGGAGCGTCGGCAGCCGCGCGTGGCCGGACATCCGGATCGGCGCGCGCGACTACGGCGGGCCGGAGACCTACGCGTCGGTCTGGAGCGACGGCTTCACCGCCGTCCAGAGCATCTTCGTGACCGGCTCCGCCCACAGCACGGCCGATGTCTTCGCGTGGGTGCCGACCCAGTATGGCGACTGCCATGCCGACGACCTCGAGATCCGCCGCGCCGGACGCGTCACCAACGGCGGCTTCGAACTCGGCGACGCGACCCACTGGACCGCTTACGGCGACACCCTGGTCCAGAGCTGGGGCGGGACCTTCCGCCGCAGCGGCACCAGCGCTTTCCGCTTGAACGGAAATGCCGCGATCCGCGGGATCGAGCACGCGGTGCACGGGCTCAAGCCGGCCACTTCCTACACCGTGAGCGCGTGGGCCAAGGGCAACGGCCAGCCGGTCCGCCTCGGCGTGAAGAACCACGGCGGCGCGGAGGCCTTCAGCACCGTCACCGGCGCCGGCGGCAACTGGACCAAGGGCAGCCACCACTTCACCACCGGCGCCGCCAGCAGCTCCGCCACGCTCTATGCCTACGCCGCCGCGGGCAGCAACGTGGCCGCCGTGGACCTCGATGACTTCCTGCTGCTGGAAGCGCTGCCGGCGGCGTGGACCTCGACCAAGATCGGCCCCGGCTATCCCGGCGAGGCCGGACTTTCCGACGGCCGGGTGATCGTCCGCGGCTCCGGCAACAACCTCGGCACGGCGTCCGACGGATTGCAATTCGTCCATCAGGCGATGGCCGGCGACGGCAAGATCAGCGCCAAGCTCAACAGCTTCGAAGCCGCCCACAACCGCGCGAAGGCGGGCCTGATGCTGCGTGCCACCACCGCCGCCGACGCGCCCTTCGCGATGGTCCACTGGATGCCCGAAGGACAGGTCGAGTTCATCTGGCGGGGCAGCGCCGGAGCCACCGCGAGTTATGTCTGGGCGGCGGGACCGACCGCCTGGCCGCCGCAGTTGCGGCTGCTGCGCAGCGGAAATCTGGTCACCGCGGCGTTTTCGACCAACGGCAGCAGCTGGACCCAGGTCGGCGCGACCCAGTCGATCGACCTGCCGGAGACGGTTCGCGCCGGGCTTGCCGTCACGTCGCACGCGACCGACGACAGCGGCGAGGCGGTGTTCTCGAACGTCTCCTTCACCGGCGACCGCGATGGCGACGGGTTGCCGGATGACGACGAGGCCAGCCATGGCACCGACCCGGACGTGGCCGACACCGATGGCGACGGGTTTGCCGACGGCGCGGAGGTGCGGAACGGCACCAACCCGCTGGTGCCGAATCTCGAATTGATCTGGCAACCCGGGGCGGCACCCGGCGGCAGCGGGAGCTGGGACGGCTTCGCCACCACCTGGCGGGTCGGCAGCGGTCCCACGGCGTGGCTGCCCGGCAAGACCGCGCTGTTCGGCGGCACGGCGGGCACGGTGAGCGTCGGCGGCGGACTCACGGGCATCGCCGGGCTGGTCTTCAATACCAGCGGCTACATTCTCGACGGCGGCGGGCCGCTGCCGCTCGCGCCGGCAGCGGCCCTCGTGCTGAACGCCGCGGTAACTTTCATCCACACGCCGCTCTCCGGCAGCTCGACCCTCGCTCTAACAGGCGGGGTCGCCGGCAGCCAGCTCCACCTCCGCGGCGACAATGCCAGCTTTTCCGGCGCGCTGGTGATCGATGGCAACGCCCAGGTCCGGCCCTACAACACCGCGACCGGCGCGGTCGGCGGCAGCGAGCTCGGAGGGGCGGGCTCGACCGCCGAGGTCCGGTCCGGCTCGCAGCTCCGCTGGTTCAACCTCGCCGCCAGCCCGACCTATCCGGCGGGCTTCCGCCTCAACGGCGGCGGCATCGCCGGCGGCAATCCGGGCGCGCTCAACCACGACAGCACGACGGCGCGGACGATCACGCTGAGCGGCGCGATCACCCTCGGCTCGCCCGCCACGATCGGCGCTCAGAACAACGGTTCGTGGGCGATCAACGGCCCGCTTGCCGGCGACCACCGCTTGAGCGTGGTGCTCGGTGCCGCCAACAGCAGCATCAACGGCCCGACCGATCTGGCGGCGCTGTCGAAGTCCGGCGGCGCGACCCTGGTGCTCGGCGGCGACGACCTGCACATCGGCACCACCACCGTCGACGGCGGCACCGTGCAAGTCGGCAACGGCGCGACCGCCGGCGCGACCGCCGGCACGCTCGTCGGCAACGTGATCGTCAACCCGGGCGGCACGCTGCTCTTCCACCGCAGCGACACCTCCACCTTCGCCGGCTCGATCTCCGGCAGCGGCGCGATCGGCAAGACGGGCACCGGCACGCTGGTGCTCGGCGGCAGCGTGAGCGTGCTGAATCCGATCGCCCTCAACGGCGGGACGCTGCGGGTCGATGGGAATGTCACCCAAGCGGCGATCCAAGCCGCCGCAGGGACCCGGCTCGGCGGCAGCGGCACTCTTGCCAGCGCCGCGGTGGCCGGCGTGTTGGCGCCGGGGAATGGTATTGGCATCCTGACCGCCAGCGGGGCGGTCACCGTGAGCGGGACCTGGGAAGTCGAGATCAACGGGGCCGCAGCCGACCGGCTGAATGTCGCGGGAATGCTCACCCTCGGCGGCTCGACCCTCGATCTCAAGGTGCTGGCCGGCGGGGTGACGGTGCCGTCCCACGTGCTCGCGACCTACGGCAGTCGTAGTGGAAGTCCCGCCGCCGTGATTGGCATGCCATTTGGTTATGCGCTGGATTTCCAAGCGAACCAACTGCTGCTGGTCCGGACCGCCACCCGGTTCGCGATCTGGGCGCGGGACGCGGGGCTGGCGGGGCCGGCGGCGCTCGCCTCCGCCGACCCGGATGGGGACGGCGTCGAGAACGCGCTCGAGTTCCTGCTGCGCGGGGATCCGGAAGCGGCGGATCTGGCGATTCTTCCCGCGGGTGCGAAGTCCGGCGCGAATTTCATTTTCACGTTCACCCGCGACAAGGCGGCTCAGGCGGAACTCGGAAGTGTCATCGAATATTCGTCCGACCTCGCGTCGCCGACGTGGTTGGCCGCCACCGCGGGGATGATCGAACGGGCGGGCCATGGGGAGACGGAAACGGTCACCGTCACGATTCCGGCGCAGGCGGCGAGGCTCTTCGTCCGCCTGCGGACGCCGTAATCGGTCACCGGGGGCGCGGAGCCTTCACCGGGGGCGCGGAGCCTCCGGCCCGCAGAAGCGAGGGGACGGCGTGATCTGGCGATGCGGGCTGGAACGGGCGGCGGGGCGGGGGGGACCGCTCTGCGGGGCAGAGCCTCCGCGCCCCCAGTGGGGCCCGGCTACCCGCGGAGCCGGAATTCCTCGACCGGCCGGCCTTCTAACAGATGCTCGGCGACGATCCGTGCCAGCACCTGCGGCGTGCAGGAGTGGTACCAGACCCCGTCCGGATAGACCACCGCCACCGGCCCGCGGGTGCAGACCCGCAGACAATCGGCCTTGGTCCGCAGGATCAGCGGCGCGTCCTTGCCGAGCGCTGCCAGCCGCCGTTTGAGAAACTCCCACGACGCGAGGCCTTGGGCGGGATCGCAGCACTTCGGCTTGGAGGCATCTGCGCAGAGAAAAATGTGGCGCTGCCCGCGGCCGATCCCGGCCGCCCTGGCTGCTGCTTCCAATTCCGCGTCCATCGGGCGGCAGCGATACCGGGCGGAACGGCCGCCGTCACGCGAAACCATGGCTCGCGGCGGGCGTGGAGTGCGCGCAGCCTGCTGCCGCTTTGTTGCCACGGCCTGCCGTGGAATCCGGACCCGACCCGCCAGCAGGCTGGCGGAGGAGAGCGGCAGCGGGCTGCACGCACTCCATGGGCTGCGCCATGCCGGGCGGGCGAAACGAAACGCAGTCCATGGGCTGCGCCATGCCGGGCGCACTAAAGCATCCCGCGTGGATTGCCCTTGCCGGAGCGGCGGATTTTCCGTCACCTGATGGGGTGAAACAGGGGATGATCGCCGTCTTTTCCGGGGTGCTGCTGGCGGCGGGACATCCCCTCCGCGCCGAGCTTCATTTCGAAAAGACCCGCGTCGAACTCAAGGCCAAGCCGGACCAGGAGCAGATCGACGCGGTGTTCGAGTTCGAGAACCGCGGCACCTCCAGCGCGCGGATCGTCACCGTGGTCTCGGGATGCCAGTGCCTCCACGCGAAGTTTCCGGCGGAAGCGATCGCAGCGGGCGGCAAAAACCGGATCACCGGGGTTTTCAAGGTCGGTAATTTCCCCGGGGTCACCGAAAAGACGCTGCAAGTGCGGGTGGAAGAGGACGGCAAGAGCCGCAGCCTGGCTCTCACCGTGGCGGTGGAGTTGCAGGAACTGATCACCATCGAACCGCGCACCGCGGCCTGGACCGTCGGCGAGGCGCGGGCGGAGCGGACGTTCACGGTGACCATGAACGGCGACGGCCCGATCCGCTTGCTCGCGGTCGAACCTTCCCGCCCCGGCTTCACGGTGCGGCTGGAGACGGTCAAGGAAGGCGCCGAATACCGCGTGCATGTCACTCCGTCCGACCTCGCGGAGCCGGCACTCGGCGTGTTCCGCTTCAAAACGGACTGCAAGTATCCGCGATTCGCGAATCCGATCGCTTTCGGTCACGTCAAGAAGCCCTGAGATTCCTGTCGGGAAACGTCACCGGGAGCCTGGATGCCCCGGATCTTCCATTTCGATTGACGGACCGGGAAGAAATTGGCGAACCTCAGGGTCACGGTTTGATCCCGTGAATCCCCCCCCCCCTGGGTTATGCAAATCCGAACTTCACCGCCTTGGAAGCGTCCGTTGGCCTTTTTCGCGACGGTGTTGCTATCGTTCGCGCCGGTCGTCCGGGCCGCGGTTGCCGACATCACCGCGGTGACTTACACCGGCGGGGTTTACGTGATCGACTCGGATGCGTCCAACGCCGCGGCCGGTTTCGACCGCGATGCGATCCCGGTGTCGGTGACGGTCGGGCTCACCGGCACCCCGATCACCGAACCGATCCGCGATTTCCGGGTCGGCTTCCGGATGTTCGATGCGGACGGGGTCGAGGTCGCGCTGGTACCCTCGAGCCAGTACTCCAACGAGATCGTTTGGCCAAGTTCCTTCGCCTCGATCAATCCCATCGGCGGCGGCGGCCAGCCCTTGCCGTCGAGCGTCACCTTCACCGGCCGGCCGAAGCCCGCGACCCGGCTCGATTCCAATAAGACCTACCGGATCCAAGCCCAGGTCCAGCGCTGGAACATCAGCATCCTGTTCACCGGCTATCTCAATCTCGGCGACCCGGAATCGTCCTTGTTCCGCCGCTTCTATCATTTCACCAACACCGTTTCGAACGACGCCGCCCGCAATGTCATCGCCCGGATGGCCAGTTCCGCGTCGTTTTCCCGGCGTTTTGCCATCACCTCGAGCCCGGATCAGAAGGGCTTCCTGATCTCCGCCCCGTATCAGCTCCGGCGATATGACAACTACAACTCCGGCTCGGCAACCGACGCGACGCCGGTGCAAATCGTGTGGTCGGTGCAATTGTTTCGCGAGGACGGGGCGGACGATGTCGAAGTTCCACTGGTGGCGGACCCCGGTTTTGAGACCGCGGTCGCGGTCCCGTTCTACCAATCCGGCAGCACGCCGCGGGCACCGGTAGTTGTCAGTGGAAGTGCCTCGTTGCTCCTGCGGCCGGTGTCCCAGCTCGATTCGCGTGATACCTATTACGCCCGGGTGACCCTTTCCCACCGCGAGCTCGCCGCGCCCGCCAGGCCGGTGGAGTCGAACACGACCGGCACCCCGACCTTGCGGCTGCTCCATTTCAACGGCCGGCTGGATTTCGGATTGGTGCAAACCACGATCGAGGAGATTTCCGGCGACCCGGCGGGCGGATCGTTCCTGGAGGCCGGCAGCCCGGCCCCGTCGGTGCTGTGCTCGCCGCAGATCGTGATGGGGCGGCTCGCCGCGCCGAACAACGGCCATACCTACGGCGATGGCTCGGCCTTGCCGCTGCGGCTGTTGCCGGACGGCCGGGCGGTTTACAACAACCCGGCGGCCACCGTGCCGGTCACCGCCCCGACTTCCCCGGACAAGGACCGCGAGAACGGCATCGCGTTCCTCCGCGTCGGCACCACCCTGTCGACCGGCGGTGCCTCGGCCTCCCTGGCCGTGCTGCTGCCCGCCGGGATGACGGTGACAAGCACCGCCAACGGCAAGCTCGGGATCCCCTTCCTGCCGGTCGGTGTCCATCAGCTCTCGGCCTCGCTACGCCCGCTCTCCGCCCAGCTCACCTACTCCCCGGCCAATCCGCTGCATGTCGCGGAGGAAACCAAGCCGGTCCAGATCGAGGTCTCGCAGTTCACCTGGGTCCGTGCCGACGGCAGGATCGACCTGGCCACCACCGGCACCACCACCTACACCCAGGCCGCGGAAATGACCTGGCTCGACGGGGCACCGGTGCCGGACGCCCAGAAGATCAAGCGCTCGAACGAACGCTACTACTCCGAGGTCGAGGGCCTGATCTCGCCCGGCGCGACGATCACCACCTCCGGCGCGAACCTTGGGGCCCATCTGACCGCCGGCTTCGTGATCGGCCCGGTCGAATTCCGCACCCACTTCCCGTATGACGCGCGGGTGGCCTCCAGTGGCGGACAGGTGACGATCAAGGAGGACGCCATCTCGCCCGCGGCCGCCGACAGCCGGCTCGATGGGGTCACCTCGATTTCCCTCACCTACCAGCAGGCTTGCGTCCAGCAAGGATGCGTCGGCGTGACCCCGCGCTTCGGCACCTTCCGGCTCAAGCCCGACAACCAGCGGCTGCTGTTCACCGGCGACGGCGGGCTGGTCGCGGCGGGCGATTTCGACACGATTTACCAGGTCAACGACCGCACCAACCGGCTCGAATGGGGCTTCATCAGCGAAAGCGGCGGTGTCCCGCGCTTCGCCCACGCCCACCTCCGGCGCTTCACCCGCGGTGCCTTCCACGCGACCGGCCATTTCCTGCGGGCCGCGGCCTCCTCCGCCCCGCTCGAGGAACGGCCCGGGATCGTCCACAACACCGGTTTCCACGCCGCCAATCCCGCCGCCACGCCCGAGCGGCCGGGCAGCGCCGCCTACGCCGCGGGCAACGCCGACTACGCCGGCATCAACCTCCGCGCCGGCGGCGAGAGCCAGGCCATCACCGCCCGCTCGATCGTCGCCAACACGCAGACCCCGGACTATCCGCTCAAGGCCCGCTCGAAGTACTACGTCCGCCGTAGCGGCAACGCCGGCATCCACGACGCCGCGGAAACACCGGGCAACTTCGTGCTCTACGGCTTCCCGGTGAGTTTCGCGAATTTCTCCTTCGGCTTCCGCGAGACCCAGAACGTGTCCTCCGCCACGCTCGGCCAGATCGTGGTCCCCTATCCGTCGAACTTCGTCCAACCCTTCGAGGAGCTGATCCTGACCTGCCTCGGCGATCTCCAGGAGGCGAAGATCCCGGAAGACGGGGAGCCGCAAACCCTCGACTACTGGGCGGCGGAGTTCGAGCCCTTCAGCTTCGAGATCCAGAAGGAGGACGGCTGCTCGCCCGGCGGCGACGCCGTGCTGGCGATGATCATCCAAACCCAGGCGCACCACCTCCCCGCGCCGCTCGAAGGCAAGGTCGGCTGGTATGCCGACGGCACCATCGTCCCGCGCTCGGATCCGAACTACAGCGTGACCTCGCGCTTCCCGCTGCCGGCCAGCCTGGCGATCGTCGGTCCGGGCAGCGAGACCTACCCCGCCACCCCCGCCAGCGAGGCCTATTTCAATTCCTACAAAGCCCTGACCTCGCCCGATCCGATCGGCTTCCTCTCGTTCGCCGCGCGGGTCGCGGTCCCGTATTTCGAAGACCTCCAGGTCCACCTCCACACCTTTGCCAAACCGATCAATCCGCCGGCCGGCGCGCTGCCGTCGCGGCTCCATCTGATGGGCGGTTGGACGGCGGCCGGCAAGACCTTCTTCTCCACGTCGCTCTTCGATTCCGACCACCGCGCCTACCCGCCCGGCTTGAACCTCGCGGTCTACCGCAACGAAGGTGCCGACCGCCTGCCCGCGCCGGGTCCGGAGCCGTCGCTCGACCCCTTCAGCCAATACCGCGTCTACGCCCGGCGCGGCTTCCTCAACGAGGACAAGTTCTTCGAATATCCCATCGAGTTCCTCTCCGGCCCGCGGGTGTGGACTTCCAGCGCCCCGCAGACCGACGATATCCTGGTCTTCAACGTCGCCCACCAGCTCGACCGGATGAGCCCCCAGCACGCCGACATCACCTTCGGCGTCAGCCATGCCGGCCTGCCCGCGCTGAGCCTCGCCAACAGCGCGTTCAGTTTCGTCGATGAAGCCGTCGCGGGCACCCCGGCCGCCGGCGGCTTCCGCAATCTCGTCGCCGGGGTGCTCGGCAATTCCCGGATGGACCAGCTCACCGGCGGCCTTGCCTCCCTCGGCCAGGTCACCGGCGACCGCTTCGACCTGTTCGCCGACCACTTCATCACCAACGCCGTGAACCCGCGGCTCAAGGAGGCGTACGATGAACTCAAGACCGCCTACAACGGTCCCGACCCCTGGCCCGCAGCCGCCGGCGGGGTGATCGCGAACTTCGATACCGAGATTGATGGCCGGCTCGCGTCCACGACGCTCAGTGTCAACCCCGCCACGATCAGCGGCGAGAACCTGACCCTGCTCAACGCCACCCGGGCCAAGCTGTGGACCGCCCTCGATCAGGCGGTGAAAGCGCTGGACGTGCTCGCCACCGACACCGGCGGCCAGGGGCTGTTCCTCGCGACCAACAACTACTCGGTCACCCGCCAACTCGTCAAAAACCTGGTCCAGCAAGGCTCGCCGGAAGCCGGGGCGATCGTCGCCCAGCTCGCCGGCCCGCTGCTTGACGCGAAGATCGCCGACCTGGTCGAACGCGGCGCGCCGACGCTCGGCGACGTCCGGGCGGCGTTGGAGGAGGTCCAGGGCCGGCTGGAAACACTGAGGGGCCAGGTCAATGAAAGCGGGGAATTTTCCCAGGCCCTCCGCAAGGTGATCGTGGACGGTGACGTCGCGGGCGAAGCGGAGTACGTTGCCAACCAGGCCAAGGCCGAGATGCAGGCCATCGTCAACAGCGAGCCGAACAAGTACTTCAACCAGCTGCCCCGCTCCGCCTTCGAGGACCGCGTCCGCAACCGCCTGCGCGCGCGGCTGATGTCGCGGCCGATGACCGCGCAATTGCTCGGCGTGATGCGCCAGTACCTCTACGACCTCGACGCCCAGTCGCGGACCCGCATCGACTCCGGCTTCCAGGTCGCCAACCGCATCGTCCGCAACGTGCTGGCCGAATCGATCGAGGACGTCAACCCGGCCTACGCCAACGCCCTCGACGGCCTCGCGTCCTGCCTCGGCGCCGCCGACATCGACGGCTACGCCCGCCTCAACGGCGACACGCTGCGGACCCTGCGCCTCGACATGAAGGCCCGCGTCGACCTGATGAGCGAGATGAAGGCCGACTTCTACCTTCAGATCGACTGCATCCAGTCGGAGGGCGACGAGGCGTGCAGTTGGACCGCTCCCGGGAAATACTACACCGAGGTCAGGATGGGAGCCGACAACATCGAGGCCGAGTGGCTCGGCGACATGCGGCTCAACGTCGGGCTGAAATGCACGCTCGACGACGACGGCGTGCTGCTCGGCATGGGCGGCTCGATCGAACTGGCGGGCGGCAAGGCGAAGTTCGAGAAGTTCGCGCTCACCGAGTTCGGCGCGACCGCGATGTTCGGCACCCAGGAGAACTACGTCGGCGCGAAGGCCCGCGCGGAATTCAACAAGAAGGCGATCAAGGTCGGGTTCTTCTTCGGCCGCACCTGCGACAAGGCGCCGCTGAAACTGGTCGACAAGGACGTCGCCTCGATCCTCGGCAATCCGCCCTTCACCGGTGGCTATGTTTACGGTGAGATGAGCTACCCGCTCAACGAGATCCTCGGCATCCCGAGCACCTGTTTCCTCTCGCTGACCGGCACCGTCGGCGCGGGCATCTGGCTCTTCGTCGAGGGCCCGGAATTCGGCGGGAAGATGTATCTCAAGATCGTCGGCGAGGTGATCTGCATCGCCGAGATCGGCGGCGAGATCACCCTGCTCGGCGGCAAGAGCGGCAACGACTTCGTGCTCAAGGGCAAGGGCCGCCTGTGGGTGGAAGTCTGCTTCCTCTTCTGCTTCGAAGGCGAAGCCGGCGTCCGCGTGAAGTGCCGCAATTCCGACTGTGATTTCGATGTCGATGTCTGACCTCTTCCTCCCGATGAACCGCTGGCTCCGCCGCCTTCTCACCGCGCTCGCCGTCCTTCCGGCCTGCGCCGCCTTGCTCCGCGCCCAGGCTCCGGAGCCGACGATTGTGGTGGTCGGCACCACCATCCAGAGCCCGCTCGACGGCAGCCACTGGGGCTATCTCTCGTGGCTTGCCTCCAAGCCGGAGCTGCTGCGCGACCGGCCGCACGCGGTCTATGTCAAGGATGGCGGCGCCGACGACGCCCTGCCATTCCGCCACCTCGGCACGGTCCGGCCGCAGACCGACCCGGCGGCGGTGACAGCGATGTTCGAGCGCTCGCGCCACCTCGGCCAGGACCAGGCCAAGCTCCAGGAGGCGATCGGAGCCTACTTCGACCAGCTCCATCCGGACGCCGGCGTGCCGGTCCCCGACATGCTGGGCGCGCTCACCGCGCAGTCGATGCAGGACGACGGGGTCTATCAGATGCTGGTCTTCATGGGGCGCGCCCATCCCGGCGTCGCACTGTCGCTCGGCACCGGCTTCGCCGCCCGCATCCACAACGGGGTCAGCACCTTCGAGCTGCGCGAGAAACCGCCGGGGTCGGAAGAATTCAGCGCGGTGGTCGGCCGCATCACCGTCACTGCCGGACAACCTTTCGCCTTCGCCGCGCCGGGCGCGCCGGTGGTGGTGCCGAGCGCCGACCGCGGCGGCGACGCGCTGCCGGCCGGCGACGTGACCAACCATCTCAATGTCAAGTTGCGCTGGGCCTCGCCCGACCTGCTGCGGCGGCAATCGCTGCTGCTGCGCGGCTTCCATGTCTACCGGGTGACCCGCGCCTACGCCGAGGCCCGCGGCTGGCACGGCTGCCCGGCCCCGCCGGCGCTGGCGACCGTCGATTGGGACGAAGAGGTCGCCAGCGGCTTCCCCCAGGTCGCCCAGGTCAACCGCCTGCCAATCCTGCCGCGCCGCTTCTACAACAACACCGAGGTGACCGACTTCGACCTCGACGAGGGCGACGGGATCAAGGGCGACCTCGATTTCTACACCCAGGACGACAACCGCCACAACGGTCTCAAGCTCGACGAGCAGGGCAACGGCATCGATGTCCATGAGACCTTCGAAGCGGGTGCCGAATACTACTACTACGTCGCCGGCGAGGATCTGCTCGGCCGCCGCGGCAGCCCGTCCTGCGGGACTTTGGTCAAGATCTGCGACCGCGACCCGCCGAACGCGGTCAAGGGCGTCCGCGTGACCAATGATTTCGTCTTCAACAACGCGAACCAGACGTCGGACCAGCGCTTGCGCGTCACCTGGAAGCAGCTCCCGGCGACCGACGGTGCCGTCGCGTACTTCGTCTATCGCTGGCGCTCCTTGCCCGATTTTCGGGAGGCGGAGCTGCTCGATCCGCTGAGCCTGCCGGCCGAGCACCTGGTGGCGGGCCCGATCGCCCACACCGAGCCCGGCAAGCCCCTCTCCGTGGTGGACAACGCCGATCCGCTGCACTCGCCGAGAATCGGGGCCAACCCGCAGTTCGCCGCCGCCGGCGACGATGCCGGGCGGACCATCTGGTACACCGTGGTGGCGGTGGACGACTCGGTCTGCGGCGGGAATTTCTCGCCCCACAGCGCGCCGGCCGACGGCGTGCTGCGCGACCGGGTGGCACCGCTCGACGGCGGTGGCAGCCTCGCGTTCCGCTGCTGCACCCCGACCCTGACCCCGGTCCGCGGCCAATCCACCACCAGCGGCCCCGCGAGCTTCGACCCCCAGCGGTTGTATTTCAAACTCGACGTCGCCCGCACCGGCGAGGAGCCCGCCGAATTGCGTACGGTCGAGTTCTGGCTGGAGGACATCAAGAACGAACGGACCTATCCGATCGCGACCGCGGATTTCCCGGCGAATCCGGCCGAACTGCTGGTGCTGAACACCTCGATCCCGAGACCCGCGGGGGACGGCGGCACTTTCTTCCTGCGCGGCAAGGTGATCCAGAGCGACGGCCGCGAATCGGCGGTGGCCGAGGTGCCGATCGCCGACCTGCTGCCGAGGTTCTACCATGTCGGATCCTTCATCGCCAACCGGGATTGCCGCAGAGTCACCCTGCGCCTCGAGGACGAGCCGTGCCGGACCCACGAGGCGGCACCGCAGGAGGGTGGCGATATCAACCCGATCGAAATCCAGATCGAGTTTGCCGTCAGCTCCCGCGAATGGCGGCTCTACCGGACCATCGACGGCGGTCCCTTGACCTTGATCCGGCAGGGGCTGCTGGGGCCGCCCGCGGCGGCCAACCAGTTCCTGCTCTTGCAGGACCCGGTCTTTTCGCCGGTCGGCGGCGAGGTCTGCTACTTCGTCCAGTACTTCGACGAGCATGGCAACGGCGGCCCGGTGAAGGACCTCGGCTGCGTCAAGTTCACCGGCAAGCCGCCGCAAACGCCGGTGGTCGCGCGGATCCAACCGCTCGAGATCGGCGGCGTGAAAAAAGCCCGGCTGCGCTGGTTCTGCCCGACTGTCGGGGTCGAGCGCTTCGAGGTGAAGGTCACCCGCGTTCCCGGCCCGCCGCCGCCCGGACTCTCGGCCGGTCTCGAGCAGGTCGGTTCGTGCTTGCTGACCATTCCCGGCGACGACGACGGGCCGCTGATCGTGAAGGCGGGCAAGCGCTACCAAACCGGCGTGGTCGGTCACACCCTCACCCACAACGGTCCCGAGTTCACGCTGATCCTCGATGAGATCGAGGTGGACGCGCTGCACCACGTCGGAATCGTCGCGGTGGGCACCAACGGGCTGAAAAGCACGATGAGCAACGTGGTGGATTTCGTCTGGCAGTCGCCGGAGGTGGTCGTCCTGCCGGAAGTCAAATGGCCCGCCCGCCCCTTGCCGCCGGGCACCAAACCGATCAACTGGGATTCCCGGATCGAAGCGAAGTATCTGCCGACCGTCTTGCCGAACTTGAACTTACAGCGGGTCGGCGTCCGCATCGGCCAGGATTTCGGGCCGCGCGTCTGCGCCATCGATCCCGCCAGCTTCAATCCGGCCAATCCGGTGTTCGCGCTGCCGGGCAACATCGACCCGCTGACCCGGGTGTTCACCCTGGGCGACTGGACCGAGTCCCCCGGCGTGCCGCCGCCGCCGCGGCTGCTGCCCGCGATGCTCTACCGCTATCAGGTCGCCAACGCGCTGTTCGACGAGGTCTCCAACGACATCGTGCAGGTCACTCCGCTGATCGAAACCATCGCCCACCGCTACGAGACCCCGGTCGCCACCCCGCTGTCCAGCTGCAACGGCGTGCGGATCTACGACCCCTTCATCGCGGTGACCTCCGCCGGCGGTCCGTCGGGTGTCGGGTTCGACCTCCCTTTCGACATCTGGCTGATGGACTCGATGCCGGTCACGGTCGGCGCGCGCTACGCTTACCTGCTCGTCGTGTTCCGCAACAACGGCGAGATCCGCACGGTCATCCCCGCCGGTGAGGTGGAAATCTCCACGAACCCATGAAAACCGTCGTCCAGCATGCCGCCGCCCTGCTCGCCGCCTGCGGGCTGGCCACCGCCGCGGACTCGACCCACGAGTTGCGCCACGCCTTGCTGGCGCGCGGCGACTTCAACGGCGACGGCCGGGCCGACCTGGCGGTGGTCGAGCGGTCGACCGGGCTGGTCCGGGTCGCCCGGGTCGCGGCCGACGGCAGCCTCGGCTGGGGCCAGGGTCACCACAGCGGGATTTCGCCCGCCACCGGCGTCGCCAGCGGCCGGCTGCTGCTGGCCGGGCGCGACGCGCTGGCGGTCACCGGCACCTGGGCGAACCGCACCAATCTCTTCGACTTCGCCAATCCGGCCGCGGTGCCGGTCCCGCTGTCGGTCTTCTCTCCGCCGGTCGGCCCGACCGGGGTGGCCGCCGCGCAGGTGAGTGGCGGGACCGCACTGGAGGAAATCGTGCTCCATCATACGGAAAACGGCACGGTCCCGCAGGGCCGGGCCTTCGTCCGCTTCAGCGGCAGCCCGGTGGTCCCGCAGGTCTTTGTGCCGGCCGCGCCCGCGCCGCCGGTCGCGGAGCTGGAACTCCGGCCGCGCCGGCTGGAAGGGATGGCGACCGCCGCCGTCGGGTCCTTCAACGGAACCCTGCTGGTCGAAGGTTTCCGCGTGCTGCGCGTCGGCACGACGCCGGTCCAGGTGCTCGCCTCGCTCAACGGGCTGCCGGTCGGCTCCCACTTCGTCCATGCCGACTTCGACGGAGCCGCCACCACGTCGCCGGCGCAGTTCGTCTTTTTTCGTCGCGGCTCACCCACCCTCTACTTGGCATCGCTGAGCGCGGCCAATGCCTTTATCGCGCTGCCCTTGGCCGACGCGGGCGAGGCGGTCGAGCAGGTCACCGCGGTCGCCGCCACGGGCGGTGGCTGGAACCTGCTGGTGGTCTTCGAATCCGGCTGGGCCCAGTTGTTCGCCTTCAACGGCCAGTCCGCGCCGGTGCCGGGCGAATCCTTCGCGGCCCCGGCGGACGGCATTTTCCAAGGAGTCTTCGCGAGCGGGCCGGGCGATTTTCACCTGCTCGCCGGGCCGCGGGGATTGCCGCTGACCCGCGCCCACCGCTTCACCTGGAACGGCAGCAGTCACGCCGCGAACGGGATCTCGGAGCTCCCGGAACTCCGCGCCGGCCGGGCGACCTCCAACGTGTTCGCTTTCAACAAGGATCCCTTCATCGCCACCGACGCCGTGCTGCTCGGGTCTTTCTCCGCCGGCGAATGGACGCGGGATGGCGCGCTCAACGGCGGCAATCTCGAAGCCCGCCAGGCCCGCTTCGCCGGGCCGGCCGACGGCCTCGGCGGGTTCCAACCGGTGGTCCTCGGCAGCGCCCCGGCCGGCACCACCCACGTGATGACCAACCAGATCCCCTCCGGTCAGCCCGGAGTCGCCAGCTACGCCTCGGCCTACGGCCCGACCGCCGCGCTGGGCCGGACCACCGGCGAGGTGACCATCGACCCCGCCCCCGGCCGGATGCTGCGCGCGATCCGTCCGCGTTTCACGATCCCGCCCGGCGTCAGCGTCTTCTGGCGGATCGGCGGCGGGAGCTGGGTGTCGCTGGTGGCGCAGCCCCCGGGCTGGCAGTTCGACGCCTTCACCATCGAGTGGTACGGCAGCGGCGGCGGCCTGACCACCCCGGTTTACCGGGCCTCCTACACCTTCGCCGAGCCGCCCGACACCCTCGACAGCGACGGCGATGGCGTGCCGGACTACGTCGAAATCGCGCTCGGCCTCGATCCGGTCGGCAGCGGCGACGATGGCGATGGCGACGGGGCCAGCGACCTGCTCGAAATCCTCAGCGGAACCAGTCCGACCCAGACCGGCAGTTCGCCGACCCGGATCGACGGACCTCCCGCGGGAGACCCGCAGTTCAAGGGGAACTACCTGAACACCTTCAACTTCCGGATCACGCCGCTGGCGATCGACGGCGGTGCCCGTTACGCGACCCGCGGCGCGGTGGCCGCCGGAGTGGGACTGCACGAGCCTTCCGGGATCCAGCTCGGCCTCGCCCCAACCGTCGGCTCGGCTCCCCAGCACGCCCGGATCGGCAACATCCAGGCGGGCTTCGCCGGGTCGCTGCTGGTCGCCGGCAGCGACGCGAATTTCAATCTCGCCGGCCTGGTGGCCCCGGAGCAGCGGCGCGGCCGCGAGCTGGTCGGCCTGATCCCGGTGCCGTTCTCCGACCTCGGGCCGGTGCCCTTCGTTTACCCGGGCGGCCCGCTGGCAAACGCCGCCACCGGCTGGATCGATGCCGCCAAAATCCACTACGCCCAGTCGAAGCCATCGATCCTTCACACGCTCGACGCGACCACCACGCTCGCTTTGCTGCTGGTGGAGCTCAAGTATGAGGAGATCCTCCGGGCGCGCGGCGAGCTCGGGGCTGGACAAACCCTGTCCTTGACCCCGTTCCGGTCCACCGAGAGCACGCTCCCCTTGGACGAGGCGGCGGGGGCTCCGGCCGACGCGGTCTGCCGACTTTCCGCCGGCGACATGGACCGCCTGCGCCGCTATGCCGGCGAAGCGCCCGCCTTCACCTACAGCCAGGGCTGGAAGGCGGGAGACATCCGGACCGCGCTCGCCGCCGCGCTGGCGGCTCCGCCGTCGCCGGCCGCGGCGCGTCTGGTCGAGCTGGCCCGCGAGTTGTATTTCCTCAGCGCCGCGGCCAACGACGAGGCCCTGCCGCAGTTCCCTTCGCCGGTGGACACCCTGCGCGCCTTCCTGCGCGGCGCGCGCCTGCCGGGCGACAGCGATCAGGACGGCGTGCTCGATCCCGGCGAAACGCTGAGCTACTGGGGAAACCTGACGCTCACCCCGGCCCAGGTCGCCGAGGCCCACGGCGCGATCGCCTCCTTGCTCGCTCTGCCGCCGTCCCGCCCGACCCGGTCCGGCGTGTTCGTGGTCGATGCCGCGACGTTCGCCGGCCCCGTGCCGGTCGTGCGTGAGCTGGGCAGCATCGCCCCGCACGTTTTGCTGCAGGGCAACGGCGAGCCGTGGCCGCTGTCGCAGTTCACCGCCCTGCCGGTGGGAGCGGAGCTGACCGTGACCGGCTTCTCCGATGTCAGCTCGCCGCACGCCCCCTCCGCTCTCGAGGTGATCACGCTGTCGCTCACCCATCTCCCGTCCGGGCCGGTCGATCTCGACAACAACCTGCTGGGCGACGGCTGGGAGGATTTGTTTCCGGTCGTCGCCGGGCCCTTCGGCGACAGCGACGGCGACGGGGCGAGCGACCTGCAGGAGTATCTCTCGGGCACCGATCCGGTCGACCCGCTGTCGGTGCCGCCCGGCGGTCCGGTGAACCTCGGACCGCCGGTTTTGGAAATCTCGGGCGCGGCGGTGCCGGGCACCTTCGTGGTCGAGTTCGAGTTCCCCGCCGCCTATGCCGACCAGGTGGCTTTCCATGTCCAGCAGTCCGACAACCTCGCGACCGGCTTCGGTGACACCGGCGTGCGGGTCCCCCACCTCGGGGCCGGGGTGCACCGGATCACGCTCGATCCCGGCGCGGCGCGGGCGAAGTTCTGGCGGGTCCGGCTGGGGCTGAAATGACGGCACCGTCGCCCATGGACTGCGTGCAGCCGGCTGCCGCTTTGTTGCCACAGCCTGCTGTGGAGTCGGGCCGGTCCCGCCAGCAGGCTGGCGGACGGAAAGCGGCAGCGGGCTGCACGCAGTCCAAAGGCTCCGCCGATTCCCCAAACCCCGCCTACTGCTGGACGAGGGCGAACTTGAGCTCGGCTTCGGAAGCCACCTCGTTCCCGACGAAGCAGCGGCAGCGGGTCTGGCCGATCGAGCCGCGGATCTTGATGACCTCCGCCTCGATGTGGAGCGTGTCTCCCGGCAGCACCGGCCGCCGCCATTTCACGCTGTCGGCGCTCATGAAGTAACCGATCTCGAGAGCCTGACAGGCATAATGTGGGTAGAGGTGCCGAGGATCTCTCGTAAAGCCTTCAAAATAAACCCGTTGAGCTCGATCGAAGCCAGCAAACCATGGGGCGGCCGGAGTCATCTCGGGAGCCTGAAGATGGAGCGGCAAACATGACAAGACGCCTGGCTAAAGTTTTGGCTAACTCTTTGACGTCGTGCGAGAGAAGAAGCACGGTCCTCCGCTACTTCTTGATTCCCGATTGCGGGTCAGGGACGGCGCTGGCGCTCGTCGTAGCTCAGGCGGACGAGATGAAAGTCCGGCACCGGCCGGGACTTTTCCAAGGGGTGGCCGAGGGCGCTGAAGTCGCCCTTGGCGGCGAGGAGTTTCTTCCACTCCGCCGCGCCGAAATGGACCTGCTGGTCGCCGTAGCGGGTTTCCTTCAGGTGCCCGCCTCTGGCGGTGACGCCGTCCACCTCCACCAGAAAGAACGCCGGATCCCCGTAGCGGTCGATCCGCGTGCCCCCGTCGGCGTAGTGGACGGGCACCCGGAGATTCAGGACGTAGCGCTCGTGAAGCAGGGCGTCCAGGCTGAGGCCGGGGAATTCGGAACCGGCGAAGTCGAGGTAGGCGATCGTCGCGTCGGGATAGAGCGCCAGGAATTCCGCGACGTGGGGGATCTTCGCGCGGTCGGCGGCGTCCAGGGTGCGGAACTTGACCGCGTTGCGGGCCGCCTGCTGCCGCTGGCAGGAGCCCAGCAACAGGCAGCCGAGGACGAGGTGGAGGAAAAGCCTCATGGGACGCGACGAAACAGGGTGCGCGATCTTCTGGCAAGGAAAGGCGGGCGGCCCCGGTGGATGAATTCGCGTCTTCCTCCGCTGCGGCCGGCACGTTAAGCCTCGGGCGGATGCGCTTCCGACTTCTCCGTTCCCGCAGTTTTTGGTTCGGCGTGCCGGGGCTGCTGTTTTTGCTATGGGCGTGGTGGGTGTCGATCGGGAATATCTCAACGATGACGATTGGAGGGCATGGTTTCAAGATGCCACGTCGATGGGAGATCGGGCAGGCGGCAGGCGAGGTGTATGCGACCTGGGGTTTGGGCGGTTGGCCGGATTGGAAGTTCTACCCCTATCACGGTGAAATGCAGGTGGAGGCCCGGCGTCATTGGAGAAGGAACCTGACTTGGGTGCGTGCGGGAGATCCGGCTTTCCGCTACCTCATCGTCGGCCACCACTGGTTGGTCCTTGGCTATTTGGTCGCTTGGTCCGGCCCGGTCTTCTGGCGGAGCCGGAGGTATCGGGCGCTGGCGGAGTGGGGATGACGCGGCGGAGCCGCCATGGAGTGCGGGAGACTTGTCTCCGCTTTCCGCCCGAGGCTTGCCGAGGGTGAGTCCCGGCTCAGCAAGCTTCGCCGGGAAAGCGGTGACGAGTCACCGCACTCCAAGGGCTGTGCCCTATTGCCGGGTTGCGCCTTACTGCTGGACCAGCGCGAACTTGAGCTCGGCTTCGGAGGCCACCTCGTTGCCGACGAAGCAGCGGCAGCGGGTCTGGCCGATCGAGCCGCGGATCTTGATGACCTCCGCCTCGATGTGGAGCGTGTCGCCCGGCAGCACCGGCCGCCGCCATTTCACGCTGTCGGCGCTCATGAAGTAACCGATCTTGCCGGCGTTCTCCGGCTTGCGGAGCATCAGCACGCTGGAGACCTGCGCCATCGCTTCCAATTGCAAGACCCCGGGCATGATCGGATGGCCGGGGAAGTGGCCGATGAAAAACGGTTCGTTGATCGTGACGTTCTTGATCCCGGTGCACTTGGTGTCGCCGACCATGTCGATGATCCGGTCGACCAGCAGGAAAGGGTAGCGGTGGGGCAGGATCTTGAGGATGTCGTGGATGTTGAGGACGGTCTCGCCGCGCGGCAGGACGAAGGGCGCGGCCAGCGAGCGCATGCGGGCGTATTCGCGCTTGAGGGTGGCGGCGAGCTTGGAGTTCGGGCCGTGGCCGGGCTTGATCGCGATGACATGGCCGAGGATGCGCTTGCCGGAAAGGATCATGTCGCCGATCAGGTCGAGCGCCTTGTGGCGGGCGAATTCATTGGGGTAGCGCAGCGCTTCCTTGCTCATCACCTGCTCGCCGCGGACCACCACCGCGTTCTCGAGCGAGCCCCCTTTGATCAGGCCCTTGTCGAGCAGCGGCTTGACGTCCTCGTAGTAGACGAAGGTCCGGGCGGGCGCGATCTCCCGCTCGTAGAGTTCCGGGGTGACCTCGCTGGAGAAATACTGGGTGAAGCGCCCCTCCGGCCCGACGTTGGTGACCGAGACCCGGAAGGTCTTGCACGGGACGATGGTGATCAGCGAGCCGTCGCCGGTTTCCTGGTGGATCGGTTCGCGGATCTCCCAAACCTTGCGCGGCGCGTCCTGCGGGGCGAGCCCGGCCCGCTTGATCAGTTCGACGAAGGGGCGCGACGAACCGTCACCGATCGGCGGTTCGTTGGCGTCCATCTCGATCACCGCGTTGTCGACGCCCATCCCGGTCAGGGCGGACAGGACGTGCTCGACGGTGTGCACCTTGACCGAGCCCTCGGCCAGCGTGGTGGCGCGCTCGACGGTTTGCACCTTGTCGGCATCGGCGTCGATGAAGGGCTGGTCGGGCAGATCGATCCGGCGGAACTTGAAGCCGTGGTCGGCCGGCGCCGGCTTCAGGGTCAGCATGACTTTCGCCCCGGTGTGGAGGGAGGTGCCTTCGAGAGTGGCGGAGGAGGCGAGGGTGTGCTGCACGTCGGCGGACATGCCGGGAGGGGAAAGTTCCAAATAAGAAGTGCCAAGTGCCAAATGAGAGGCGGTCCGTGATTTCTGCATTGGCACTTGGAACTTCTTGCTTGGAACTTCACCCCGTGAGGGCGGTCTGCGAATTCCGGGTGATCGACGAGTCGGACGACTGGATCGTCGTCGACAAGCCGGCCCCGCTGGCGGTGCATCCGGCGAACGGCAAGGTCGAGGCGACCTTGCTGGGCGGGCTGGAGGAGCTGCTGAGCTACGAGCGGGCGAACGGCGGGCGCTTGTCGATCCTGACCCGGCTCGACCGGGAAACGAGCGGGCTGGTGCTGGTGGCGAAGCACGCCGCGGCGGCACGGCATTTCTCGCGGCAGTTCGAGCGGCGGGAGATTGGCAAGGAATACCTGGCGGTGGTCCACGGCTGGCCGGCGTGGGAGGAAACACGGGTGGAGGCATCGATCCGACGGGCCGGCGGCGCGATCTGGCTGCGGCAGGCGGTGGATCCGGCGGGGCGGGATTGCGTGACGGGCTTGCGGGTGGAGCGGCGATTTGCCAGCGCGCTGGGCCGTTTCGCGCTGCTGCGTTGTTTCCCGGAGACCGGGCGGATGCACCAGATCCGGGTCCATCTGGAACACGCGGGGCATCCGCTGGTGGGCGACAAGATCTACGGGACCGACGGTCGGGCCTACCTGGAGCAGGTGGCCGGCGGGCTCACGGAGGAATCGGTGGCGCGCCTGATGCTGCCGCGGCACGCGCTGCACGCGTGCCGGCTGGCGGCGGAGTGGGACGGGCGGCGGATCGAATGGCAGTCGGACCTGCCGGCGGATTTGACTCGGTTTTGCGGCGGGTGAAGACTCCGCCATGGCCAGCCTGGACGAAATCGTGGCGTTTCTGGACGCGGAATTGAAAATTGCCGAGATCCCGGACTACCCGGGGGCGCTCAACGGGCTGCAACTGGAAAACGGCGGGACGGTCCGCAAGGTCGCGGCGGCGGTCGACGCCTCCTTGCCGGTGGTCGAAGCGGCGGTGGCGGCCGGCGCCGACCTGCTGCTGGTCCACCACGGGATGTTCTGGCAGGGCGCGCAGCCGCTGACGCGGGCTTTCTACCGCAAGATCAAGGCGGCGATCGACGGCGGGCTGGCGATCTATTCGGCCCACCTGCCGCTCGACGTGCACCCGACCCTGGGCAACAACGCGCGGCTGATGGGGGAACTGGGGTTCACGCCCGACGGCACGTTTTTCGATTGGAAGGGAACCCGGCTCGGCTTGACCGCCCAAGTCGAAATCGGTCGGGACGAGCTGGTGGCGAAAGTGAGCGCGGCGGTAGGCGGTCCCGTCCATCTCTGTCCCGGCGGACCCCGCCAGGTGAGAAAGATCGGCCTGGTGACCGGCGGCGCGGGGGCCGAGGTGGCGCGGTGCGCCGGCGAGGGGATCGACACCTTCATCACCGGCGAAGGCCCGCACTGGAGCTATCCGCTGGCGGAAGAACAGGGTATCAATTTGTTCTATGCAGGCCATTACGCCACCGAGACCTCCGGCGTGAAAGCGCTGGCCGCCCGGCTGGAACAGGACTACGGCCTGCCGTGGGAGTTCATCGACCGTCCAACCGGACTCTGACCTATGGAACGGCTGGACTATGGCATCCACTGGCTGTTCAACGTGCTGGTCAAAGAGCCGGCGGGGGCGGGATTTCACGCGGCCGCGAACTTCGCTGGCGCTTCCTGGAAGCGGGGAAACCGCACCTTGGCAAGCCGTGACATTCTCAGGAAAAGCGGAAGCGGCCCTACGGGTGATGGGAATCGAACCCACGCCTCAAGCTTGGGAAGCTCGCGTTCTACCATTGAACTACACCCGCCTGGCTGGTCGGCCGCAGCGGCTTTTAGCGGGAACCCGCGATGGATGCAATGGAAATTCCTTTTCCCGGCAAGGCGGGCGGGACTTTCCGACGCGCCGCGCGAAACGGTCAAAACCGACAAAAAGTGCTTGCCGCCCCTTCTCCCGCGCTGTTAGCTTCGCCACGACGACGCGGGTATAGCTTAGTGGTAAAGCTCTAGCCTTCCAAGCTAGCTATGCGGGTTCGATTCCCGCTACCCGCTCTCCTGTCAGGAAAATTCACACCAACGATTCGCCCACTCTCCGATTCGCTTTCCCATCATGAAACACACGTCCCGATTCGCGCTCGTCGCGGCCTGCCTCAGCTTCTTCCCTGCCACTGCGATGGCCGGGGTGAACTGCTTGGAGCTTGCCGTTTCCGTCAAGCATGCGGTTGCCGCCAAGCCCTCCTCCGTGCTCGAAATCGTCGAGAAGGAGATTTCGGCGAATCCCGATTGCGCCTGCGAAGTGGTGAAAGCCGCGATCCAGGGGGCTGAAGCCGACTCGAAGCTGGTTGCCAGCATCGTCGAAACCGCCGCCACGGCTGCCCCTGACAAGATGCGCTTGGTCTCCCAATGCGCCGTTGCGGTTGCCCCGGACGCGCTGGGCGACGTGCAGGCCGTCATGAGCCGGCTTGATCCGAACCGCGGCGAAACCACTCCCAGCGCCAAGGGCGCGAAGAGCCCCGCGGAGGTGAAGCCCGCTTGGAACCCGCTCGATTTCCCCGGTCAAGGTCCCGTTGGACCGACCCCCGGCGGACCGCCGATCCTTGTGCCTGGCCTGCCACCGTCAGTGCCGCCGGTCGTCAATCCACCCGTCGGAACCGGCATCGACCGCCCCTTCTTCGACGACTATTTCCCGGAAAAGACTGCCCGCTGAAGCGCTGGCAATTCCTCGCGGACTCCCTAAAACTCCAGATCCAATTTCATGAAACGCAGTCTTTTCTCCACACTTGCCATCGCCTCCACCCTGGGTGCTGCCCACGGTGACCTTTACCACATCCAGGACGAGACCCAGGAAAGCCTTCCCCTGAAGTGGTCGGTCGGTGCCAACCTGACTTGGGACGACAACGTTAACCCGGCCGCATTGGTTGGCCAAGACGACGAGGTGCTCAGCATTAACCCCTACGTGGGTCTCTCCTTCGTCAACATCACCCCGCAGACCACGCTGGACGTCTACGCCCGGATCGGTGCGATTTACTACTTCGACGAGCCCGTTGCCGTCGGGTCGGACGATCTCTACACCCAATCCCGGGTCGGCTTGAACTGGACCCACCGGGTCAGCGAGCGGCTCCGCTTCTCCAGCCGGAACTTCCTCTCCTACGAGATGGAGCCGGATTACGCTTACGGGTTCGCGACCACCCGCCAACTCGGTGAATACTTCTACTGGCAGACCGACAATTCGGTCGGCTACCGCTGGACCGAGCGTTTCGCCACCTATACCGGTTTCAGCCTTACCGGCCTGGATTACGACGATGTGGTTCAAAATCAGGACCGCTTCACTTTGTCGCTCTACAACGACTTCCGCTACCAGTTGTCCGAGCAGACGGTGTTGACCGCGACCTACCGCTATTCCCAGACCGACGGTGATGGCCTTTCGTCCGACTACAGCGACCACTTCTTGCTCGGTGGTATCGAACACCGCTTCAGCCCGAACACCATTCTGGTGGTTCGTGCGGGTGCCCAGTTCCACGAAACCGATACGGTCGGGGGCACGAACTCGACTTCTCCTTACCTCGAGAGCACGGTGAGGACCCAGATGAACGAGCAACTGTCCTTGCGCGCTTTCGCCCGTTACGGGGTGGAAGGCTATGACACGGTTCGCGCGGTGGGTGCCGGCATCTACGAATTCGATGATCGCCAGACCTTGCGGATCGGAGTCTCCGGAGACTACATGATCTCGCCGATGTTCAGTCTGTTCAGTGGGGTGGATTACATCCCTGCGAACTTCGGCGACGGTCGTCTGGTTGCTGCCGCAGGACCGGTTCCGTTTGCCGTTGGTGACCTCGATGAGGACGTGATCAATGCCTACATTGGCGTTTCGGTCAAATTCAACGAAATGCTCACGGGCACGTTCTCCTACAACTACACCGATTCGGAGTCCGACTTCGCCGGGCAGAGTTACGAGCGCAACCGCCTCAACCTCGGCATCCGCGCCGAATTCTGAGTCGGATTGCAGATCTTTAACGTCTCTTAAGTAAAACTTCGCTTCACTCCTAGGAACTCCCGCAATGGTATCCCATTGCGGGAGTTTTTCGTTTGATCGGTCTGGAATCAGCGACCATAAACACTCATCAACTCTTTGAAATGAATCCATCCACAAATTCTTCGGAGGCTTCACTCCACGCCATCGACTACTGGCAGGTCGTCAAGAACCGCTACGGGGTCATTCTTCTCACCTTCCTGTTGGTCTTCATGACCGCGTTGGTCATCACTTATGTGATGCCCAAGAAATACGAGAGCAAGGCGGTCGTGCAGGTCAGGCCCAAGGGCACCAGCACGGTCCTGTTGCCCGGCCATTCCGACAACCGGGCGGCCATCGAAATGGGGACGAACTTCTACCCGACCGAGTTCGAGGTGATCAAAGCCCAGAAGACGCTGGATGCGGCGATCGAGGATCTGGACCTCGTGAACCGTTGGAATTCAGACCCGGAGTCCGTTCGCAGGACGCTCCGGGGAATCGTCGATGCCCAGAACATCCGGGGAACATCGCTGATCGAAATCCGCGTCCGCTACAACGATCCCAAGGACGCCCAGGCCATCGCCCAGGCGGTGTCGAAGGCTTACAGTGAACGACGGACCGCCCTCCAGAGCGAATACGCCAACCTGGCGATGGAGCAGCTCAGCAAGGCGGTCCTGCAGCAAAAGGACGATGTGGAGGAGAAACGCGGTCTGCTGTCGACGATCATCCGCAACGAGGGAATCATCTATCACGGCGACAAGAACGAGCTGGGCTCGCGCAACTTCGACGAGGACGACAAGGCCGAGTCGGCGGCTCGCGCTTTCGACCAGTTGGAACAACAGAAGATCCAGCTGGAGAGCCAGATCGAGACGCTCCTGAAGTATGATGGCGGCCAGTTGCTCATCCATGCGTCGGGCTTGGATCTCCCGGACAATGTGATTTCGGTTTTGCTGCCCGAATTCCAAAAGGCGAAACGCGAGTTCGACGCGGCGAAGTCGTCCGGCCTCGGGGCGAGGCATCCCAGGATGGTTTCGCTGGCCACCAACCTTGCCGCCATGGAGCAGGATCTGGTCGAGGCCGTTGCAAACCTGCGGGAAACGCTCAAGGTGAAGCTGGAACTCGCGAAGGAACAGCTTGATCGTCTGAAAACCCGCATGGAGCTGACCATCGAGGAGGCGATCGGGCAGGGGATCGCCAACCAGACCTTCATCGACGCCAAGAACGACTTCGAAACCTCGCAGCGGCTCCTCGAGCAACTTCAGATCAAGGAGGTTACGGAAAAGATGCAGAACAAGATCACCGAGGATCCGATCATCATCCACGAGGAACCCGTGGTGTCCCAGGTGCCGGTCAGCCCCAACGTGACCCTCAACCTGGCGCTCGGCGCCGTGGTCGGCCTGATCTTCGGCATCGGGGTCGCCTTCTTCCTCGAATACCTCGATACCTCCGTGAAGTCGCTGGAAGACGTGGAGCGTTACCTGCAAGTGCCGGTTCTCGCCGTCATCCCCAAGGACGTCGGCGTCCTCTACAAGCAGAGCGGCCTGAGCCCCGACGCCGAGGCCTACCGGATCCTCCGGACCAACATCGAGTTCAACCGCAAGAACCCGGAGGACAACGCGATCACCGTGGTTTCGGGCGGTGCCGGGGAAGGCAAGTCGACCACCCTGGTCAACCTCGCCTACATTTGCGCCCAAGGCGGCTACACGACCCTGATGATCGACGCCGACTTGCGGCGGCCTCGCCTGCACACGTTCTTCGACATCAACAACTCGGTCGGCCTGACCAACTACCTGACCACCGAGCTGATGCTGGAAGACGTGATCCTGCAGACCCCGGTCGACAACCTCTACTTCATGCCCTCCGGGATCCTCCCGGCGGATGCCGCGGGCATCCTCAACAGCCGCCGCATGTCGGAACTGATCCAGGACGTGAAGCAGCGTTTCGACCTGGTGCTGGTGGACTCCCCGCCGATCCTCGGGGTCAGCGATGCCTCGGTGCTGGCCAGCGAGGTGGACCTCACGATGATCGTGGTCCAGCACCGCAAGTTGCCGCGCAACATGCTGGTGCGCGTGAAGCAGGCGGTCGAGAACGTCGGCGGCCACGTGATCGGGGTGGTGCTCAACAACGTGGATGTCCGCAGCGACAGCCAGTATCAGTATTACACCAGCTACTACACCTACTACGCGCCCGCCGAATCGCAGGCGATGCCGTCGCCCGCGGCGGCGACCCCCGCGGCCAAGCCGGCCGCCCCGCGATCCGCTTCCAAGAGCAGTGGCACGGACGATTCCAAGCAAGACCTGTATTGACAACCCGAACCTTCAACGGAAACCTCAACACCATCATGAAAAACATCCTTCTTTTCCTAGCGTTGGTGCTGGTTGCCACGCAGCAACTGGCGGCCCAGACCACGATCCGCTCCGGCCGCGCGATCGAGATCCAGCTCAAGGGAGTGCCCTCCGAGGAAATGGCCCTGGTCAGCGGAACCTACACGGTTTCCGACGCGGGAATGATCAGCATGCCGCTGCTCACCGGGCCGATCCGGGCAGCCGGGCTGAGCGCCACTTCCCTGGCCCGCAGCATCGAGGCGGCGTATCGCGCCGAGAAGATCTACACGACGCCGACGATCAACGTGATCCACTCCACGGATCAGACCTTGAATGAACTGACCGTGACGGTCGGCGGTAAGGTGATGGCTCCCGGCCCGGTGAAATACGTCCAAGGCCTGACGCTTTACAACGCGGTGCAAGCGGCACGGGGGCCGACGGATTTCGGTGCGATCAACCGGGTGTCCCTGATCCGGAACGGGCAGAGCAAGGAATACGATCTCAACAACACCAAGCACATGAACATCCTGGTGGAGCCGAACGATACGATCACGGTTCCTCCCAAGAACATTTTGAACCGGTGAACCGCCCCTCGATCCCCTGATGGATTGCACCTGCCAGTCGTTGGTCATCATCGCCGGAAGCGTCCTATGGGGGCTTCCGGCGGTAACTTTGTCTCAGGATGACGCCACCCGCACCTTGGTGAACTCCCTGGCCAGCGAGGATTTCAAGGAGCGGGCGACGGCCCAGCGGGACCTCTCACAGTGGGCGATGACGCGCCCGGATCTGGGGCGGGACTGGTTGATGCGGGAGTTCGAGGCCGCCGCCGAGCCGGAGATCCAGCTTCGCTTGCGCGAAGTGCTCAAGACGGTGGTGGTCGCCGAACACCAGAAGGACGGCCCCGGCTATGTCGGAATCACCATGGAGGACGTCCAGGCCTCGGTTCCGGGCGAGGACGAGCTGCGCGCCGGGGTGGGGATCGTGAGGGTGGTGCCGGACACACCGGCCAGCCGCGCCGGCCTTCAGGCCGGCGATGTGATCGTTTCCCTGGACCGCTTGCGCTGGAATGGCGGCACCGCCATGAACGCGTTCGCGGAAGCCATCAAGAAGTGCAAGCCGGGAGAAGTCGTCCAGCTCGGCATCCTGCGCGCGGGAGAGCTCAAGAAAATCCCGGTCACGCTGGAACCGCGGCCGATGGGGCTGCCCGAGTCCAACCTGATTCCCGGGATTCCGTTCCGGATGATCCCCATGGGCGAGGGGGATCTCAAGGCTCAGGACGAGAAAATGAAGGCCTTGGACAAGGCCGAAAAAGAAGCCTATTTCCAATCCTGGCTCGATCAGCAGCGGGCGGGAGCGGCGAAGCCCTGAGGTCTGCCCCGCGAACTTTTAAAAAATCGACAATTCGCCGCTTCGTGCGACGCTTTCCCACTTGTTCAGCCCCGCCATTGAATCACTCATGAACTTCACCAGCATCCGCAGCGCCGCCATGGCGGCCCTCCTTACGGCGACCACGCAGACCGCCTGCGCCCAGCAGGCGGATTTCGACGAGGTCGGCCGCCAGATGGCGATCCTGCTGCAAAACAGCCACTTCGCGCGCCTGCCCTTCAACGATCTCAGCGAACGCTTTCTCGAGGACTTCATCATGGATCTGGATCCCGGGAAGTCCTACTTCATTCAAGAGGACATCGACCGCTTCAACCGCCTCTATGGTGAGAATTTGTCCGCGATGCTGCTCCAGCAGAACAGCATGGGGGCCGCGATCGACATCTACAGCACCTTCAAGAAGCGCGTCGAGGCTCGCGTCGCCGAAGGCAAGCGCCTGCTCGAGGCCGATGAATTCGATTTCACCAAGGACGAGTCGCTGGAGCGCAGCCGCAAGGAAGCCGCTTGGCCGAAGGACGAGGCGGACGCGATGAACCTGTGGCGGGAGCAGATCAAGGAGGCGCTCCTTTCCGAGACGCTCCGCCGCGACATGATCGCCGAGTTGGCCAAGAAGCAGGGCAAGGAGAATCCCCTCAAGGACGACAAGGATCCCAAGGAAAAAATCGCGCTCCGCTACGATCGATTCCTTCACAGCGTGATGAAGGACGTGGATGACGAGGATGTGGCGGCGATGTTTCTGAGCGCGGTTTCGCGCTCCTTCGACCCCCACACCGACTACATGAGCACCCGCGAGATGGACCGCTTCCGCGACGGGATGAAGAACGAGCTGGTGGGCATCGGTGCCCTGCTCCAAGGCGAGGAGGACGGTGCCACCAAGATCATGGGAATTGTGGTCGGGGGGCCGGCCGACAAACAGGGCGTGCTCAAGCTCAACGACCGCGTGGTGGCGGTGGACCCGGACGCGGACGGTCCGCGGGAGATGGTCGATATCATGTTCATGAAGATCGACAAGGTGGTCGATCTGATTCGTGGCGAGCAGGAAACCCCGGTGCGGATGAAAGTCGAGCCGGCCGGCGGCGCGGCGGGCGAGACCTCGCTGATCACCATCGTCCGCGACAAAGTGGCTCTCAAGGACGAGCAGGCGAGCGCCGAAATCATCCAGATGAAATCCGTCGATGGCGAACCCAAGCGGATCGGCATCATCACCTTGCCCTCGTTCTACGCCGATTTCGAAGAAGGCAAAACCCGTTGTTCAGTCGACGTCGAGCGCTTGCTCGAGCGTCTGAAGGACGAGGGGATCGACGGCCTGATGCTCGATCTGCGCAACAACGGCGGCGGCGCGCTCGAGGAAGTCCGGCGGATGACCGGTTTCTTCACACGGCGCGGGCCGGTGGTGCAGGTGAAGAACACTTTCGGTGAAATCCAAGTCAAGGAGTCCGACCGCCAGGAGCCGATTTGGGACGGTCCGATGGTGGTGCTGACCGACAAGAGCAGCGCGTCCGCCAGCGAGATCCTGGCCGGGGCCCTGCAGGACAACAATCGCGCGGTGATCGTCGGTGAATCCTCGACTTTCGGCAAGGGGACGGTCCAGCAGCCGATGGACATCGGCCGGATGTTGCCCTTTTTCAAGGCGCGCAACAAGGCTGGCACCGTGAAGGTGACGATCCAAAAGTTCTATCGTCCTTCCGGGTCCTCGACCCAAAAGCTGGGCGTGGTTCCGGACATCATTTTGCCGAGTCTGACCGACGCGCTGGAGATCGGCGAGGCCTACCTCGATCATCCGCTGGAGCACGACATGATCCGCAAGGCCCCGGACTTTTCCCCCTTGAAGAAAGACCAGTTGTTCGTTCCCCGCCTCAAGGAGCTCAGCAACGCCCGGGTAACCCAATCGAAGGATTTCTCCTATGTGATCGAGGACATCACCAAGACCAAGGCGCGCATCCGCGAGAACAAGGTTTCGCTCAACCTCGACCAGCGGAAGAAGGAACTTGCCGAAATCGAACTCCAGCAGCGCCAGCGCAACGAGGAACGCAGGAGCCGCTTCACGGCAGCCGAGAAGGATGACAAGACGAACCTCGAGTTCTCCAAGCTGACTTTGGACGATGTCGAAAAAGGTGGAGATTTGCGGCCCTTCGATCCCTCGAAGGAGAACAACGAATACATGCGCCGGGCCAAGGACGCGACGGCCGAACTGGACGACACGCCGCAATGGCCGAGCGGGCTGGACCCCCACAAGCGCGAGGGCATTATGATCCTCGGCGATCTGGTGGAGATCACCCGGAACGCCCGGATGGCCGGACTGCTCGACCGCTGATGCCGGAACTTGCCGATCGCCTCGCCGCGCTGCGCGGCCGGATCGCCGCGGCATGCGGTGAGGCCGGCCGCAACCCCGCGGAGGTGGAACTGCTGGCGGTGTCGAAAACCTTTCCTGCCGAGGCGGTGCGCGAGGCCTATGACGCGGGGCAGCGCGCTTTCGGCGAAAGCCGCCAGCAGGAAGCCGCGCCGAAGATCGAGGTACTGCCGGCGGACATCCGCTGGCATTTCATCGGCGGCCTCCAGCGGAACAAGGCGCGCAAGGTGCTGGCGGGTTTTTGCTGCATCCACAGCGTCGATTCGCTGCGCCTGGCGGAGTATCTCGACCGGGTGGCCGGCGAGGACGGCAAGCGTCCGCAGGTCTATTTGGAGGTCAACGTGGCGGGCGAGGAGAGCAAGGGCGGGTTTTCGCCCGGGGACTTGCTGGGCGCGGCGGAGAGCCTGCCGGCCCTGCGCCATCTCGACGTCCGCGGCTTGATGGCGATTCCGCCGGAAGAAGATGCCCGCCGGTGGTTCTCTCGGACGCGCGAACTGCGGGATGAGCTGGCAGCCCGGACCGGACTTTCGCTGCCGGGCTTGAGCATGGGAATGAGCGGGGATTTCGAAGACGCCGTGCGCGAGGGCTCGACGGTGGTAAGGGTCGGTTCCGCGATCTTCGGCAACCGCGATCATCCGCTATGAGTCGGCTCGAACAGGCGGTGGTGATCGGTCCGGAACTCGCGCTGGCTTTTGCCGGCGGAGAAGAACTTTACCTGCCGCTCGAGCTGTTGCGGCGCGCTTGTCCCTGCGCCGCCTGCCAGGGCGAGCCGGACGCGCTCGGCCGGGTGCTGCGGCCGGTCCAGCAGATCGGCCCGCGCGGCTTCGAGTTGCTGCGGAGCGAGGCGATCGGCGGCTACGCGCTGCAGTTGTTCTGGGCGGACGGACACTCGACCGGCATCTACACTTTCGACTACCTGCGCCGGCTGTCGATCTTGCCCTGATCCCCCCGATTTCAGTCCTTCCCCAACAGCGCCATCGCGGCGTTGTGGCCGGCGATGCCGCTGACACCGCCGCCGCGGCGGGCTCCCGCGCCGGCGAGGTAGAGATGCGGATCATCGGTCTCAGCGCCCCACAGCGGCTGGCGCGGATCGGCGGCAGCGCCTTCGAGGAAGGGGAAATCCAGGTCGCGATGGAAGATGTTGCCCCGCGGTAGGAAAACATCCTTTTCCAGGTCGAGCGGGGATTTCACTTCGATCGCCAGCGAGCCGTCGCGGCAGGGAGCGAGCACGGATTCGATGGGATCGAGCAAGTACTGGTTCAGGCTTGCAAGGGCACGCTCCGTCGCCAGTTCCGTCGCGCGTTCGGGATCGGCATCGAAGAGCCCGGCGGGGGTGTGGATGCCAAAGAGGGTGAGCGTGTGAAAACCCCTTTCGCTCAACTCCGGGGACAGGATGGTGGGATCGGTCAGCGTGTGGCAATACATCTCCAGCGGGAGAGTCGCTGGCATCTCCCCGCCACGGGCTTCGGTGTAGGCGGCTTCCAGTTGGGAGAAGCTTTCGTTGGCGTGGAAGGTCCCGGCGAAGGCGAGCCGCGGGTCGACACCCGATCGGAGGCGCGGCAAGCGGGAGAGCAGCATGTTGATCTTCAGTTGGGAACCTTCGAGCGAAGCGGGCACCGCTTGTCCGCGCAAACGGGCGAGGTGCTGGGGCGCCGCGGCAAAGAGCAGATCCCCCGCGACATGGGCCTGGCCGGCTTCCGTCTCGACGCGGACGCCCGCGGGACCACTTTCGAGCGCGGTGACTTTCGATCGAAGCTTGATCTCGACACCCAGCGAGGTGGCGACGCGGTGGAGCTCCTTGACCAGGGCACCCATGCCGCCCTGTGGCACGCGCCATTGGCCGCTGCCGTTGCCGATCAGATGATAGAGGAAACAACGGTTGGCCTGCAGGTCATCGGCCGGGACAAAGGTCCCGATCAACGCGTCGGTGAGCACCACGCCGCGCACCAGGTCGTCGCCGAAGCGATCGCGAATGACCCGGCCGATCGGAACTTCCATCAGGTTGCGCCAGACCTCGGGCAGGCCGATTTCAGACCGGAGCTCCGCCGCGCTCTTGAGAGGCTGGAGCATCGACGGCGCGAAGCGTTTCGCCAGCTCGGCAATCTCGCCATAGAACCCGCGCCAGGCCGCGCCTTCCCGGTCCGATCCGGTCAAACGCCGGAAGCTCTCCGCGGTGCTTTCATCCCAGTCCGCCGAAACCAACAGCCCGTCGTCCCGGCCCTCGCGGTGATAGGGGGTGTAGGATGAAACCTGGCGGCCGAGAGTTGTGAAATGAATCCCCAAATCCGCGACGATCTGATCCGGAAGCAGCGACACCAGGTAC